>JAZUBG010000261.1:0-12696 GCA_045638405.1 Eubacteriales bacterium | reverse complement strand
CTTGATACCCCCGGACACGTGGACTTTTCTGCCGAGACTGAGCGTACTCTTTCGCTTCTCGACTACGCTGTGCTCGTTATCAGTGCCTCGGACGGTGTGCAGAACCACACCCGCACCCTTTGGCAGCTCCTTGAGCATTACGGTGTGCCCACCTTCATTTTTGTCAACAAATGCGATATAGGAATAAAGCTGAAGGAAGAATTTGAATCGGAGCTGTCATGTGTCCTTTCGTCATCGTGCATCGGTTTTTTAGAGTCTCAGGGACGGGCAGAACTTGAAGAGAAGCTCGCCTTCGTACATGAGGAATTTATGGAAAGCTTTCTTGCGGGTGAAGGCATCGACGACGGGGATATAGCATCTCTCATCAGCTGCCGTAAGCTTTTCCCCTGCCTGTTCGGTTCAGCTTTGCGAATGGAGGGTGTTGAATTTTTACTTGACACTCTTGACAGATATACACTTCCACCCGTTTACGAGGATGATGCTTTCGGTGCAAAGGTTTATAAAATTTCACATATCGGAGCCGTGAGACTCACCTATATGAAGATAACGGGCGGTTCTCTCACCGTGCGCGATGAGATATGCTATCTCTCCGAGGACGGTGTCCGCACCACTGAAAAGGTAAGCCAGATAAGGCTTTATTCTGGAGATAAGTTTGAGCAGACCGATACGGTTGCGGCAGGTGAGATCTGCGCGGTCATCGGATTATCCGCATCCTACGTAGGTCAGGGACTTGGACTTGAAAAAGACACGGGTAAACCTCTGCTTGAGCCGGTGTTGTCCTATGCTGTTCATCTTCCGCCGGAATGTGATATAAGACTGTTCTTCCCGAAGCTTAAAGAGCTTGAGGAGGAAGATCCGTCTCTGCACCTTATGTGGAACGAAGAGCTTTCGCAGATAGAGGTACGCCTTATGGGCGAGGTACAGACCGAGCTTATAAAAAGACTTATCAATGATCGGTTCGGAATTGACTGTACGCTTGGAGCCGGAAAAATATTATATAAGGAAAAGGCGGCGGACAAGGCTATCGGTGTGGGTCACTTTGAGCCTCTGCGGCACTACGCGGAGGTACAGCTGCTCATTGAGCCTCAGCCGAAGGGCACGGGACTTGTGTTTGACATGAATCTGCCCGAAAATATGCTTGATACCAACTGGCAAAGGCTGATACTCACCCATCTATACGAAAAAGACCACCGCGGTACTCTTACGGGAGCACTGCTTACAGACACGAAGATAACTCTCGTTGCGGGCAAGGCACATCTCAAACACACTGAGGGTGGGGACTTCCGCGAGGCGACCTACAGAGCGGTGAGACACGGTCTCATGAAGGCTGGATGTACCCTTCTCGAGCCGTACTACCGTTTCAGACTTGAGGTACCCGCCTCATGCGTCGGCAGAGCCATGTCCGACCTGCAGGCGCGAAGCGCAAGCTTTGAGATCGAGTCGTCGGACACGGAAAGCTCTGTAATATGCGGTACTGCACCCGTTGCCGCGATCCACGATTATCCTAGGGAGGTAATTTCGTACACCCGTGGAAAAGGCAGACTTTTCTGTACCTCTGACGGATATGAACCGTGTCATAACACGGAGGCTGTAGTCGCTGACGCGAGGTACGACCCCGAGAGTGACGTTAATAATCCTCCCCATTCCGTATTTTGCGGGGGCGGTGCAGGCTATACGGTGCATTGGAGTGAGGTTGACAGTCACAAGCATCTTGACGTTGACCTGAAGGAGTCGGGGGAAGGCGTGAGGATAATACCGAAGGCGGCTACTCTGGCGCGCAAATACAGAATAAGCGACGAGGAGCTTGAAGCGATAATTCTCCGCACCTACGGTCCCGTAAAGCAAAGAAGGTTCAGCGAGCCGAAGCGAGTATCCGTTGAAAGCCGTGAGAAGCCGCGCAGGTCAAAACCTATAACGTCTCAGAGAAACATGGTTATAATCGACGGATATAACCTTATCTACTCCGACGAGGGGCTTAAAAAGACCGCTTCCTACAGCCTGGAAAAAGCGCGGGATGATCTCATGAATCTGCTGAGCAGCTACGTTTCTTACACCAAAACCGAGTTGCTGCTTGTGTTTGACGCTTATCTCGTTAAGGACGGCAGGGGAACGGAATTTATGCACGACGGCTACAAGGTAGTGTATACCAAGGCTGATGAAACCGCCGACACGTACATTGAAAGGGTAATGCACGAACTTGGCCCCGATTACAGCATACGAATGGTAACGAGCGACAGACTGCTCAGGTTCTCCGCGGTGCATTCGGGCATCTATCGCGTGACGGCTAAGGAGTTTTTAGAGGAACTGACGCGGATAGGCAACGAAATAACTGAATTTGTTCGCAGACTTGCGGAATGCAAGCGATGATTCGACAGGTGGATGAAAGTAAAACAAAGGGAAAAAGAATCAAGACATCGAAGTTTCCACTACAACAGCGTCGATACTTATTTCGTAGCAATTTGTACGTAAAACAGACGATGCATCATCTCACACATTGTAGGGACAGGCATTGAGGATAAAAGTAAAAAAGCGAACTGACAACATCGGTTCGCTTTTATCTTTCCGGATATTGATAATTTTTTGGCAGGGATAACAGATAGTCGGAGGATACCTTGAAATAATTACACAGAGCTACAATATCTTCAATACTCGGTTCGTATTTTCCGCATTCGATATATGATACTTTACGCTGTGTCATGTTAACTGCTTTGCCGAGTTCAGTTTGGTTAATGTTTTTGTTTTCACGCAATATTTTAATTTTTTCACCGAAAGTAAACTTCATATTGATCTCCATTCAGCCTACGACTGCACAAAAAAGATTATGAAACAGACACGTATCTGTGTAGCAGATAAAAATCCTCATAGTTGGTTTTTAGTGTTTGTTTACAAGTGAAATAGCTCTGCAAAAGATATGGTATTAGTAACTTTCACGCTAATCACTCAAATATATTTTATAATAGATGCAAAATGTCTATTGACTTTTAGATGCAAAATGTCTATAATATATTTAGTGACTTTCGTCAAATTTATTTGTACTCTTAAGGAGAAACACAAAATGAAAAGAGCAATAGCCGTTATTATTGCTATGGTGATGTGTCTTGAACTTTGTGCTTGTGGAGAAAAGAGCAACACAGAAAACGAAAATAATCCTGCAGAAACGACAAATGAATCACGCACCGAAGCAACGGAAACAACGCTTCACTCCGAAAAAAACGAGCACTCGGAAAGCGAACCTTCGGAAATCGAACCGGAAGAGACCAAGTCTGAAGAAAACGAACCTTCGGAAAGTGAAACGGAAGTGAGCAAGTCTGAAGAAAGCGAACCTTCGGAAAGTGATTCCGAAGAGCCTAAGACCGAGAAAATTGAACCTGTGACCACGCCTGTTTACAGCGAACCTGAAAGTGAAAAACTTCCCGAGAGCAGTGACGTTGTAACAGAGACTACAGAAAGTACTGTAACTTCACAGGAAAGTGACTCTGAGCCTGTGTACGTGGAACCACAACCGACATTGTATGCTCCTCGTGTTATGATGTATCACTTGATCCGTAATGAGCTGAACGGTGTAAACGACTCACTGTTCGTACGCCCTGCTGAATTTGAAGAACATCTCAATTTGTTGAACGAGCTTGGCTACGAATACATTTTTGCAGATGCATGGAGATATTCCGAAAAACCTTCTGTTGTTCTGACATTTGACGACGGATACGTTGACAATTACACGAATATGTTTCCGCTACTAAAGAAGTACGGTGCAAAAGCAACAGTGTTTTTGATAAGCAGTAAAATAGACACAAAAGGTTACCTTACCGGTGATATGATAAGAGAAATGTCAGAGTCGGGACTTGTGTCATTTCAGTGTCACACTGCAAACCACTATAACCTGAGCCAAATAGACGTTGATACTATGCGTAACGAATTTAAGACCGCGTCAGAGATAATAAAATCGCTGACGGGAAAAGACGTCAAAGCTCTTGCGTACCCTATGGGAGAATATAACTCTACGGTTATAGCGGTAGCGAGTGAATATTTTGATTTTGCGTATACCACGGAATCACCCTTTAACGTCTGGGAATATACTCCGCACAATATTCCGAGATATTTCGTAAAACGCGGTGACGGAAGAAACAGTTTTTATAGCTATCTGAAATGACCGCCAAATAAAGGAAAAATAAACGTAGTGTGCGTTTGTCACCAAGTTGAAGGGAGCCTCGCGGCTCCCTTTTCGTTTTTCTCTCGTGCGAGTATTCGCACGAGAAAGGTGAACGTTATCTTACAAGGAAGAAGCCAAGGAAGATGAGCGAAGCGAAGAAAACTTCGGCGTTTGAGATGGTGTCTTTTTTTGTAGGAAAACGTAAACCAAACTCTCGCGGCACGTCGGGTCGTCGAGGCGCCGACCCCTACCATAAATGGGGGGCGATGGTTTCTTCTAAGATAACGAAAAAACCAAATCTTTACGGAAGTGGGCGATCGCATAGGTACGCCCCTACGGGCGAAACGGGTGACGGTTCACTTTCACCGTGCTACTTGCAGCACCGTTTTTTTTATGTTATAATGGGTTAAAAGAGTTGTTTCGGTGCAGACACAGCATGTATCCAACATAACACGGAGGTTACAATGGCAAGCATTTTCGAAATCGACCCGAATTTTGTGGTCAAGACCAAGCTCGGCAGAGATGACGTCAAGTTTTACGACGTGCGCGAGGCTCCCTTTTCACTCCACGGAGTGTTTTACGAGGAGTGTAGATTTACCCGTATGCCCGATGCGGTAGCGAAGAACGTCAGCGAGGGCGTCTGCTATCTCAATTCCAACACCGCAGGCGGCAGAGTCCGCTTCAGAACGGACAGTCCCTTTGTGGCTATCCATACAAAAATGTTCAACCTTGATAAAATGTCCCACTTCACCGTTTGCGGTTCAGCAGGCTTTGACCTTTACGTAAATGAGGACGGTGAGGAAAAGTACGCAGCTACTTTCCAGCCTCCGTTTAATATGACCGAGGGCTACGAAAGCCTCGCCAAGCTTAACGGAAGTAAGATGAGGGATATAACCATAAACTTCCCCCTCTACAGCGGTGTTGAGTCCCTTTACGTTGGCGTCAGTGAAGATGCGACCGTGTGTGAGGCGACGTCTTATGAGATTGAAACGCCAATCGTGTTCTACGGTTCATCCATAACCCAGGGCGGATGCGCATCCCGCCCCGGTAACTCTTATCAGGGATTTTTGTCACGCAGATTTAACGCGGACTATATAAACCTCGGCTTCTCGGGAAGCGCAAAGGGGGAGGATGCCATAACGGAGTATATCAGCGGACTTGATATGTCCGTGTTCGTCTATGATTACGACCACAACGCACCCACCACAGAGCATCTTGAGAAGACTCATGAGAAGATGTTCAAGCGTATCCGCGAGACTCACCCCGACGTTCCCGTTATTATGATGTCCCGCCCCGTTTACTGTCTCACAGAGGATGAAGAGGTTCGACGCAGTATCGTTGAAAAGACCTACCGTAACGCACTCGAAAGCGGCGACCGTAACGTATACTTTATCGATGGCAGAACTCTCATGGCGCTGGCAGGCAACGAAGGTACCGTGGACGGATGCCACCCCAACGATCTCGGATTTGCTTCCATGGCAAAGGCTGTGGGAGACGTGCTTGAAAAGATCCTTGGGTGAGAACGGGTGACTATATGCCGGAACGGAAGAAGATCATTGTAACCGCAGGCGTAATCTTCGCCTCAGCGGTGCTCGTTACATTGGAGATCATTGCGCTGATAACCGATGCTTTTGTGATAGATGTGATCATTCATGCTTATATACGTCTGCTGCTCGTTCCGATCTTTATTCATATTTTGCGGAAGTGTTTCAAGGGGCAGTTGACAGACAGTATGAACAAGGCTGTGTTCCTGTGCGGAGCAGTGATCTTTCTTGAATTTGTAATCGTTGACAGCATAAGATTCGCTTTGCGAGGAGGAATATCTACCATCCTTTTCCTGCCGGCTTGTCTGCCGTTGTGCTTTATGATAATAGTGCATTATTCGGCAAAGGACACGGGACGCGACAAAAAAGATGAACGTCGTCTTACGTACGCCGTGGGAATACCCGTGCTGATGCTCAGTTTGTACTGTGAGATTTTGAGCTTTTCTCAGTTGTGAGGTGCGAAAATGAAAAAGATAATTAAGAAAATTTGGGATTTTTTATTCACTGTATTTTTCGGTGTGCCGCTTGCGTTCGTTTTGGTGATAATTCTTCTTTGTATATTGCCGTTTGATTATATCAGATACAAAAGATCGCTGTTTTATAAAAACGAACGTAAAAAGTATAAGCTTTTTGAAGGTA
This sequence comes from Eubacteriales bacterium, assembly GCA_045638405.1. GTDB lineage: Bacteria > Bacillota > Clostridia > Oscillospirales > CAG-272 > RUG11130. Next base: position 6,363 of record JAZUBG010000261.1, on the reverse strand, counting down.
GCGGTACACATTTCGAGTTGTATAATGAAATCGCAAGAAACGGTTTACCGATAAAATTCATTTTCAACCCGGAGGATGATTTTGTTGAACGCGGTTTCTTCGTTTTCGGAGATACTCTTATCGTTGTAAACGTTTTTTTCTTTGAATATGACTTTGAAAAAGACCGGTGGTTATATATGTGTGAAGACATCGATGAAAACGGCAACGAAAAACGTGTGATAATGTCACTTGACGAGTACATAGAGACGGAAATTGCCGAAGCCAATCGGATAGTCGGTGAGAAGATCTGCAGTAAGGCTGTTGTTTTGACGGATAGTGACGGTCTTGAAAACATAGAGAAGGCGGAAGCCGAAAAAAGTTTTTTGGTGTATGACGGAAACAGAGCAGAGGTGCTGAAAGTATTTTGCAATGTGTAAAATTAAAAGGAGACGGTATTTATGAACTGTGAGAATCTCGCGGAGCTTGACGGAAAAATTATAGTTGTTTTGGCTTTTTGGGTAGAGCACTTCGACGGAATACTCGCCGTGAAAATGACCTTTATCACCGAAAACGAAGCCTCTTACTTTGCAGTTTTTGAAAACGTGTCCTGCATTAATCTGTCTGATGTGTCGTACCCTTTTGAAATCGGAGGATTCGAGATTCTTGACTATACCTCACGGGGTTACAGTAAGGACACAAGATTCTTCGTGAACGATTATGAAAACGGACAACTTTCGTTTTACTGCGAAAATTTTGAGATTTTCAGCGCTGACAGGTAAGTGACGTATACTTAGAAAGGATATACATCATATGGAAATTGTATTTGAGATTCTGTTTGAGATGTTTCTTGAGCTTATGATGTTTATCGTCCCAGAAGAGAATAGAGGGTCGAAAAAGTACAGAGCAGTGGCGTTCACAGTTTCGCTTGCCGTTTTAGTTGCCGTCCTTGCACTGATTATCTGGGGATGTATACTGATCTCTGACTATAACAATAAACGTGGTGCGATACCCATTACCGTAGCAGTCGTCATATCAATTTTTTGGATAGTGTTAGGGATAGTTATGAATGCGAAGCGGCAGTAACAGTGTTTTGATTAAAGAATGTATTTATCGAGTAGAAGAAGCACTTCGTAAGAAGTGCTTCTTCTTTTACGTCTCCATATTGCACCCATGCATTTCTTGTGATATAATAGCCTTAAGAAAGGCGGTGGAATTATGACTACTCCCAAACTAAAATATAACGGAATTGCCAATGACGCGGCAGAGTTTCTTGTGAGAGAACATCTCTTAAACCGTGAGATGTGGAAGAAGTTCGTCGATCAGTACCGTATTCAGAGCGACGGTAAGAATAACGGCTGGAGAGGCGAATATTGGGGCAAGATGATGCGAGGCGCGGCTCTTGTGTACAGCTATACAAGAGACGAAGCGCTTTACGCTGTCCTTACTGAATCCGTCCGCGATATGCTGACTGTAGCCGAAGAAGACGGAAGAGTTTCCTCTTATACCCGTGACACGGAATTTAACGGTTGGGATATGTGGGGACGAAAATACGTTATCTTAGCCTTGGAATACTATTTAGACGTTTGCCGAGATGAGGTGCTGAAGGGTGAGATCATTACCTTTATCTCCCGATGCGCTGACTATATCATCGCGCATATCGGCCCTGATAAGCAGTCGATCACAAGAACGTCAAACTGCTGGTTCGGCATCAATTCTTCGTCAATTCTCGAGCCTATGGTAAGACTTTACCGTCTTACAGGCGAAAAACGTTATCTTGAATTTTCAAAATACATCGTTGACCTCGGTGCCGCAGAGGGCGTGAACGTGTTTGAGCTTGCCTTTGAAAACCGTATCTACCCCTATCAGTACGGCACGTCAAAGGCGTATGAGCTTTCCTCATGTTTTGAAGGACTGCTTGAGTACTACGAGGCAACGGGAATCGAAAAATATAAAACGGCGGTTGTCAATTATGCGAAGGCGTTGATAGATTCCGAAATGTCCATAATCGGAGGCAGCGGCATGACTCACGAGCTGTTTGATCACACGGCAAGCCGTCAGACCATCAAAAAGGGCGAGCGCGAGATAGCGCAGGAGACCTGTGTCACGGTGACGCTGATGAAGATGTTCTCACGCCTCTTGAAGCTTACTGACGACAGTACGTTTGCCGACGAGATCGAAAGAGCCTTCTACAACGCATATCTCGGCGCGCTCAACACGGAGCATCGCGAGGCAAAGGAGCTATTTGAGTCGAACCCGCACCTTGACATCGTGCACGTTGATCTTCCCTTTGACAGCTACAGCCCACTTACCCCGGGTAAGCGCGGAAAAGAGGTTGGAGGATGTCAGATACTGTCGGACATGAGCTACTACGGATGTTGTGCGTGTATCGGAGCGGCGGGAGTTGGCGTATTCCTAGGGAATGCGGTCACGGTAGACGGCGACACGGTTACCGTTAACTTCTACGAGCGCGGTGAAGCAGAGCTTGTCTGCGGCGGCGTGCCCGTTAAGCTCACCTTTGACACGGATTACCCCGCAGACGGAAACGTAAAGATACACGTGGTATCGGAGACTCCTGCAGAGTTCACGCTGAGACTCAGAAATCCCGGCTGGGCAGATATGCCGAATGGTTATGCGGTTTACAGAAAAACGTGGAGCGACGATACCGTTGAGCTGAAGCTTGGTATGCGTCTGAAGTTTCACTATCCCGACGGTCTTGACGAGGATGTCATTTTCACCGATATGTCGGAGAAGATAAACGGATACTGGAGCGGTGCTCCCGTAAAGGTTTACCGTGAAGCATCGGAGGACAATTACGTTGCCGTAACGAGAGGTCCTCTTGTGCTTGCCGCAGACAGCCGTACGGGAAAGGCGGCGGACTCCGTGTTTGCCGTTCCGCGTCACGGAACACTTTGCGAAAACGTGATAACGGACGGAGTACCGTGCCTTGTCAAGATGCGCTTTGAAGATGAAAACGGTGAAGAATATTATCTTGTGGACTACGCCCACGCAGGACGTGACTGGGAAACGGTGATTGCCGCATGGCTGCCGACTAAGTAAATAAAACCATTGGGTTGTCGCATTAAGAAAAATAATCAGCAAAACGCTAAAGGAAACGTAGGGGACGGCGCCACTGTTTGCAAAGTAAACGATACGTCCCGAAACGAAGGAACTGAGACATGGAAATATGTCTTAGTCCTCCGAAACGGGGCGTCGAAGGCGCCGCCCCCTACCAATTTGTGAAGCTTACTATGTATTCTCCCTCACAACAAAAGAGCCTTTCACCCTTGCACAACAGCCTCCTCTGTGCTATAATTAACACGAAAGGATGGTGACAGTATGTTTGGTGCTGTTTACGGTGATGTTATAGGTTCATATTACGAATCACACTGTACAAAAGACTACAACTTTGAGTTCACTAATGACAGTACGTTTACCGACGATACTGTTTTAACCGTTGCCGTTTGTAAGGCTATACTTGATAATCCCTTGCCTATTACCCGTTGGCAAGTCCGCCGAAGAGGTCTTGAGTACGCAGGAAAGTACAGACAGTACTATTCATATTATCCATACGCAGGCTTTGGTAATATGTTTTCCGATTGGGTTGGATCGGAATTGTTTAAAGTAAACCGCAGTTACGCAAATGGGGGCGCCATGCGTGTTATTCCCATAGGATACGCTTACGAAACACTTGAGCAGGTACAGCTTCAAGCCAAAGCAAGCTGTTACTTCACACATAACCATCCTGAAGCCGTTAAAGCTGCGCAAGCAGTAGCCTCTGCCGTTTTTCTTGCCGATAAAGGTGAATCAAAGAACGGAATCAAGGAATATTTAGAGAGAAAATATCACTATGATCTGTCCCGAAAACTAAAAGATATAAAGGCAACATATGTTTTCAACAGTCGTTCCTCTTACAGCGTGCCTCCCGCGATCATCGCATTTCTCGAATCAGAGGATTATGAAAGTGCTTTACGGCTTGCGGTGTCTCTCGGTGGTGACGCGGACACCGAAGCATGTATAGCCGGAGGAATTGCAGAAGCATTTTATAAAGAGATACCTGAAAATATCCAAGATTTTTGCGATCGAAAAATAGACTATACACTCAGAAGTGTTATAAAAGAGTTTAAGAGTACATTTTGCAAATAATTATTAAAACACCACAAAGGACGGACAACACAATGAACTTTATAAATGACAACTTCTTACTTAAAACTGAAACCGCAAGGGAACTGTATCACACCTTTGCAAAGGATCAGCCTATAATCGACTATCACTGCCATCTTTCTCCTAAGATGATCGCGGAGGACTATAAATTTAAGAACGCATTTGACCTGTTCCTCGGCGGTGACCACTATAAGTGGCGTCAGATGAGAACTATGGGCGTGGACGAAGAATATATCACGGGAGGTGCCGACGACTTTGATAAATGGTGCGCTTTCGCGGGCGTTATGCCCTACCTCATCGGAAATCCCCTTTACCACTGGACTCATCTTGAGCTGAAGAGATATTTTGATATTGACACCATACTTACTCCCGACACTGCGAAGGAGATATGGGACTCTGTAAACGAAAAGCTTAGATCAGACGAATTTTCCTGCCGTGGTCTTATCAGACGCTCGGGAGTTGAGGTCATCTGCACTACCGACAATCCCTACGACGACCTTTCCTATCACAAACAGCTCCGTGACTTTGAAACGAAGGTCATTCCCGCATTCCGTCCCGACCTTAATAACTTAAAGTCTGACTTGCCCGAGAGAATGGACTATTTCCACGAGAACGGATGCCGCCTTTCCGACCACGCGATCGACGAAATGAACGACGAGATCATCGAAAAGCTCGTCACGCTCGGTGAGGAATATGCAAAGAGAGGCTGGGTATGGCAGCTCCATATCGGTGCACTCCGTAACAACAACTCAATAATGTTTGAGCGTCTGGGCGCCGACACGGGATTTGATTCCGTAAACGATTTCAGCATCGCTGTGGGACTTTCAAGAATACTTGATGCTCTTGAGCGAAAGGACGCCCTTCCTAAGACCATAATCTATACGCTGAACCCCAAGGATAATTACGTTATCGGAACAATGCTCGGTAACTTCCAGAAGGGGCCCGCTAAGGGAAAGATACAGTTCGGTTCAGGCTGGTGGTTCAACGATAACAAGGACGGCATGGAGGCACAGATGAAGGCTCTCGCCAACCTCGGCTGCCTCGGTACCTTTATCGGTATGCTCACGGATTCACGAAGCTTCGTTTCATACACACGCCACGAGTATTTCAGAAGAATTCTTTGCAGTATTCTCGGTGAGTGGGTGGAAAACGGAGAATACCCCCGCGACATTGACACTCTTGGTAAGATAGTCCGCGGTATTTGCTACGAAAATGCGAAGGAATATTTTGCGTTTTGAGTAGAGAGTATCTGTATACATCAGACACGTGGGTCTTCATAAATGTTCTCCTTTGATTTTTCATGATATAATATGGTAAAAGGACGGTGAGCTTGTGTATCAGGGAATTGAAATAAACGAAGTGAAACTTTTGCTTTTTTCGCTGCTCTTTACCGTAATATTCATAGCACTTGCAGGACTTACGATCGTTTTGTTTTACTATCTCCGCCGCGGAGGTAATAGCAAGCTGAAAGAGCGTATGGTTCGTCTCAGAGAACGCGCTGAGAGTGACGCTTATGCGAAAAATGAGCTCGTCAAACTTGAAAGAAAACACGGAAAGAAGTTAAAGCGTGAGCTTTACTCGGGAGTAGCTTTGTGCGCGGTGAGCTTAACTCTGTCTCTTATAATTCTTTTTGGCTTTATGCTCCCCGGGTGGTGTGATTACGTAAAGAAAGACTATGTTTTGTACAGCGGAAGATTAGAGGTTGAGCACAATCGGCAACACCGAAATATTATACTTGAAGACGGTACTGTCGTCAGCGGTGATCTCGGATATGACAGCGGAATACACAGAGGGAAGATAGTGTATTCAAAACGTACCGAGATCGCCCTCGGAAGATGGAAGTGACGGACACGGTACTTATAATTAAATATCTGAGACAAGGTCCCCTGACAGAGCGAGCATCTGTCAGGGAACTTTTTTTGCCTTGTGATACCAATAACACCTCTTGCATACCTATGAAGTGTGTGCTATAATATGCCATGGTGGGAAGAGTCATTTTACCCTAATACTGCATTTGGAGGACAGACTAAAACATGACACGTTTAATGAAAAACAAACGATCTGAGTTTCTGATATTTCTGTGTTGGGTCGCTTACACGTCAGCGTACGTTGGAAGATACAATTACAATGCTTCAATGGTAGATATAATCTCTCAGCTCAATGCTACCAAAGAGGCAGCAGGATCTGTCAGTTCGTTTTTCTTTTTTTCCTACGGTGTGGGTC
>JAZUBG010000260.1:0-7330 GCA_045638405.1 Eubacteriales bacterium | reverse complement strand
GGTCGTTTCGATAATATCGTCAACGCGAACCCCGCCTTGGGTTACACCTATGGTATTTGTTTCAAAAATGTACCTTGTCTGGTCGTGGGTGAGGCGACTGCCCTCCATGTGGTTGGAGTTGTACGTCAGTTCGATCTGTATCTTATGGTAAATCCCGCCGCGAACCTGTCCCTCTTTTTCTTCTTTCAGAACGTCAAGTAAAGTGCGTACTGCGGGCGCTTTTTTGTTGCTTCTTTCGGGTTTTTCCGCGTTCTCGGGAATGTTCCAGGTCTTGCCAGTCAGGAAGGCACCGGGCACTCGTCCTGCGGCACAGTAGTTGCGGACGCTTCGTTCAGCCACGTTCCATCTCGCGGCTATTTCTTTAACGGAAAGATAATTCATAATTCATCACCATCCTGTCGTGGTAATACTATTATATCATATTATCGGCAAAAAGTCAAATGTATATGTGGAATGAAATGCGGCAACATTGCCGATAACGGCAATGTTGTGAGCGGTCATACATATCGCGATTGATAAAATGCTAAAATAATTTAGCGTTCGCTACATTTACTGATTGACTTGAGTTATGGTTTGTGATATACTAATGATGTAAATATATGAATCCTTAGGTGCATCAACGTATGCCAATCAAAAACGAGGTGAAATGTAATGAGCGAAAAAATGGATAAGAAAACTGCTTGTCATATGTTAGCTGATATTAATGAAGCGATTTACGAGTGTGAAAATAATATAGAACAAATTGACAACAGATTATGTTGGGACTCTAAAAACAGGGAATGGTTATTAAACAAAAAAGAAAATGCACTATTACGGTTGGATGAACTACACGCGGAACATGATGAGTTCTTAAGTAACTATAGTGACATCATATATTCATAAAAAGATGTATTGTTATAACATATAAACACGTACACAGAGGTATACTATGGCGACGAGTTATAAGAAGCTTTGGAAGCTGCTCATAGATAGAGACATGAAGAAGAAAGACCTTGCCGCGGCGGCAGGGATCAGCAATTTTACCATAAGCAAAATGAGTGCCGGCAACAACGTGACAGTCGAGATACTTGGCAAGATATGCGTAGCGCTTGATTGCAAGCTTGATGATATCGTAGAGTTTATCCCCGATGAAACAGAGAAAGGAGAAAAGTCAAATGGATAAGAGAAGCTATGAGATTTTTAGCGGAGACGTCCACGTTGCAACGTGGGAGAATGACACCCTTACCGTTATAAACGAGGCTTTACTCCCCCTCTATCTGAAGAAGATACAGAACCCCAATATGTGGCTTGAAACACGTGCTATTGACAGCCACCGCGCAAATTCCCGTCTTCTGAAAAAGGCCCTCCGTCTTGCGGAGAGGGATGACGTTTCAACCGTTATTCACGTGAACGGAGCTACTATCACCGACAATTACTGGATCCGTCCCATCGGTTCCGAACTGACGTACAGTGACGTTAAGTTCACGGACGATTACTTTTCAAACCTTGCGCTGAAGGGAACGTACAACAGCTTCAATCGTGCGGCAAACAGCAAGCGTTCAAAGACACCGGAGCTTACCAACGTGGGAAGCTTTGAGAAGTGCTGGAAGCTTCGCGACGGCAAGTGGTGGATGTACAAGGTTGCAACCCACGACGAGGCATTCTCTGAGCTTTTCATATATGAGCTTGGACGCTCTCTCAAAATGAATATGGCGACTTACGAGCGTGGAGATAAGTGTGTTAAGTCTCTTGATTTCACAGACGGAGCATCGGTGAATTTTGAGCCTGCGTCGACGTTTATGGGTGATAACGAAGATTACCTTGACGTAATTGAGGCGCTGAAAAAACTTTGCCCCGATGCAATTCCAGATTATATCAGACTTATCTTTATGGACACCATTTGTGCAAATCCCGATCGCCATACAAATAATTTTGGTCTTCTCCGCGATACGGTAACAGGAGAATTTCTCGGACTTGCACCTAACTATGACAATAACATGGCACTCATCTCACGTGGATATCCCGCCAAGGCGAGCGCGAATGATATGCTGATCGCCCTCTTCAATGACGTTATGGACACGCATCCCGAATACAGAAAGTTCATTCCTACAGTTACGGAGGCTAAGGTCAGTGAAGTTATAAGCAAGGTCGGAATGAAAGTCAGAACAAAAGATATTGTAAATATCGTTATGAGCAGATATGAGCTTGTGAGATGAATGAGCAGAAGGTAAAACAATGAACGATACAGAAAAAACAGCACTCCTTAGAGAATTAATATCTTTCAGATTCATGGGCGTTGAGAGTTTTTACGACGTTCTTGAAAAGTGTGATTCCATCAAATCAAATTATGGTGATTACATGATTACCCACCCTATAGACTGTAATGCAGAACTTCTTCGCTTACCTACTGCTGATTACGATTATTGCTGTGCATTGATTACCATGCTGCTCCGAGAGGATTATTTTTCAAACGGAAGCTTTGGCAGACGGTATGCAAACGGTGAAGTTACTCCGATAATAGAAAGAATGATATATCTTCTTTCGGAGAGGGAGGATACTCAATTTGAACCGCCTCTTAAAAGTGACGAGATTACTTCTGCGAAGGAAACCGTATTAAAACAGTATTTCGGTCACAGTACGTTCAGGCACGGACAGGATCAGGTGGTTGACGCAATATTAAGTGGAAGGGATGCTCTTTGTGTTATGCCAACGGGTGCCGGAAAATCTGTGTGTTACCAGGTGCCTGCCCTAATGTTTGACGGTATTACTGTCGTTGTATCTCCGCTTATATCCCTCATGAAAGATCAGGTCAATGCGCTCTCGCAGAACGGCATACGTGCGGCTTATCTCAACAGTTCGCTTACATATTCGCAGTATGTTAAAGCTGTTGACAATATCAGACGCGGGATCTACAAGATCATATACGTAGCTCCCGAAAGACTGACTGTGCCCGAATTTTTATCCGTTTGTAAAGAAATAAAAATTGCTCTGTTAGCTATCGACGAAGCACATTGTATTTCCCAATGGGGACAGGATTTCCGCCCGGGTTACCTTAAGATATCGGATTTTGTAAATTCACTTGGATACCGTCCCACCATAGCAGCATTTACTGCTACTGCCACAGCTGCGGTAAAAGATGATATTGAATATTCGCTTAAGCTTAATGACCCGTATCGTATTACCACCGGATTTGACCGCCCCAATTTGAAATTTGAAGTTATCAGACCTAAAAAGAAGCTTCCTGCTTTGATTGAAATATTGAAAAAACATGCGAATAATTCGGGTATCGTTTATTGTTCCACCAGAAAGACTGTGGAAGGACTTGCAGAGGAGTTGGGGACAGCAGGCTTCAACGTAACGATGTACCATGCAGGACTAAATGATGCTATTCGTAAAAAGAACCAGGAAGATTTTGTGTATGACCGCAAAAGCATAATGATCGCCACAAATGCCTTCGGTATGGGGATAGACAAATCCAACGTCTCTTATGTGGTACACTATAATATGCCTAAAGATATTGAAAGCTACTATCAGGAGGCAGGCCGCGCAGGAAGAGACGGGACAAATGCGGAGTGTATTTTGTTATATAATCCTTCAGATGTTCATACCAATCAGTTTCTTATTGAACGGTCAGAACCTAACCCCGAGCTTTCAGCTGAACAGCAGGACGTATTAAAACTCAGAGACTATGACAGACTGAAGCAAATGACGTTTTATTCAACCACCAATACTTGTCTTCGTAATTTCATATTAGACTATTTCGGAGAAAAGTCGTCTAATTATTGCGGTAACTGTTCCAACTGTATTACGCAGTATCATGAAGTTGATGTTACGCTTGATGTGCAAAAGGTACTTTCGTGCATCAAACGCACAGGAGAACGTTTCGGTAAGAAGATGATTTGTGATATTCTCAGAGGGAGCAAGAACGAGAAGATTCTCCGTATGGGATTTGACAGTCAAACTACCTATGGCTTGCTGAAGGGATATAAAGAAACCCGCGTGCGGGAGATTATTGATTATCTGGAATTTGAAGGATATATTGAATCCCGCGGAAACGATTATCCGACTGTTGCCCTGACGCCCAAGGCGAATGCTGTACTTTTCGGTAATGAGACTGTTGTGATGAAGCAAGCTAAAGAAAAAGAACCTACCGAACGTAAGACAAAAAAGGAAAAGACAACAGAAAACGTTGATCTCAAGTTGCTCGCAGAGTTGAAAACTTTGCGCCGTGAACTTGCTGAGGAAAAGAACGTTCCGGCGTACGTTATATTTTCCGATGCAACTCTTATGGATATGTGCAAAAAACTTCCTACAACCATCGAGGAATTCCTTGGAGTATCCGGAGTGGGAAAGGTAAAGCTTGAGCTATATGGAGAGGTGTTTTTGCAAGTCTTAAAATTATATAGTCGCAGTAGGACAGATGATTTAATTGATTAAAATATAATGACTGTTTGATAAAAAATGATTTATATGTCGCAATAAAATCAATTTCAATAGCTTACTATGGACTGTTGTGGACATGACGTACAACGCTCCTTCCGCGAAAAAACAAAGCCATCCAACGGATGGCTTTGTTTTTTTGTGAAAGATTTGAACTGGATCGGCGTGAGAGGGAGCGGATGTGAGCGCTGCCGGTGGCAGGAATAATATCAAAGTATTTAAAACAAGCATTTTGTTCACACAGAGATATTGACAAAGTTTGGAGTGTATGTTATAATATTAGCGAACGAATGTTCTTCAGATAATGTGTGTTAAAGAAGGAGAAAGCATTGAAAGCTGTCAAAAGAAGAATTCCTGTCGGCAAATGTCCGAACTGTGGCAGTACAGTAGTTTACTCGGATGAGGGTACTGATAAGAAATATATATCTGTACTCTGTGCAGACGATAATTACAAAGGAATCACATATAAATTATACGGATGGTAAACGAAATCGGGAAAGAATCTTATATTCTAACGATGGTTTAATATTTGTCACCTATGATCATTATCAAACTTTCTATGAAATAACACCATAAGGAGAAAAAATGAGTTTAAAGAAATATAAGATTGACTTTAGTAACGTAAAATATTATCTGGAAATGCACCAAATAATTCGTGATTCTCTTGATTTTCCCGATTATTACGGCTGTAACTGGTCGGCTTTTTGGGATTGCCTTACAGATATGTACGGTGAGCGTATTTACATCGAAATCATAGGTCTTGAAGTGATTGCGAATAAGTTTGAGGATGCTGCAAAACAGATAGTGTCAATACTTGAACGGTTTAAGCATTACGAAAAATCCTTTGAAAACGATATAAGGATCGAAATCGTCAGCGAAAATACACGTATTCCTATTGAATAAACAGTTTCAACGATTATATAGAGCGTTGTGAACTTTTGAATTTGTGGGGTGGGGAGATGACCTGAACAAATTAATGTTTTTCGTTCAGGTTGTCTTTTTTACATTAACTCAATCAAAAAGTCTTATATGATTGTAATAATACCGTTTTGCCTGCTTTGTGTTGAAAAATGTGACGTTATATGATAGAATTAACTTAGTGAATTTTAATCGTATGTAGCAACGGAGACCATACCATGACCAAAACCTACCATAAACTCGTACGAGACCGTATTCCCGAAATAATAGAGTCTACGGGTGCGGTTTGTAAGACCGAGATACTCTCAGATGAAGATTATCTCAAAATGATCGACGAAAAGCTTGATGAAGAGCTTGCTGAATACCATAAGGATCAGAACATTGAAGAACTTGCCGATTTGCTTGAGGTCATCCGCGCCGCGGCTGCTGCCCGCGGTTATACTCTCGAAGAACTTGAATCGGTCAGAGCAGAGAAAGCCGAGAAGCGCGGCGCATTTGAAAAGAAGATTTTACTTATAGAAGTTACCGGCGTGTGAGGGAGCGGATGTGAGCGCTGCCTGTGTATTATACCACCCGCAGTTGTGGAATCAGGGGGCATAGCTTCCATACAAACCGCAAAATTCCTCTTGATACATGTTACATATTGTGCTATAATTAAACTAATGGAGAAAGATACACAAAGGATAAAGCCTGAAATTAACGTAAGGCTATGACCTATGTGTGCCTTGCCGACGAAAGTCGGTCGGTATTTTTGCCATTCTCAAGAATGGCAAAAAACATCACAAATCAAAGAAAGGTATGGTCATAAAAATGATCTACAACGATTTTCAGGATCTTAAGCTTTCCTCCCTCGGCATGGGCACAATGCGCCTTCCTCACGGTGAAAAGCACAGCGACGTTGACGTCCCCGCCGTAAAGGAGATGGTCGCTCACGCAATGGAGAGAGGCATCAACTACTACGACACCGCGTGGGGCTACCACGACGGCAACTCCGAAAAGGCTATGGGCGAGGTGCTTTCCGAGTACCCCCGTGACAGCTTCTACCTTGCGACAAAGTTTCCCGGATACGACCTTAATAACATGGGCAAGGTTGAGGAAATCTTCGAGGAGCAGCTGAAGCGTCTTCGCGTAGACTATTTTGATTTTTACCTCATTCACAACGTATGTGAATTAAATATCGAGCAGTATCTCGATCCCAAATACAGAACCTACGAATACCTCATGGAGCAGAAGAAAAACGGACGCATCCGTCACCTCGGCTTCTCTGTTCACGGTAATCTTGAGACAACGAAGAGATTCCTTGACGCTTACGGCAAGGACATGGAATTCGGTCAGATCCAGCTCAACTGGCTTGACTACGACTTCCAGAACGCTAAGGCGAAGGTCGAGCTTCTGAACGAGATGAACATCCCGATATGGGTAATGGAGCCTCTCCGCGGAGGCAGTCTCTGCAAGATGGCGCCTCAGTACGAAGAAAAGCTCCGTGCACTTCGTCCCGAGTGTACCCCCACAGAGTGGGCGTTCCGCTTCCTCCAGAGTATTCCCGGCGTGACCGTTGTACTCTCCGGTATGTCAAACTACGATCAGATGAGAGAGAATATCGGATTCTTTGAGGAGAATAAGTCTCTCAGCGACGAGGAAATGGCAACCATCCTCGGTATCGCAAAGGATATGACATCAAAGAATACTCAGCCCTGCACAAGCTGCCGTTACTGCACCACACATTGTCCTCAGGAGCTTAATATCCCGTGGCTCATCGAGCTCTACAACGAGCACGTATACTCCGGTGGTGGCTTCCTTGCTCCCATGGCACTTAATGCACTTGACGAGAGTAAGAAGCCCTCTGCTTGTCTCGGTTGTCAGGCTTGTGAGGCAGTATGTCCTCAGCAGATCAAGATCTCCGAGGTAATGGCTGACTTTGTGACCAAGCTGTAAGTTGAAATTTAGCTATATAGAAAAATCCGCCCGTCGGGCGGATTTTTTTGTGTGGGAG
>JAZUBG010000259.1:0-3184 GCA_045638405.1 Eubacteriales bacterium | reverse complement strand
GAGTTGCAATAGTTGCTTGTCTTCCTAAGACCGCTTGGCCTCCGACTTAACCTCCGTCGTTTCGTGTTGGCGAATACCTATCTTCCCGGGCCGTCTCCAGCCAAGTATTGTCGGCACGACAGAGCTTAACTTCTGTGTTCGGAATGGGAACAGGTGGACCCTCTGCGTCAATAACACCAACTCGCTTATCAGCTCTCGCTGAATGCTCAATTATTATACTACATAATGCGCCAAAAGTCAATATGGCATTTTGCACAAACTTTGTCATCTTTTTAGATACATTATGCACAACAAATACTGCTGTTTTATACTATAATCTATTATATGTCAATGTGCATGACATTTTTTTCGTATTCCGTGTATTTTTTTCTGTTTTGGTTATTGATTACAGAAAAATGTTATGATATAATACTTGCACAAGTCAGTTACTTGAAAAAATTCTTACGGGAGTGTTTGATTTAAGATGAAGTACGTATGCATCATTTGCGGCTATGAATACGACGAAGACCTTGGTGATCCTGAAAACGGTATCGATCCCGAAACCATGTGGGACGATCTGCCCGAAGACTTCGAGTGCCCTGTTTGCGGAGTCAGTAAAGACGAGTTCGAAAGCGATAATTATTAATCCCAGAGTTCAGAAACATACCTTTATCTTAAGGCGCTGTGGCGCCTTATTTTTCTTTTTATTTTCTTTCCTCTACATCACTCAGGCTGATAAAAACTATTGATTTTTCGGTTACATTATGGTACAATATACTATATAATGGTTGAGTGTGTCAAAACTTATCTTAAACACTTTCACACAGAAAGGTGCATTTTTTATGAAGAAGAGAATTCTTGTTGTCAGCAGCGCAAATATCGATTTTGTACAGAACGTTGAAAGACTTCCATACTCCGGCGAAACTATCGTTGAGACTAATGGTACATACAGCTACACCCCCGGCGGAAAAGGTGCAAACAGTGCACTCACTTTCGCAAGATTCGGTGCCGACTGTGTATTCGTATGCAAGGTAGGTGCAGATGCCAATGGAGCTAAACTGAAGAGCCTTTACAAGGCGGAAGGCATCGACACACGTTTTATTGTCGAAGACAAAGAAAACCCCACAGGTCTCGCATCAATCATCGTTGAAAACGGTGGCAAAAACAGAATCACCGTATTCCCCGGTGCCAACAACAATATGCAGCCTGAGGACCTTGAAGCTGCTTTCACATCTTACCCTGATGCAGTATATATCCAGTTCGAGATCGCAGATGCCGCTGTAATTGAGGCTTGCCGTCTTGCAGCTGAGCGTGATATTCCCGTTTTCGTGGATGCAGCTCCCGCCAGATTTGATTATCCTCTCGATAAGCTCGGCAAGGTTGAGATCTTCTCTCCCAACGAGACCGAGTGCCGTATTTACACAGGAATCACTCCCTCCTGCGAAGAATCCGCACTCAGAGCAGCTATCAGACTTAAGGGAATGGTTCAGGCTAAGTATATCGTTATCAAGATGGGCGAGAGAGGTGCGTTCATGTTTGACGGTAAGGAATATTTCGTATATCCCCCTGAGAACGTTATCCCCGTTGATACAACCGCCGCAGGCGACGTATTCACAGCCGCAATGACCTATTCCTACGCGCAGAACGGAAACATTCACTCCGCTATCAGAATGGCTAACATTGCTGCCGCTATCTCTGTCACAAGAGCCGGAGCATCTACTTCTATTCCCACTCTTGCAGAAGTAATCGAGTTCAGAGAAAAGAAAAAGGGTTCCGAAGAAAAGAAAAAACCTCTGACAGAGGCTTTTGAAAAAGCTGAGGTTACGGAAGAAAACTGATTCTTTGCTATATTGATAAAGAAAGGATTTATTCCCTTATGATCATCCTTGGTGTTGATTTCGGTGATGCAAGAACCGGGCTCGCCGTTTGCGATAAAGACGAGATCGTAGCAAGCCGCGCAGGTCTTGTTGAAGGCGGCTTCAAAAAAGCTCTCACCGGTGTTGCCGCAAAGGCAAAGGAATTAAAAGTCGAGCTTATCGTTGTCGGCAACCCCATCAACATGAACGGTTCCGAAGGTCCGAGAAGTGCCAAGTGCCGCGATTTTGCCGCAGAACTTAGAGCTCTTACGGGACTCCCCGTTGAACTTTACGATGAGAGACTTACAACTGTCTCCGCCCACAGCTTCCTTTCGATGTCGGGACTTGACAGCCGTCAGCATAAAAAGCACGTTGACGAACTTTCGGCAAGACTCATCCTGGAAGATTACATGACAGTAAGAAAAAACAAGGCAGGAAAATAAAAACATGGAAAATTCACATCTCAAAAGAATAAATGAGCTTGCCGCAAAGGCAAAATCCGAGGGCCTTACTTCCGATGAGGAAGAGGAAAGACGAGTACTTCGCGAGGCGTATCTCAAAGAATTCCGCGCGGGTGTAAAGGGTATCCTCGACAATACTACTGTAAAATATCCCGACGGTAGCAAAGCTTCCCTCTCGTCCTTCAAGAAGAAAAACTGAATTAACGGAGACTTGCAGTGGAACATTTAATTGATTACATCAAGTATTTTTTTATGTCCATGATACCGATCGTGGAGCTTCGCGGTGCATTACCCTTAGCTATCGCAGGTGAAGGACTAAACCCCGTGATTTCGTACTTAGTATGTGTACTCGGTAATTGTCTTCCCGTCCCCTTTCTGATTTTATTTGTCCGTCCTATATTCGACTGGATGAAAAACTCGTCCGTTCGTATTGAAGGTAAGCTTGACCGCATTGCAGAGCGTACAATTAATATGGATAAAATTCCCCGTCGTACCAAAATCCGTCGTGGCATACTCAGGGTTTTCTTGAAACCCGCAAGGTTTTTCCACAAACTCGTTGATAAACTTGAAACAAAAGCTCACAGCAAGGCGGAGCAGGTAAAGAAATACGAAAAGATCGGTCTTTTCTTATTCGTTGCGATCCCCCTTCCCGGTACGGGCGCATGGACCGGTTCGCTTATTGCCGCAGTGTTCGGTATGAGACTTAAGGATTCCGTTCCCGCGATCATTCTCGGTGTATTCGCGGCAGGTATTCTCATGACTCTCGGTTCTACGGGCCTAAGAATGCTCGGTGAGTTTATTGTGTCTCTGTTTTAAATGAATATAAAACAACGGCAGGAGTTTTTCTCCTGCCGTTCTGCTTACTGCCCCCCTGTGCCTTGGCACAGG
>JAZUBG010000258.1:0-3040 GCA_045638405.1 Eubacteriales bacterium | reverse complement strand
CCCCACATACAGTGAAGCCAGCTCATGTGGCGGCTTGAATAGTGGAGAGATACGTAATTGTTAAGGGCGGCGTCGATTCCGCCTGCGCCGAGACCGTTGGGAACGGCGAGAATAAGCAGCAGTACGTAGGAACGGCTGACGGAGTAGCCGAAAAGTGACACTGCTGTGAGAGCTACGCTGAAGGCTGTTACCTTACCTGTGCCGAAACGTCTTACCAGACGGTCGCTCATGAGACTTGCGATGATGGTACCCACGGACATGAGCATGGAGATATAACTGGCGTACGACAGAGGGACTCCGAAGCTTGCCTGCATAGTTGGCCACGCAGAGCCGAGGAGGGAGTCGGGGAGTCCCAGACTGATAAACGAGATGTAAATTAGAGTAAGAAGTAAATAGGTCATGATTATTCCTTTGTTACGCTTGCGGGAATGAAGTAGGGTTCGCTGGCGGTGAGACGGTAAAGGGTTATGTTGCCGCCGAAGCCACTCTCGTCTCTGAAATCCTTTGCGAAGTAGTAGTATCCGCCGCCGAGACTTATCATACCCGTTGAGCCGAGAGGAAACTGACTTCCGGGAATTTCATGAGCTACATCACGTGTCGGCGTTGTGAGCGAAAGCTTCAATCCTTCGTGACCGACACCCTTCAGTACCGCCCTTTCGGGAGTTTTTAAGCAGTCGATAAAGAACATGGGATAGTTGGGGAAGTTTTCCTTTTTACCGCAGTATACAGCCGCAAGCATTGTACGGGTGTGAGGGTCGTACTCAAGGTTCTGCACTCCGTAGGTGGTGTTGCCCGTGTACACAAAATATTTTGCTGAGGGATATTCGGGACCGTGTTGGTGCATATCCGACTGATTCAGAGGAGCGGAGTATTTGTCAAAATCCGAGACGTCGTAGCAGAGGAGGATCTGATGGTCGTTATCTTTACGGGAAGTGTCACCGTAGATTCCGTAGGCTACGTACAAGTGATCGGGAGTCCCGTTTTCTCCGATCTTAGGTGCGAAGGTCATACCGTCGATGCCGCTACAGCCGTAGCGGTGGACTTCGGCGGTGTAATCGTCCGTGACCTCACGGAGAAATACCGCTTCCATGATGCCGTCGCGCTCTGCGTCCATGTCCATACGGTCGATCTTTGAGACGTCAAATCGTACAGCGTAAAAGCCGTCCCGTATCTCGCCCGTGTAGCCGATATTCCGCGCGACACCTTTGCCGATACTGTCATTTTTATATTCAAGGGAGCCGTAGACCATGCCGTCGGCACTGTTATAAGCGATACATCCGAGATGACCGACGATGCCTTTAACGCTTCCCACAACGTTTCCGTTAAGGTCGCACTTCAGGAGACAGGTGGTGAAAGAGCAGTAGAGAAATTCTCTTTTTTCGTCAATTGCAATGCCTTGCAGATGACTTCCGCTGTTTTCCGCGCGGACGGTGATGGATAGGGGGAGATTTGGTGTCATGATTTTCCTCACAAATATAAAAGAGAGCTTTATACATTAGTTATAACATTTTTTTACGGTTTTGTAAAGGAGAAAATATGTTTTAGAGGTGTACACACAAAACTCAATTTTGGATTTATATTATCTCAATTATTGAGAGGTGGACAATCGTTTAAAAGTTTGGTATAATAAAAGCACAGGCCGGACAAGTAACAAAAAAGGAGCGATTAGTATGACATTTGGACAAACTATAAAATCACTTCGACGAGAATCAAATATGACGCAAGAAAAACTTGCCGAACTTCTTTCAATTTCCCCGCAAGCGGTCAGTCGATGGGAAACAGATGTTGCCATGCCCGATATTTCTTTATTGCCACCGCTTGCTAATTTATTCAATGTTACCACAGATCATCTGCTTGGAATGGAAACCTACCAAAAGGATTTGAGAAAAGCAGAATTTGACGAAGCATTCTATAGATATTGGGAGCATGATGACAAAGAAAAGAATTATCAAATAGCACTGCGCGCAGTATCCGAATATCCGGGAAATATGGAATATGTAGAATGGTTGGCATCCGCGGAATATTATGTTGCGCTTCTGAAAGTAGATAATAAAGAACATGAGAGTTTGCTTGAAAGCTCATCGAAGCATTATAAATTGGTTCTTGATAACACGAAAGATTCGAAATTATATGGAAAAGCACTGTGCGGTATTGTTCTTGCGCTTAGCTGTAACCAAAAGAAAGAAGAAGCCAAGAAATACGCAATGTTAGAGGAGGACGAAAGGAAAAGGGATGATCTGCTTTGTTGGTGCTTGGAGGGTGAAGAAAAAGAAAAACATTGTCAGGGTCTAACAAATACAAAACTTTATGAGTTTCTTTTTCAATTGAGCTTTCGTCAAAGATCAATTGAAGCTTACGAGGCTATTGAAAAAATACTGAACATTATGTTCCCCGACGGTAACTTTCAGTATTATCATAATACATTGCAGTATAACTGTATCAGTAAAGCATTTTGCTTTTGCAGGACTCAAGAGTACGACAGAGTGTTAGATGAACTTAAAAGAGCAAGATACCATGCGGAAGAAATGTCAAAGATAAACCGCAAAAAGATAATTAAATTTACATCCCCTTTCTTTTCATTGGTTGAAGAGGAACATACCGTTACGGATTCGGATATCACGGATGTAGATGAGTTCATTGAGTGTCTCAAAAACAATAGCTGCTTTGATCCGATAAGGGAGAGGGAAGAGTTTAAGGCTTTATTGAAGTAATAGTAATTCTTTTGTTAAATTCATCTGAAAATAAAAAAAGGTGGATTAGTGCGGCAAACCCCTTTCGAATCCACCTTCCCCCGGAAAATGAAAAAGCACTTCTTGCGAAGTACTTTTTCTGGGGGGCGCTACTCGTGGTATAGCCAGTGCGAACACAGATTAGATCCACGGGGAAAACGCTTGCGCATTTTGCCGCCCGTACCGGATGCGGCAGACCCCTTTCGAATCCACCTTCCCCCCCGGAAAATGAAAAAAGACATCCTTTGGATGTCTTTTTTCTGGGGAAGGTGGATTCGAACCACCGAAGTCAGTGACAACAGATTTACAGT
>JAZUBG010000257.1:0-8357 GCA_045638405.1 Eubacteriales bacterium | reverse complement strand
TTACCGTTCAGAACAACATCGTAACCAAGGCATCTGCCGGTGGTTGGGGATGCAACTTTGACTGCTTCGGCAACGTTATCAGAAACAACATCCTCTGCTTCGGTGAAAAATTCCAGCTTACACGCTACGGAGACCCGCCGAACACTCCGAATCCTCCGCCCAACGGTGAGGTATTCAGCCAGAACATCGTACTGTGGAGCGAGGGTCCTCTCTTCAACGAGAAGGATTGGTTCTCTCACAGCACGTTCTGGGACTACAACCTTTACTGGTGTACAACGGGTGAGGTAACGTTCATGGGACGTACCCTTGAGGAGTGGAACAAGCTTGGTCTCGACCGTCACTCAGTGATCGCAGACCCCGAATTTGCCAATGCTGATAACGAGGATTTCACGCTTTCCGACACGTCCCCTGCTCTGTCCATCGGATTCGAGCCGTTCTCACTTGACGACGTGGGAATCATATCAAAATAATTCTGCTAAATAAGCCCGACGGAGTCTCCGCCGGGCTTTTACACAAACTGCCGAGAAAGATCTGATTGATCAATCTCGGCAGTTTTTATGCGTTTATTGGTAATACTGAGCTTGCATTTCAAAAAGTTCTTTGTAACAACCTTCTTTTAATATTAACTCTTCATGAGTACCATATTCTATTATTTCCCCGTTAGAGAACAGTGCAACCTTATCACAGAATTTTGAACTTGCTAATCTGTGAGATATAAATACTGTTGTTTTTCCTTTGGTCATTTCTGAAAAACGCAAATATATTTCATACTCGGCTCTTGGATCCAAGGCGGCAGTCGGTTCGTCTAATATCATTATCGGTGCATTTTTATAAATTGCACGTGCCAAAGCTATTCGTTGTCCCTCTCCTCCGGATGGTTCAAATCCGCTGTCAGAAAAAATGCGGTAGAGGTTTGTATGAATTCCAGCGTTAAGAGTATTCACCCGTTCGCCAAGCCCTGTTGAAACTAAAATATCTTTTATATAACCGTCATTTTCAGCTTCGGAATTCATAAACGCAACATTCTCCTTCATACTGAAAGCCAATAGCCTGAAATCTTGAAAAACCGAACAAATTATACCCATATATTCATCATAGGCAATGTCCCTAATGTCAACCCCGTTTAGCGTTATCCTCCCCGAAGTTGGATCGTATAGTCTGCATAACAATTTAACAAACGTTGTTTTACCGGCACCGTTTTCCCCAACTACAGATAATTTTTGACCACTGCTTATTGTTAAAGAAATATTTTTCAAGGCATAGTTATCTTGTCCGGCATACCTAAATGAAACGTCTTCAAATTTGATCTCGTAAGGAGAAACAGGTACCTTTAACCCTTTGCCTTCGTACATTTTTTGCGGTACATTCATATAATCATTTAATGCGCTGTAATATCCTCCATACTGCCTTATACTTAACAAACTGCTCATTAATCCTGTCATTGCTTCTGAGAAACCCATCAGAGCTGTCATGTACATAGTAAAGTCTCCAATGCTGATGCTGTTTTTTAAAACTGAAACGGCCAAGTAAACGTAGGTAATTCCTTTCAGGAGAAAATTCATAAATGAAGAAATATAACTTGTCCTATTGGATAATTTAGTTTGTTTTTCATAAAAACTTTCCGACTCTAATAGATGATATCTTGCCTTTGACAATATCCATTTTCGCAGTCCGTAAATGCGGATTTCTTTGCCGAAAGCGAAGTTTTCAATCAAGTCAAGAAAATAACTCGTTCTCCGTTCCACAGGAGCTTTTTCCATATCCCATTCTACTATCTTTTGTCTGACTTTCGATTCAAAGTATGTATTAAGTAGGATAAGCAGAACAAATCCAATTACAACAAAAATATTCAGACGGGCTATTATGGCAACTACACCGACAAATGATACGAGTTTTCCAAAAATGTTAAATACGTTATCGAGTACCCCCGCAAACCCTTGCCCGTTTGCATACAAAAAATTTTCCGCTTTACTTTTTGAATCTAAAAATTCCGGGTCTTCAAGTCTTTCAAAATCGCATTTTGATAACTTTTCCGCAAGCATTATTTGAAAATCAGTAAATAACTTGCCATTCAGAAGAAATGCTCGACCGTTCAGATATCTTATGATAATGCTGAAAAGCAGATTTATCGCTAAAAGAATTGCTACCCAGGCAAATACTACGTGCGCTCGCTGTTTTCCCAGCAACTCATCAATAATAAACTTAGGTATAATTGTATCTGCAAGCGGGACGGCTGCAATCAATAGCTGTACGGTAATTTTATAGAATAAATAACTTTTCTTTCGTTTCCAAATAAATTCAGTTAAAAACAATAATCCCTTTATCATTATTCTTCATCTAATTCTTCACCACACAAATAGCAGGCTTTTCTTTATTATCTACTGCTTTCAGCCAATGCATTTCAAACAACG
Organism: Eubacteriales bacterium; assembly: GCA_045638405.1. Lineage (GTDB taxonomy): Bacteria > Bacillota > Clostridia > Oscillospirales > CAG-272 > RUG11130. Next base: position 5,946 of record JAZUBG010000257.1, on the reverse strand, counting down.
CATTTATCAAGTTTTCGGTGGAGTTGAAGCGGTAAACAAATGCACCCACATATTCTGCAGTTTTGCAAATATGAGAAGGAGCAAGGTCTGCCGTTACCTCAGCCGCGATCTTGGAAGTTTTGCGGTTAAGTTCAGAGATGATTGAAATAGACTCTCCGAGTATTTTTCGCAGTTCTTCATATTCCTCGGTTGTCCATACAGCAAAGTTTGCCTTCCCGTACTCAGCATATCCAAGTTCATCGAGTATGTTTTTCCATTCAGTCGGTAAATACTCATAGCAATCAACCGCAGTACAAACCAGCGGACTTGTCATGTGCCCGCCAAATTCTTGTGCGTTCAGTGTTTGACGGAAATTCATCGCAATGACTTTTCCGCGTCCGTCATCGGAATGACAACCGTTATATATCCCCTGAATCCCTTTCGGTATTTCATCTGCAGCTGCACTTTCAGTGCTTCTGCCCCAAACGATACCCCGTCCGCCTCCACCGTTGACAAGTGAATACGGACCGTCAACGGGTAGCTCCCCGTAATTATTGTTAAGATCGTCCTCTGTGTCCATGAGTGAATAGTGGAGGCACAATAAAAGCTTCTGCCAACGAGCAAGATTTACGTTTGCAAACCTATCACCAAAACGATCTTCAAATCCATCAACAACCGAGATAAGCTTTTCTGCTGTGGATTCGGTAAGCTTTTTCAGCCTTCCGTCAATCGTTTTGGTACAGTCAAGTGTGAATATCGGAATATTTGTCAAGTATCTGCCGTTCCTGTTAACAAGATACTGCCGTTCAATGAGTAGTGCCAGCTCGTCCTCAAGGTAAGGCAGTGCTACGCCAAGCTCTATACTGAGCTCCTGTGCAGTCATTGGACTGTAATACGCCGCCAGCAAAATATTGCCTTTGAGCTTTCTCTTTTCAAAAGCAAGGTACTCACGGTCATCTCCCGCTTTTGTGCCCCAAAAGTCAATTTCAAAAACACCCGGGCGGTAACTCTTTTCACCGAATAATCTTTCCATGTTCATTCCCTCTCGTATGATTTTTCTCGCACGGAACAGATAGTATTTTACCATTTCCGTACTGATCTGCAGCTTTTCTGCAATTTCGGAGCAGGAGAGATTTTCCATATAGTACAAAACAGTTGCAACACGGTATTGCTTTGATAAGAGAGACAGCTCGCGTCTAAGCAGATTCAGATTCTCTTTTTCGATCATATCATCCAAAGCGGAAATTGAAGTGTCAGCAATGCTCTCATCAAGCTCTGCTGCATGACTCGCATGGTTTGCCTTCTTTCTGAGGTAATTTGAGTACGTATTTTCAGCAATTCTCCAAATAAAGCCGTAAATGCGATCCTCATCTCTCAAGTTTCCAGCAGATTTTATGATCTCGTAAAGAATATCGCTTGCAAGATATTCGGCTTCAACTGCGTTACCGAGTCTTGTCAGAGCAAAGCCGAATATTGACTTCATATTCTCTTTTATCAGTTTTTCAAGTTTTGTACTATCCATTTATTTCTCCTTATCCGTTTTCAGGCGCCTTCATATATATAGTCGCAGGAAAGTTAAAACGGTTAAGAGTCTTTTCATATTCTTATAAGAAAATTCACCCTCGCTGATACGCTATCCTCTCGTCGCCGTTTGCAAGGTAGACTATAGCGGAGCAGAGGGACTTGATCAAAAAATATAATCACTTACACAGTCGTACCAATGGACGTAGGTCTCACCGTTTACGGTAAGTGTTTCGTTTTCGGGAAGCATCTCTGTCCACAGCTTTCCGTAGCGTTTATACGCCCAATCATTTTTATTGAATCTGCGCCAGAGAATCGTGCGACCGTTTTTGTCGAGATATTGTTCCGTTGCCACTCCGTCATTAAAGCACTGAATATCCATTACACAGATCGTATCATAAGATTTACCATTGAGTGTAACGGTATAGCGTCCGACAATATCAACTGTTTCTTTTTCGGTATATCCGTTAATCACATTTCCGTTACGCAAAAGAAGATTCTTCGGTGAGAGGTTCACCTCATTTCCGCAGTTATCTTCTCCAAATCCCCAGTTACACATAAAAGCATCACCGTCAAGGAAAGTGTACAACTTACGCACACCGTTTTCAACGTGGCTTTCCGCAAGATAACGGCAATGAGTATCCGTAAGCTGTGCAACAAACCGTCTCTCCAACCTATCTACAGAACCTGTTCGATAATAATCTTCGGCATCATACTGGATTGCCGAAATTTCAACTCCTTCAATGCCGTGAACTTCTGCTTTACCGGTCACTTTCATTTCTGTATATTCGGTACGTTTTCTTGATGGTATATCGTATAATCCCCATGACAGCTCTTCACCAATACGTGGAACAATCAGCCATCCTTGAAGTTCCTCCCACTTTACGTCAAACGGTTGAAGACTTGATCTTTCAATCTTATATTCAGGTAAATATTCGGGTAATTTTTTCATAACAATTTCTCCTTTTGTCGTTTTATTACGTGGATAATGCTGTTTGAATTTTTCTTTTGCATAATGTAGGCGGCTTTTTACAGTACCGATTGGCACAGATAACTTCTTTGATATATCCTCCTGTGACATATCCTTGAAGAAATAGAGATACAAAATCTGTTTTTCTTTGTCGCCGAGGGCATCAAGCGTATCGTGCACAACGCTGAACTCTGTAATACCGCATCTTCCCATGCCGAGTGCCGACTCAGATAAAGCATCCAAAGAAATATTCATATCCTTTGCTTTTCGTCTGTAATAGTCGCTACACTTGTGACTTGCTATACCAATCAGCCACGCTTTGAAAGCTGAAAGATTTTTTAACGTTTCAAACTTCATAGTGGCAGTAAGACACACATCTTGAATTATGTCTTCGGCATCGTACGTATTGTTAATCTTAAACTTAACATAGCGCTGAAGCGGAACAAAATTTTCCTGCAATAGCTTTTCAAATTCATTCACATTATCACCTCCTCGCAAATGATCTTGAAATCGATTTCACTTATATAGTCGTAACAAAACGGCAAAAGGTTCAAACCTGTAAATTTTTTTATTTTTTCTTAAGCAAAACAGCCGCAGAGTCTCCGCGGCTGTAAATATACACTTTCTGTTTTATATCTTACCGAGAAACCGCCCTTTAATGTATCTTACCCTCTCTGATACGCGATTCTCTCATCCCCGTTTGCGAGATATATAATACCGCAACGGGTAAATCCGTTTTTCTCAAGGGCGCGTTGCATGGGAATATTATCGCGGTGGGTATCTATTTTCACGTTTTCGCATTTGCCGTATACGTAATCGAAGCAATAAGCGGCTACGCCTTTACCTCTTGCCTTATCAGATACGGCAATTCTGTGTATCACTCCGTAGGGTTCGTCATTGAGCCACGTACCGTCGTAAATTTTAAGATACGTTGGATCAATACCGAAGTTATAGTAGAACACAGCAAGGATAACCTCACCTTCTGTACAAACGTAGAGTTTTCCCTTTTGAATATCGTCTAAAACAGTCTCCTCGTCGGGATATTTTCCTGCCCATTGATTCGGGTTACCGCTCTCGCGCATGAAACCTCTCGCGCTGTCATAGATAGAAAGTATTTCGTCCTTATCTTCTAACTTTGCCAAACGAATCGTCATTTTGATACCGCCTTTTAACTTGACATTTATTAAAATTTATGCTATAATACCACAGCAAAAGTAAATATTCATCCTGCCACCGGGTAGGGAATGCGTCAGCATTCGTTGATACGTCGTTAGGTCTTTGAAGACGTGTCTGCGGATGCGTTTTTTGTTTTACAGATAAACACAAAGGAGTATTTTCATGAAAAAAAGCGTTTTTCGCCATCTTTCTGCCTTTGAGCTGACTCTTTGGCTCACATCGGTAATCCTTGTCACAGCTTCCTTTTTGATATTCCGCGGAGGGAGCATCCTTTCCCTTATCGCATCGCTTATCGGCGCAACTGCACTGATCTTCGTTGCCAAGGGATACGTTATCGGTCAGGTGCTGACAGTGGTATTCGCCGTTTTCTACGGGATAATCTCCTTTAAGTTCCGCTACTATGGGGAGATGATAACATACCTCGGAATGACCTCGCCAATGGCGATTCTCGCAACTATCCAGTGGATCCGCAATCCGTACCACGGAACCAAGGAGGTCAAGGTCAGTCACTTAACAAAAAGAAAATGTGCGGTGATGCTATGCTTAACTGCCGTGGTCACTGTAGCATTTTACTTTATTCTCGGTGCCCTCGGAAATGAGAGTCTTGCTGTCAGCACGCTTTCTGTTACGACGAGCTTTCTTGCGTCATACTTAACGTATCTCAGAAGCCCCTACTACGCTCTCGCTTATGCTTCAAACGACGTGATACTGATAGCCTTGTGGATAATCGCCGTTCGTCAAGACCTATCAGCAATCCCCATGATCGTGTGCTTTGCAATGTTCCTCGCAAACGATCTTTACGGATTCATCAACTGGCGCAGGATGCGCCGCCGTCAGGCTGAGTAGCCTTAAGCGTGCTTTTCAATATCCTCTGCGATGAGGCAAAGGTACTCGTTCCACTTTTCCTCGTCAAGCTCGCAGTGATTCTTATCTTTCACAATGCGGTAGTCAACATCGTATCCGTTCTCGCTGAGAAGTGATACGAACTTACCCGAATGAATGTCGATATTTACCGCCATATCATGGTCGCAGTGGTAGATGTGATACGTAATCTTCGGCATTTTCGCACCGATGTGGAGAGGAGAGATGCTACGGAGCGCATCTTCAAGGCTACCTTCGTAGTATCCGAGTGCACTGTAGAACGTTCTCGGAAGATCAGGTCTCTCGGTAAAATGGAATACTACGTCGCAAACGGGACAGTTTGCCGCGCAGGAAACGGGAGTTCTCTTGGCGTATGCCGCGTAAACGAGGCATGACTGACCGCCCATACTGTCTCCGCAGGAAACTATGGGAGTGTTTTCGGGGAGAGAAAATTTGCTGAACATAACGTCGATGATCTCGTCAACGAGCTTCACCGTAACTGAGTTCATCCATGCCCAAGGATTCTGATAAGGTATTATGTAGAGAATATCTCTTTCTGCAAAGAACTTTCCTACTTCTGTCTCTTCATCGAACATCTCCTGACCGCCGAGGCCGTGGAAGCGGACAACAAGTCCTTTGATCTTTCCTGATATGATTCTATCGTTGACGTAAGCAAAGCTTCTGTAATTTTCAGCGTTTATTATCTTTTCCATTTTAGTTTTCCTTTCTGAATGTTCTTATAAGTCTCATTACCTGCTCTGCTGTGTCCGCAAGAGCAGTTTTTGTATTTTCCTTGTCCACTGCTTCTGCCTCACTGACTACTCTGCGTAGTACGGGGAAGAAAGCATCGATTCCATTTTTGTTACACTCGACAGCATCATCAGTAACACATCCGGAGAATGCTATAACGGGGATCCCTCTTTCCTTTGCCGCCTTTGCAACTCCCGCAGGAGCCTTTCCCATCACAGTCTGAGCATCAAGCCTTCCCTCTCCGGTGATAACGAGATCAGCATCCTCAAAGGAGTCATAAAATCCCGTCTCGCGTAGGACAATTTCAACTCCGGGTAAAAGCTCACCATTAAGAAAGCTTTTGAAAGCGAATCCAAGACCTCCCGCGGCACCTGCACCGGGGTAATTTTTATATGATGAAGCAATGTAATCTTCCGTAAGATCTGCAAAATGTTCTATCCACTTATCCATAAGCGGAAGCATTTCGGGAGTCGCCCCCTTCTGAGGAGCATATACGTATGTACAGCCTCTCTCACCGCACAGTGGGTTATTAACGTCACAAGCGATATTGAACGTGCAGTCACAAAGCTCGGGAATCCGATTGTCCGACTCAATTTTAACGATATCGCAAAGTCCCTCGGCACCGGGCTTTACGTCATTTTCATGTATGTCAACAAAATTCCATCCGAGAGCTTTGAGCATACCCACAC
>JAZUBG010000256.1:0-12799 GCA_045638405.1 Eubacteriales bacterium | reverse complement strand
CTCCCGCCTCTGTCAGAAGTCCGATAGCTCTGTCGGAAGCTTTTCTGCCTGCTTCATCACCGTCATAGGCAAGTATAACTTTAGACACATACCTTTTAATTATACGTGCATGTTCCGCAGTTATAGCAGTACCGAGAGTTGCAACGGCATTTGTAAAGCCTGCCGCATGGAGAGCGATAACGTCCATGTACCCCTCGCAGATAATGAAGGTATCTTCACCTGAATTTCGCGCGTAGTTTAAAGCAAAAAGATTTTTACTTTTTTTGAACGCGGGAGTGTCAGACGAGTTAAGGTACTTTGGTTTCGAGTCATCAAGAACACGGCCGCCGAAGGCTACGATATTTCCCGACACGTCAATTATGGGAAACATCACTCTGCCTCTGAACGAATCATACACGTTGTTTTCGTATTTATCACTCTTATTACAGAGGTTGCCCGCTACCATTTCCTCGTAGGTATATCCGAGAGACCTGAGGTGATCTCTAAGTCCTTTCCATTCAAGAGGAGCGTAACCGAGGCCGAAATGCTTAACCACGCTGCTGCTGAGTGCGCGGCTTCCGATAAGGTACTGTCTTGCGGGAGCGCCTATTTTGTCGTCAAACAACATTTTTCGGAAATATTTTGCCGCCTCGACGTTCATTTGCAATATCCTCGCCCTGCCCGGTCCATCGTGAGCATTCTCAGAAAAGTCGGGCAAAGTGATACCCGCGCGTTTTGCGAGAAATTCAACAGCTGAGACGTAATCAATATTTTCCTGGCGCATTATAAAATTTATAACGTCGCCTCCTGCTCCGCATCCGAAACAGTAATAGCTTTGAGTGTCCTTATATACCACAAAAGACGGCGTTTTTTCACTGTGGAAGGGACAGAGACCTTTGAGATTCGTCCCCGCACGCTTCAAGGTTATATAAGAACCTATAACATCTTCAATATCACAGCGGTAACGGATATCTTCGATAACGCTGTTCGGTATTCTCAATTCCGCACCGCCTTTCTGAATAATTTTTTATAATCAAACCTCACCCGGCGGATGCCAGATACTCGGTATGAATATCTCTTTATACAAATTGATTGCGTATCTGTCGGTCATACTGGAGATAAAATCGCAAACGCAACGTCCGACAGGCTCGCTTTCAAGATTTGCTTTATATATTCCCGGCATTTTTTCAGGATACTTTTCAAAATATCTGAAAAGATCACCGAGAAGTACCATTGCTTTTTCCTCTTCCTTTTTCGCCGCCGAATCAAGATAAACGTTCTTAAAAAGGAAAGTTCTGAGTTCATCGGTTGCTTCGGAAATTTCAGCTGTCATTTTTATCTTATCAGAATCTCTGCTACCCTCAATCACAGACGTAACCATTGTATTGATTCTTATACCGTGAGAGTTTCCGAGAACAGCACTCAAGTGCCGCGGAATAGCTTCGGGAGTAAGGATTCCTGCTCTGCAAGCGTCGTCTATATCGTGATTGATGTACGCAATTCTGTCGGCAAAACGCATTATTGCCCCTTCAAGAGTTGCGGCGGTATTGTCACCCGTATGATTGACGATAGCATCTTTAACTTCCCATGTAAGATTAAGTCCGCGACCGTTATTTTCAAGTTTCTCAACAACACGCAGGCTTTGTTTATAATGGGTAAAGTCTGCAGAATAACACTGTTGCATCATTCTCTCACCCGCATGACCGAACGGCGTGTGTCCGAGATCATGGCCGAGCGCACCTGCTTCACAAAGGTCTTCGTTAAGAAGAAGAGCTCGGGCTATGATTCTGGCTATCTGCGCAACCTCAAGGGTATGGGTGAGTCGTGTCCTGTAGTGTTCTCCAGCAGGACATAGGAACACCTGAGTTTTGTTTGTAAGGCGTCTGAAGGATTTAGAGTGGATGATTCTGTCGCGGTCGCGCTGAAACTCCGTTCGATTACTGCAAGGTACGCAGGGAATTTCCCTTCCACGGGTATTTTTGGTAAGAAATGCTCTCGGTGACAGAGTCGCTTCCTCTCGTTCATAAAAAATGTCACGGAGAGATTTTGTAGAACCGAGCATAACTCCTCCTATTCAAACCTAATGTAAAAATACAGACCGAATAAGACCAAAATGCAAAAAACCGTCTATAATATACGCAAAAAATACTTTTTTTACTTTTTTATTGAAGTGGACGGAGGCGTTCTTCGACACAGATTATCTCGAATTTACCCTTACCCTGAGTAATGTCTCTAAGCTGAGTTTCGATTCTGTCTGTCATTCCGTCAGGGATAGCAACTGTTACAGTAACAAACTCACCGAACTCTGTATCTTCCTCGGTAATACCTTCGTTTTTAAGGAAAAAAGTAAGCTTCTGATATTCGGAATATCCTACTTCCATCATGGCTATGGTAAAATTCTCATATACAGCAAATCCGGACGCGTCTATAGCGGCACGTGCTGCAGCAGCATATGTTCTTGCAAGTCCTGCTGTACCGAGAAGTGTCCCACCGAAATAACGGGTCACAACAACACACATATCTGTAGCTCCGCAGGTTTTTAGTGCATTCAGTGTGGGATATCCCGAACTTCCCTGAGGCTCACCGTCGTCACTGCAACGGGCTATGGCACCGTCGTTAATATAATAAGCGTAAACATTATGAGTAGCATCAGCGTAAATATCTTTCATCTCGTTTACAAAAGCCTGCGCCTCAGTTTCACTTCTCACAGGTATGGCGTGACCGATAAAACGAGATTTTTTCTCTATTATTTCTGCCTCGGCACGGCGGTAAAGCGTAACTTTACCTTTTGTGTTTTCAAATGACATGAAATTATTCCTCCGAAACGTACTTTTTGTACTTTCCGTAAAGCTTATCGTCTACTGTTGCGGTAACGTTGATACCCGAAGCGGTATATTCGACCTCAACGTTTTCGGCATTATTGTAAAAATCATTTACAATTCCACCCGCTGACATGGGAAGCTCGAAAGTCACACGGCGCATTCCCTCACCGAGCATTTTTTCAAGTTTCAGTATCATTTCGTCTACACCCAAACCTGTCTTAGCGGATATAGCAGCGTATTCGGTGTCCGAGCTTGATTTAAGTCTGCCGAGGAGTTCTTCGTCGCTCACAGCATCGCACTTATTCATTACATAAAGCTTAGGTTTATCGGAAGCTCCAAGATCAGAGAGAAGTTCTTCGGTAACCGCAAGATGAGATGCAAACTCGGGGTCAGATGCATCTATAATGATAATAAGAAGATCTGAATAAACAACCTCCTCAAGTGTGGAACGGAATGCTTTAATAAGATGGTGAGGAAGATTTCTGATAAATCCTACGGTATCTGTAAGAAGAATATCAACGCCTCCCGGAAGTGTATATTTTCTTGTTGTTGTATCAAGAGTTGCAAACAGTTTATCTTCTGCGAGGATTCCCGCTTCGGTAAGTCTGTTGAGGAGAGTTGATTTACCTGCATTGGTGTAACCTACAATGGCACATCTTTTCACTCCACTTCGCTCTCTTGAACGTCTTATAACCTCACGTGAACGAGCAACGTCTTCAAGCTCGCGCTCAAGAGCTGTTATCCTGGCTCTGATACGGCGTCGGTCAAGCTCAAGCTTTGTCTCACCGGGTCCTCTTGAACCAATGGAACCGGATGCCGCACCACCGAGACGGGACATTTCTCTACCGTGTCCTACGAGACGGGGTGCCGTGTACTTCAACTGAGCAAGCTCGACCTGAAGTACACCTTCCGCACTTCTTGCATGAGCGGCAAAAATGTCAAGAATGAGCATACTGCGGTCGATTACCTGAGCGTCACAGTCGATCTCATCTTCAACAGCTTTGATCTGAGAAGGCGACATTTCGCAGTCGAACACAACGAGCTCAACATCGTGATTTTTGCAGATCTCTGAAAGTTCTTCACACTTTCCGCTGCCGATAACAGTTCTGTGATCGGGTGCCTCTCTCACCTGAGTAAGAATAGCCACACATTCTCCTCCCGCGGTTTCAAGAAGCCTTTCAAGCTCTTCAAGGCTTACCTTAGCTTCTCTTTCGTCTGATGACTTGTAAACGGAACAGAGAACGGATTTTCTTGTTTTATTTATTGAGATGTCATTCATAAATGAAGTTCACTCCTTTTTTTAATAATCAATGCATATAAGAGAAAAAGCCGGACAGGATGCCTAATCTGTAAAGATCGCATACCTGTCCGACAAATTTACGGACTAAATTACTTTCCGCTTCTCTCAAGACGCTTCTTGAACTTGTCAACGCGACCACCAACGTCAACAAACTTCTGCTTACCGGTAAAGAAAGGATGGCACTTGGAGCAAATGTCAACGCGGATCTCACCGTTTGCATCTCCCTTAGTGGAACGAGTCTTTACAGTTTCGCCGCAAGCGCAACGAATTGTTACTTCTTCGTAATTAGGATGGATTCCGGACTTCATGTTTTTTCACCTCATTCAAACTTAAAATCATGCCTTGTGTATACCGCATCTTGGCGCGGATACAGCATAAAGCGGTTCGAATTAAGCAGATGAACACTTTGGTTCACCTTTATCACACTTAACTCACATACTCATGTATTATATCATATCTAAAATCTTTTTGCAATAGTTTTTCAATATTTTTTTTGAGATTTTTCAAAGATTTTTCTATATATTGTGTCTTTACAACTTTTACTGCACACAACTGCGGTCAAACCCTTTCTCCGATCTGCTTTTTCAATCTTCCTATAATCTTTTTTTCAAGTCGGGATATGTATGACTGTGATATACCGAGACGGTCAGCTACTTCCTTCTGAGTCAGCTCCCTCCGCCCGTCAAGACCGTACCGAAGTTCGATTATTTCTCTTTCTCGGGGAGCAAGCCGCTTAACCGCTTCCCTCACGCACCTCTCTTCTTCATTCCTTTCTATGTTTTCTCCGACAGAATTTTCTTCCGTTCCGAGAACATCAGACAAAAGAAGTTCGTTTCCGTCCCAATCAGTATTCAGCGGTTCATCTATTGATAGGTCACCTCTGTGAGATGCGTTTTTTCTCATATACATAAGTATTTCGTTTTCAATACAACGGGAAGCGTAAGTCGCAAGTTTAATGTTTTTCTCAGGCTTATAAGTATTTACCGCTTTTATAAGCCCTATGGTTCCGATTGAAATAAGATCCTCGATTCCCACACCTGCATTATCGAATTTTTTCGATATATATACCACAAGCCTAAGGTTATGCTTTATTAGTAAGTCTTTTGACGCATCACTGTCCGCAAGATTACTTATCGCTCTTTCTTCTTCCTCCTGTGACAACGGAGGAGGAAGTGTATCAGCTCCGTTTATGTAATACAGTTCCCTCTCATCTTCCGCTAATTTCACAATCACCTTGTACGTCTTACTTTTGATTACAGATATAAGCTTAGATATGTTCATATTGACTCTCCGTTCGTATTATACACTGTTGATATTAGATATTAAATTACATTAAACTTTCGGGGACTATACATTTATTTTTACTGTCCTTAACGTCTGATATTGCAACAAGGCACCTGACCTCACGTCCGTCAAGCATTACTTTATTCGGCCGAATAGCTGTGAGCAGTGTACTTCCGCCCACACCCGTTACAGGTATCAAGCGTAATTTACCGTTAAATCCACATTCACTTACCGATGAAAAATCAAGTGCATCAACATTCCGCAATTTATTCGGTAACAAGTCCCGAACTACGACAATAACACCGTCTCCGGAAACAGGATCTCTCAGAAAGTTTCCTGAATCAACAATACCGACAGTATCAACTGTATCTGAATCAAAGCTTATAAGCACCCTTACACTTCTCTTTCGGGCGATGCGATGAAGAAAATATACAAACACCGAACACAGTCCGACAGCAATCGGTAACAGTTGCACACTTGATTCAGCTTGTGGTACCCCGTTGGTATATATCCTTGAATCGTTCCCCCTTGAAAGCAAAAATGTCATAGTCCCTCCGATCACCATCCCGACCGTCCATAAGACAGCAAACATCTTCGTAAAATTAAATAGTCCACCATAACCGAAAGTTATCAGACACATTATAAAGGAGACAGTTATTCCTAACACAAGACTGACTATCGCATTTGCCTCCATGGCTGTAAGTACGGTTGATACCAGTGCACCAATCCCCGCCGCCAATGCACATCTTATCGCTTTTATCCGACTGTGTATCAACTTTGACGTAAGCCAAAGAGCAACTGTATCCATACTGAAATCAACGAGGAATAAAACATCAGCATATAACACGCCTTCCGTAATATCACCGCCTATCTGTTTTCTTTGTAAATATTATACTCCATTAAGAAATATAAATTTGTCGCAAACGGTAGAGAGAATATACGTCAATCATAAAAAATATCCCAAGTCCTTTCGGGACTTGGGATATAAAGTTTCTTTGTTACTTAAGCATTTCCTGACCGCCTGTTACGGGGAGAGCCTGACCTGTCTCATACTTCTGGGCGATGATGTAGAGAACCGCGCGTGCAACGTCCTCAACTAGACATCCGCGTCCGAGGGGTACCTTGGACTCATAGAACGCCTTAACGTCAGCTACGGTCTTAGCACCCGGAACCTTACCTGCCTTGAGGTACTGTACGAAGAGACCGCGTTCAGGGTCACTCCACAGAGGACCGTCGAGGAAGTTACCGGGACATACGGCGTTTACCTTGATACCGTAAGGAGCAAGCTCAAGAGCGAAGGACTGTGTAAGACCGATACCGCCGAATTTGCTTCCTGCGTATGCAAAGTTCTTGTTGGAGCCTGCAAGACCGGATTTGGAGTTGATCTCGATGATGTCAGCCATGTAAGCGGGAGAGATCTGTCTCTGGATCTTCATAACTGCGGAGGTGTACTTAGCGCAGAGGAAGTATGCTGTGTAGTTAACTGCAGTAACAAGCTCGAAGTTAGACTTAGTCATTTCTTCAAGTGAACCTGCACGAACGATACCTGCGTTATTAACGAATACATCGCAACCGCCGAGTTCAAGTACTGTCTTCTCCATCATAGACTTAACGCTGTCCTCATCGGAAACGTTAACGGCAACTGCGATGGTGTCAGCTCCTGTGTCGTGAGCGATTGAAGCTGCGGTCTTAGCCGCACCTTCAGCATTCATGTCAGCGATAACAACAGCGGCACCCTCCATAGCAAGGTGACGTGCGATACCTTCACCAAAACCCTGTGCACTACCGGTTACAACTGCGATCTTACCACTGAGAGCCTTTGTCGCACCGCCTGCAAGGCTTACCTTTGAGCGATAGCTTTCAACTTCCCAATTAACGATGAAGTCAGCAAGCGCGGGTTTCATGTGAGATACACCGCCAAAGCTTTCAGCGTATACTGTGATCTTCATAGCGTCACGCCATACTGCAGCCGCGGTAACAGCTTCCTTGAGAGTTGCACCTACGGTGAACATACCGAGACCCTTTACAAAGATTACCTTAGGCTTGAACGTACGGCGGGCAACGAATGAATCAAACGCAGACTTAAGAGACTCGATACCGTCGTACTCAACGAAGAGAGGCTCTGCCTTGCAGTAAACGATATGGTCGGGAGAGAGAGGCTCTGTGAGGGGAGCGAAAGCCTCAGCAGACTCAGCAAATGCGAGAACTGTCTTGTTTGCTTCAAACTTAACCTTTGCCTGACCGTTTTCGTCATAAAGCATACGGATAGCGGGAGCGATCTCAGCAGCGAGTGCGGTATCAACTTCTACGTCCGTAAAGTCGGGGAGAGTTGTGATCTTCTCGTCGATCTTTGCCATAACGCCGCCTACGAGGGTGTCAAGCTCTTCTTCACTGTCAGCGGCAAAGAATACACCGTGATTCTGGAGGAACACGAGGTTTGCTGCCTTACCGTTCTTTTCTGCATAAGAAGCAAGCTCGCCTCTGCAGAGAGCAGCGAGGATATAGCCGGGCTCAGACTCGTCAACCCAAACGGATTCGGGGAAAAGCTCGAGAGCCGCGCACTTAGCGTTTACGGAGCAAGTGATTCCGTTTACTGTTGCGGGGTGAACGTGAAGAACGAACTTCTGGGGGAAAAGATCGTGAAGAAGTGTCTCAACGGAAGGACGCTTTGCGCCTTCACCTGCTTCTCTTGCGAGCATGAGGTCAGCGAGAACCTCTGCTTCTCTGTCAGCAGTAACTTCGGAATACGTCTTTGTCCAGATTTCAGCAAGAGCGGCACGGTTCATCTTAACGAACTTGTCCTCTGTCATCTGAGCAAGAGAAGTACCGCTTCCCTTTATATAAAGATAATTTTCATCCTTGTAGGAGGTGTTACCGCCGCCTGCGAGAACGAATCTTTCGTCTCCGCCGTATCTGCGGGAAAAACTTACGAGTGTCTCTAAGTTGTTCATGATATATACTCCATTCCGCCGTTTAAACGGCAATTATTTACTTAGTTAAGTCCGCCGAGACGGGCAAAGTGTTCTACTCTCTCTGCGATGGTGGGCATCTTTTCTGCAGTCTTATCGGAGAACATGGACTTGCAGATGCACTCTGTTGCCGCATTTTCGTGACCGATGAGAGCGTATGTCGCTACCTTGAGGTGAGCATACTTGGGATCGGCAAGAGCCTTGCAGATGAAGGACTGACGGGGAGAGTTAATATCCTCACCGCTGATCTGGAAAAGACCGCCCTCGTCACAGCGGCGCATGATCTCAGCAAGCTGTTCTGCAGTATTTCTGGAGGGCATATACGTAACCGCTGAGAAGTTCTGCTCCTTGAGAGTTGCGAAAAGCTCGTCGAGGTAATCGTCCTCAAACTTCTGAGCCTTCTTGTCACCTGTGGGGGATTCTCCAACGTCACCAAGGTAAGCGTATGCGGAGATAGCGCCGAGCTTCTTAGCGAGAGCTGTGAACTCGGAAATATGCATAAGCTCGTCTGTACCGGGGATGTAGAACTTTTCTACCATGTGTCCCTTAAGTACACCGAGAATATCGTACTCGTAGAAGCGGTCGGGTGCTGTGAGAAGCTTGTCTCTTGTCGCACCGAGGGGAGAGGTCATCTTCTCGATGAAGTCGCAGGCGTCGTTTCTGTCGGGATAACGGGAGGTGATCTTCTTCGTGAGAGCAAAGAGGATATGACGCTCGGTGATGCTGCCACCCTCGTGAGCCATGGAGATGGGATATACGTCACGGTCGAAATCAAGTGTGATCCCGTAGGGAGATACGAGCTCGGTGATCTTCTCGCACATCTTACGGTTGCGCTCGTTTCTCTTTGCGCGGATACCTTCGAGAACCTCAGCCGCCGCGTCAACGCTCTGATGAGGAATACCGTGCATTGCAAGGTAAGCGCAGGACTTCTGGTCGGGGTTGTTAATTCTTCTGCCTTCAAGAGCAGTTCCTACTACGTTTACACGGCACTCAAAGCCGCAGGTAACCGGCATCTCCATGATCTCGCCCGCTTTGATAAACTCCTTGATACCGCCAACGCTGTCGTGGTCCATGATACCTGCAGTACCGAGACCTGCTTTCCAAGCGTAAAAAATAGCGGATGTAGGTGTGTAGGGGGAGAAAGAGTAACAGGTGTGGATATGGTTATTTACCCATGTTCCGTCACCGTCACGAGTGATCTCGCCCTTGTCGATGAGAACCTTAAGCTCACGGAGAGCCTCAAGACGCTCGTCGGGAGTAACGTCCGTCTTATCAATGATCTGAAGGAAACTGTTAATATCCATTATTTATCTCCATTCTGCCGTATAGGCAATTTTAATCTTTTGGAAGTTCTTTCGGGTCATAACCGAACATGAAGCGGTAAGACTCAGCATACTCAGCAAATGCTTTTTCAGCCGCTTCGGGAGAAAACCTTTTTTTCTTATATGCGCGGAGCATGATATTCTTCGGAGTATTCTCCGGGTCGATAAGCTCGGTGGCATCTGTTTCGTAGCCTGCCGCTTCAAGTCTCATAAGTCTGAGAGCATCGGTAGCCGCAGAGCAAAGCTTCTGTCTGAGAAGGGGTCTCGAACCGATAAAATTAAGTGCGGGAGAATCAAGCTTCTCATTAAGCTCATGGTGACAGCAGGGAGTTGAAAGAATGACCTTAGCACCGTTGCGGATGGCACATTCAAGCACGATGTCCGTAGCTATGTCACAAGCATGGAGAGAAATGACCATATCAGGCTTATCTTCGGGAGTAAACTCGTTTATGTCACCGCAATAGAACTTCATTCCGCTGTAAGAGCATCTTGCGGCAACGTCCGCGCAGTGCTCGATAACGCTTTTCTTGAGGTCTACGCAATACATGACGGTATCAAGTCCGAAAACATTTGATAAAGTGTGGTACGCCGCGAAACTGAGATAGCTTTTGCCGCAGCAAAGGTCCGCGACACATATCTGTCCCTTCGGAGCAAGCTTATTGACTGCTTCAGAAATATATTCGCAAAAACGGTTGATCTGGCGGAATTTCGCCTGCATTTTATCTTTGACTCTGCCGCTGCCGTCGGACACGTCAAGCTCGCGGAGGAAGATCTCGTCGCCCTTAAGGATACGGGATTTCTCTCTGTTGTTTCCCTCGGTCTTCTTGTCAGACGCATCTGCCTCAAAAAGCTTCCCGTGGGTGGTATACGTTGCCTTATCACCTTTTTTGCTGATCATCAGCGCGGCTGAACCCATTTGCGAGGTCAGATCGGCACGTCTAAACGATGACAGCTTTGATTTAACATAATACGTAAGCTCGTCGCCCGTTATGTTTTCGTGAGAAACTCTGCCTTCGGTCATAAAAGATTCAAACTGCAGTATGTTTTTACCGCCGATGGACTTGGGAGTGCCCTTGATCTTCAGCACCTCCGAGGATTTGTCACATGGAGAGTGGATCACCACGTTTTTAAACGCCCCTGCTTCAAACGAAGCACGTACAGCATCGGCAAATTTAATTATTTTGTCTTGCATTACGCTTCCTCGCTGTCAATTTCGGACTGTTCTTCTTTAACTGTTTTTTTATGCTTTACCTTGAAAGTAAACTTTCTTTCGGTACCGTTTAAAATACGCTTGATATTACCTCTGTGAGCAAATGCACAAAGAACACCCATAAGGAATGCTACGAGAACATGAAGTCCGGGGCCCATAACACGGTCAAGAATTATAGGATATGCAAGGAGGCATACGACCGAGCCGAGAGAAATGAACTTGGTAGCAAGTACAAGCATCACAAAAAGGGCGAAAAGAATTCCGCATACAAGGGGATTGGTCATCAAAATCATCGCGCAGGCGGTAACTACACCTTTTCCACCCTTGAATTTATAAAAACAAGGAAAAATATGACCGAGGAAGCAGAAAAGTCCCGCAATATAGGCACCGATATAGCCGAGGAGCATTCTTCCTACGAGGGAGGCGATTACTGCTTTCATAAAATCACCGGCAAAAGTGATAATCGCCATTTTCTTACCGTAGGTACGCATAACATTAGTCATACCTGCGTTTCCGCTGCCGTGATTTCTGATGTCATCGTTATAAAATTTTGATGAAATAATAATGGAGAGATTGATACTGCCGAGAAGATAAGCCGACACAATCGTGAAGACAAATCCGACAACGATCAACACAAGTTCCACGGTTGTCCTCATGTCAGATGTGTTTCTGAAAAGGACACCTAAATTCCACAATTCATAGAAAGTCATAATTAAAAACCTTTCAAGAATAATTAACTGTTTTCATCGTCACCCTTCTGACGGATAACGAGACGTATGGGAGTACCGTTAAAGCCGAAGGTGGTTCTGAGGCAGTTTTCGATATATCTCTGATAAGAGAAATGGAACAGATCAGCTCTGTTACAGAACATAACAAAGGTAGGAGGAGTTACAGCGTTCTGAGTCATGTAGTAGATCTTCAGACGTCTGCCCTTATCGGACGGAGGCTGTACTCTTGCAACCGCATCTGCAAGCACGTCGTTAAGCATACCTGTAGACACGCGCATTGTTGACTGATTGTGAACGTAATTGATATGCTCGTAAAGCTTATCGACTCTCTGACCTGTTTTAGCTGAAATAAAGAGAAGCGGAGCGTAGGTCATATAGCTGAGAGAATTATATACATTCTTGGTAAACTCGTTGGTTGTGGAATTATCTTTATCGATAGAGTCCCACTTGTTAACGCAGATGATAGATGCCTTTCCTGCTTCGTGAGCAAGTCCTGCGATCTTCTCGTCTTGCTCGGTACAGCCTTCGTTGGCGTCGATCATGATGATACATACGTCTGCTCTCTCGATAGCCATCTTAGCTCTGAGTACGCTGTACTTCTCTACTCTGTCATCAACTCTGCTCTGACGGCGGATTCCCGCGGTGTCGATAAAGTTATATTTACCGAACTCATTTTCAACATAGGTATCGATGGCGTCACGTGTGGTTCCTGCAATATTTGAAACGATAAGACGCTCGTCACCGAGGATTCTGTTGATAAGAGAAGACTTACCTGCGTTAGGCTTACCGATAACGGCTACGTTGATAACCTCGTTATCTGTTTCCTCGCTTTCAAAATCGGGGAGACATTCCATAACCATATCAAGCACGTCACCGCTTCCGCTGCCGTGAAGGGCGGAAAGAGGAATGGGATCAATGTCGAAACCGAGAGAATAGAACTCGTAGAATTCGGGAGCAACGTTACCGATCCTGTCGGACTTGTTGATACAGGGGATTACGGGTTTACCGCTCTTCTTGAGCATAAGAGCGATGTCCATGTCATCAGCAAGAAGACCTGTTCTGATATCGCAAACGAAGAGAATGATGTCGGCGGTATCAATAGCGATCTGTGCCTGCTCACGCATTTTGGAAAGGATCAAGTCGTCAGTCTTAGGCTCGATTCCGCCCGTGTCGATAACGATAAAT
>JAZUBG010000255.1:0-2822 GCA_045638405.1 Eubacteriales bacterium | reverse complement strand
CCATCTGCCCTCAACAGCCTCGTGATAGGGGACACCTGCTGAGCGGGGGCTTGCAACTACTGCTGTAAGCTGGAAATAGGGGTGGTTTTCGAGAAGTGTTACGAAACGCTGACCGACCATACCGGTAGCGCCGACAACTGCTGCTCTGAGTTTATTCATGATATGTTACCATACCTTTCTTCTGTAGTGGATATATTATTTATACGAAAGCTTCTACGATAATCACAACGCTGCGAAATACAGGATCTTTCGTCAACAATGAACACATTTTACCACATTTGATACTGTGTGTCAACTTGTTTTTTTAATATATTCCGAGGATTTTTATAATATTTCCGAAATTGACAGAAAATCTGTCGGTGAAGCAAAACGATTGTATATTCTTAATATACTAATGCAGACACAAATGTATATTTATGCGTTCTTTGTGAGTGAAAGTGAAACTTTATTTATGTCGCCTGCACCTATTACGAATATAGCATCACCATCTCTGAAGTTTTTCTCAAGGTAAGCGGCGATACCGTCGAAGGTATCAATCACACGGCATGCTTTTCCTTTCTCGCAGATCATGTCTGAAAGCTGTTCTGAGGAAACTCCATAAACGTTGACTTCTCTTGCGGGGTAAATGGGAGCAAGGATAATCGCATCAAAGTCATTATCCGCAAGTACTTCTGCAAAACCGTTTAATAATTCAGCAGTTCTTGAGAATGTGTGAGGCTGGAACACGCAAACCGTTTTGTTATAACCAAGCTCGGATGCGGTCTTCAGAGTAGTCTTGATCTCAGTGGGATGGTGAGCGTAGTCGTCGTAAACGTCGGCACCTGTCAGAGTCTTACCTTTAAGCTCCATTCTTCTGCCGATGCCGCCGTAAGAAGAAAGTCCGCGGGCGATAGCTTCACCGGAAACTCCGTCGTTGTGAGCCGCGGCGGCTACAGCGAGGGAATCTGTGACAAGATGACGTCCGGGGACGTTCATCTTCGCGTGGCAAAGGAAATTACCTTTATACAGTATATCAAATTCTGCTCTTCCGTGATCAAACAGAACGTTATTTGACGTATAGTCTGCTCCGCTTCCTTCTCCGCCGAAGGTCACAAGCTTTGCACCTGATGCACGTGCAGACATCATAACATCTTCGTCTTCGTAGTTAACAACGGCAAATTCAGCCTTTGACATAAACGCTGTAAACGAGTTTCTGATTTGTTCCATGGATTTGAAATAGTCAACGTGATCCATTTCAATATTCAGAACAACGGCAGTAGTAGGGTAGAAGTCGAGGAAGGAATCCATGTACTCGCAAGCCTCGAAAATAAAAGCTGAGCTGTCTCCCAGAATATTTGATGAACCTGTACCGTTCAGAGTCGCGCCTCCAAATACGGTGGGATCAAGCCCCGCTGCCTGATAAACGGAAGCGGTGATTCCCGTAGTTGTACTCTTTCCGTGCATACCTGAGATACCGATACGGCTTCCGTATCCCATCATAATATATCCGAGAAAATCCGCTCTCGAAATACGGGGAATATCCAGTCTGCCCGCTTCAACGTAAGCGGGATCGTCATCGGGAATAGCTACGGTATAAATGAAAACGTCGTAGCCATGTACGATCTCTGCGGAAGATTCATAGTACATTTCAACGCCAAGTTCTTCAAGCGAAATTGTGATAGGACTTCGCGTTCTGTCGTAACCTGCTACTGTGTGACCGCGGGATACGCACACTTTTGCGAGAGAATTCATGCTTATTCCGCCCACACCGGAGAAGAAGATTTTCTTCGGAGTGTCACCGAGGAGATCTCTGATCTTTTCAAATCCAAAGTGTGTATTTTCAAGTGACATAGTGTTACCGTACCTTTCAAAATTGTAAATTTATGTCATTAAAACGGGATTTTTTGGTTATTTCAGCGGGTAATTTAGCTTGAAAGCAAAAAAAATTGGCCTAATAATAATTATGTGATTATTTGAGTGATTAAAGTTTATAATTAAACTAAAAAATAGTCAATTTTTAATATAAAATACGACAAAATTCATACTTTATACACGAAATGGTTTTAAAATCGTAACAATCAGCAGTTATACTATACTCATAAACCATTCTACGAACCAGACTGGAGAAAAGCAATGGAAATAAGTGATATCAAAGTAAGAAAACTTTTTGAGGATGGTCCCATGAAAGCTATCGTCTCCGTTACATTCGACGGACAGCTTGCCTTGCACGACATTAAAGTGATTAACGTTAGAGATAAACACTTCATCGTTATGCCCAGCAGAAAGAATCCCGACGGAACATACCGTGACATCGTTCATCCGATCAATGCGGATTTCCGTGCTTCTCTTGAAGAAGCGGTTCTTCGTGCATATGACGAAGAAGTAGCACGTGCACTCAGCGAAGAAGTAATTGAGACAGAAATGACATTAGAGGAAGATTACGCTGAATAAACAGCGGATATAATTGATAAGAAACGTCTGCGGACTGATATCCCCGCAGGCGTTTTTTATTTCCTGCACGTACGTAAAAGGCAAACTGAGGGAGGTAAATTTACCTCCCTCATGAATTTTATTTACAGTTCGCAGTTTCCTACTGTTCTGGGGAAGGGTACAACGTCACGGATGTTGGATACACCTGTTAGATACATTACGCATCTTTCAAAGCCGAGACCGAAGCCTGCATGACGTGCGGAACCGTACTTTCTGAGGTCGAGGTAGAATCCGTAGGATTCCTCATCAAGACCGAGCTCAGCCATACGCGCGCGAAGAAGCTCTACGTTGTCTTCACGCTGAGAACCGCCGATGATCTCACCGATACCGGGAACGAGGCAGTCCATAGCGGC
>JAZUBG010000254.1:0-5155 GCA_045638405.1 Eubacteriales bacterium | reverse complement strand
GTTGCAGTACGGTTCATTACAACGTATCTTCCGCAAGTCTGTGACGGCAGTGTAAGCATTGCGATACTTTTAGTATCGTATTCAAGAACGTTCTTTGCAAAGTAGACGATGTCGTCAACTCCCATATCAGTTACTGTGTTTTTTGATACCTCACCTGCAACAGCTGCCATGTCCAAAACATCAACGTTTCTCATCTTTATAAGAAAAGCGTTCATAAACAACTTCTGGGCATTGATTCGTCCCATGTCAGCCTGGACATAACCGTGTCTGAATCTGACAAAGCCTTCAGCCATCTCACCGTTCAGGACCTGTTCACCTGCGGGAATATTAATTTCAAGTCCCTGATACTCATCGTAGTAAACCAGTGGTGCAGGCACGTTCAGCGTAACACCGCCGACTGTATCAACTATGTTTCTGAATCCCGAAAGATCCATGATCGCCGCAAAGTCAATGTTTACGGCAAGTACGTCACTAAAAAGCTTTTTGGTATCGTCAAGTGCCATTTTATAGGAAGCCGATTCGCCCTCACCGCTTTTTCTGTAACCGTTATAGTAAGTAACAAACACCTCGTTCACTTTATCAACGGATGAAGACGGTGCTCCCTTTCCTCCGAAATAAGTGTCACGGGGAATCTGCATGACAGTCAGCTTTCCGTCGTTATTGTTTACGTTAACAAGCATTACTACGTCGGTAAGTTTTGCATCCTTATCATGACCGAGGACGAGGACGTTATATTCATTATCCACAGCTTCAAACTTATGAGTTACCTCAACCACATTACCGTTCTCATCCGTGACTGTTTCTCTGAGGATCTTATCGCTTCCGTCGGGTTTATAAAATTTAAAATATACCATCAGGAGGATAAGCGGAATAACCACCACTGCAAGGAGTGTAAAAAAAACTTTGAAGTTGGATCTACGTTTCCGTTTCTTTAGACGTTTCCGCCTTTCCTCGTACATATTTCTGTCCATTTTTATTTTCCTCAAAAGCCAAGGATCAGTTTACTATGATATTCTCTACGTTTTCGCCGTTAAAGGTTCCGTTATCAAATATCTGATCAGCAGGCTTATAGTATGCCGAGCTGATATATGAGTCGGACGGACAGTTGAATATTGTATCCTTGTCAAACATTCCGTCCGGAATTTTTCCTTCATACCTGTAGTAATGTTCAGACATCTTCTCGCGTACGGCTGCTCTGTTCATTACAATATAAGGACTCACAGAATTGCCCGGCATAGTAAACATCGTCATATTGGCAAGGTCACATTTGAGGATAGCCTGACCGAAGTAAAGAAGATCTGCGGCACTCATGTCGGTATCAACATAGGTTATGATCTGATTGGCAATTGCAGTAAGCTGTTTAACGTTAGAAAGAGACAGACTGTTCTTTGCCTTTTTCATGAGGGCAGCCATAAACTGCTTTTGCGCGTTCTGTCTTCCGAGGTCAGCAGTAGCATAGCCGTATCTGAATCTTACAAAGCCTTCCGCCTGTGCACCGTTAAGTGTCTGATAACCTGCGGGAATATTGATGTAAAGTCCCTGTCCGGGGTCATTATAATACAGCGGACGGGTTACATTCATCTCAACTCCGCCGAGAGCGTCTACAATACCTCTGAAACCGTCAAGGTCCATGATGGCAGAGAAGTCAATGTCCACTGCAAGTGCCTTTTCGAGGTCTTCAGATACGGAAGCAAGTGCCATGTCATAAGCGTCTTCCTGTGACTTTTCGGAACGGTAATACTTATTGTAATAAGTTGAGAAAAGTGCGTTGATCTTATTGGTAGTAATGTTTAATCCGTTATGATTTGCAATATAGGTGTCACGGGGAATCTGCATGACGGTAATATCGTGTGTAATATTATCGATATTAACAAGCATGAACACGTCAGTCAGCTTAGCTGCACGGTCGTGTCCGAGAACGAGAATATTATATGACTCAGACTTTTGTTCGTCAAACTCGATCTCATGGATTATCGTTTCAATTACCACACCGTTGGTATCGGTGATATATTCAACATAGGTCTTTGGATCAGTATCTACCCGGGGTTTGTAAAAAACCACAAGAGACACCGCAATAAGAACGAGAGCATAAATTGCAAGTATAATAGAAATCGCGCAGATCTTACCCGTAGATAGTTTTCTGCGACGCGCACGCCTCTTTCTCATGTCAGCCACAGAAGCAGCAGATGTCGCATTCTCGGTAGAACTCTTCAATTCTCTTTTATTATCCTTCATACATATTCCTGCCTTTCTCCTCATTCAACGTTAATCTCAGATAGTAGTTTCTCGCCGACACCGTATCAGTATCAACGGGAGCTCCCTCAGAAATGAGATTTGCAATCGTCATATCAAAAGACTTAACCATCGTACGGCAGAGTGCGAGGTCTTTATCCTCTCCTGAGTCAATCATATCCCGGAAATATTTTCTTAAAATCACACAGTCCTGGAAAGTTCTGGTTTCCTCAATATAATCTGCCAGATAAATGATAGCTTCGAAAACAGTCATATTGTCATGTCCCGTGGTGTGCCATCTGACACCGGAAACAATATCTTCCACGTTAAACTCAGGAAAATCTCTCATAATCAGTGCAGCGGCAGTCTTTGAATGAAATGTTTTCGGTGAGAGCATATCATAATCACCTATTATTATACCAAATTCGTCGCAATATTGCAACTGTTTTTCAAAATCACATTTTTTCGTGATGTCATGGAGCAGTGCCGCAGCTCTGAGATTCATGACTTTTTCGGGAAGATAAAGCCTGCCGAGATATTCGGCTTCTTTTTCCACGGCAAGAGTGTGAAGGTATCTTTTTTCTTTTAAATAAGGACGGATCTTCTCACGAAGGGCGAGAATATCCTCTTCCGTAATTCTCTTTTCGTTCATGTTTTCTTTTTTGGGAACTCCGTAAAGTCCGTTTTCATTTATATATGAAATTACGTCTCCGTCGAGATATTTTTCTGCATCTTCGCATCCGTTTTTTATCATTTCCCGAATTTCAGTAGATGATACGGGAAGTGCTTCAGCATCAATAAATATCACACGGGCTCCGTATTTTTCTTCATATTCCGTTTTTTTCTTAAAAAGCGCATCTCCGTCACCGTCGTAACGTCTCATGCAGACTATAGTTGCAAGGGAAAATATCTCCTCTGAGAGTCGCCACGTATCAAGGGTAAGAAACATATCGTCTCCGCAGAGCATGTAAAGCTCCGCCGACTCTTCACTGAGATGTCTGAGAGTCTCAACGGTGTAGCTAACTCCCGCCTTCGTACATTCGTAGTCGGAGACTACCACATTAGGTACGGCACCGAAGGCATATCGGCACATTTCAAGCCGCATTTCCGTCGGGATGGGATTTGACACCACCTTATGAGGCGGTATATTCGCAGGCATCACGTACAGCTTGTCAAGCCCCACAGATTCAACGAAATTACGGGCAGCATTTACGTGACCTGCATGGGGGGGAGAAAATGTCCCCCCGTACAAACCGATCTTTTTTTTCATAATTTTACTTAAGCTTAAGCTCAGCGGAAATTTTTCTGTTTTCTTCCTTTGTACTTACTCTGAAAAGGACGAATTTACGTCCGATAACGGAAACGACGTCAGCACCGAGTCTCTCGGAAACCGCATCTGCCGCTTCTCTCGCTGTAAGGGGAGCAGTCTCAAGGACTGTAAGCTTGATAAGCTCCTTGGAATCAAGGGCTGCTTCAATACTCTCACAGACTTCATCTGTTACTCCGCTCTTACCTACCTGTGTTACGCTCTGAAGTGAGTTTGCAAGTCCGCGAAGAGCGGCTCTCTGTTTACTTGTCAGCATATTTTCTTTCCTTTCAATATATACAGTTGATTATTTACTTATGATCTCGCCGATAAGACGACAGAAATTTTTCATGGCACGTCCTCTGTGGCTCACCGAATTCTTTTCTTCGGCACTCGCCTCGGCAAAGGATTTTGCGAGTTCGGGTGAGTAGAAGAGCGAATCGTAACCGAAGCCGCCCTCGCCCGCCTCATGTCTCTGTATGTAACCGCGGCACTCGCCCCTTACGGTAGCGCCTGCAAGTCCGCAAATCTCGGCAGACTTCAAGTGTTCTGCCTTTGCCGCAAACTCTGCGGGGATATGATACTCTGAGTTTTCGGGAAGCACCAAAGATGCGACGCACACGAATCCGCCTCCGCGTTTTTCGTCAGGTACTTCGTCAAGTTCACGCACGAGCTTACGTCTGTTTGCGGCGTCACGGTCGTCAGTGGAACCTTCGTCCTCAGAATATCTTGCGGAGTATATTCCGGGAGCACCGCCAAGTGCATCTACGCAAAGTCCGGAATCGTCTGCCACGCCGATATAACCGAGCCTTGCGGGAACTGCCGCTTTGATAAGTGAGTTTACCTCGAAGCTGTCACCGAACTCGTCGATCTCACCGTCAAAACCAATATCGGAAAGTGAGAGGATCTTGACTTTACCTGCAAGACTTTCGTCGAGAAGGCTCTGAAGCTCGGCAATCTTCTTTTTGTTTTTTGATGCAAGAACGATCTCAACCATAATTACTCACCGTCGGAGCTTTCGCTGAGAATAGCATCTACGAACATCTTTGAGTCGAAAGGCTCCATGTCGTCGATCTGCTCACCTACACCGATGTACTTAACGGGAAGTCCTACGGTACGTCTGATGGAGAACACAGCACCGCCCTTTGCAGTACCGTCAAGCTTAGTTAAGATAAGACCTGTGATCTCGCAGGCATTCTTGAACTCCTTTGCCTGAATGAGAGCATTCTGACCTGTGGTAGAGTCGAGAACGAGAAGTGTCTCGCGAGATGCACCGGGAAGCTCACGCTCAAGAACACGTCCGATCTTCGCAAGCTCATCCATAAGATTCTTCTTATTGTGAAGTCTGCCCGCGGTATCAACGATAAGCACGTCGGCGTCACGCTTTTTTGCCGCGGCAACAGCATCGTAAACTACAGCCGCAGGGTCGGAGCCTTCGCTCTGACGGATAAGCTCTACCCCTGCTCTGTCACACCATACTGCAAGCTGTTCGATAGCCGCCGCTCTGAAGGTATCAGCCGCCGCTACGACTACCTTTTTGCCCTGAGACTTAAGGTTAGCGGAAATCTTACCGATAGAGGTAGTCTTACCTACGCCGTTAACTCCGATAACAAGGAT
>JAZUBG010000253.1:0-16106 GCA_045638405.1 Eubacteriales bacterium | reverse complement strand
GTCCCACAGACGGCGGAAACTGTGCATTCGACTACGCAGGAGAAGCCAAGGTAACGGGCGGTGTGTTAGTTGCTACTGGCTCTGCGGGGATGCCAAGCGGATTTACCTCTGCCGAAAATCAGGGGGCGATGCTCATCAGTACAGGTTCACAGACTGGCGGCACAGTACTTACGGTTTGCGATGCAGACGGAAACGTTATTGTGTCATGTATACCCGCGAAGTCATATCAGTGTGCTGTAATTACAGCTCCGGGAATAACAGCCGGCGGAACTTATACCGTCAAAACAGGCGGAGAAGCGACGGAAGCTGACTCCTTGGGTTACGCCGATAAGGGAACTCTTGAGGGCGGAGAAGTTGTAACGGAGATCTCGTTAACGGACAATATCTATACCGACAGCGGACTCGGAATGATGGGACCTGGCGGAAAAGAACCTCCCGAAGGCATGGAGCATGGTGTTATGAATCCTCCTCACGAAATGTATGAGGGTGGTATGAAGCCGCCTCACGAAATGCCGCCAGAAGGAATGGAGTCGGGTAAGACGCCTGCGACAGGAATGTTTTAAATGGCTTACAAGATAAAAAAAGCAGATACCAAAGACACTTTGGTATCTGCTTTTTCGTTCCCGAGGTGATTCGAACACCCGACCTACCGCTTAGGAGGCGGTCGCTCTATCCAGCTGAGCTACGGAAACATCTTTTGTATTATACCACCGTTTAAGTCTAAAATCAATAGTTAATGGAAAATTACCCGAAAATATCCCATTAAACGAAAATGTCGGGGAATACCCGTTCACGTTACGAACGAATATTCCCTGACATTTTTACTCGATTAAAATTTCACCTTTGCATACGTTACCATCGTGTTCCGTCAAAACAACAGAGCATATCTTTCCGATAAGATCAGCGTTCCCATCGAAGGATACCTCAACGAAATGCTCACTGTGTCCGTGAAGAACGCCGTCGTTCTCGGTCTCAACAAGAACTTTAACGGGGACTTCTCTGTGAGTCTTTGTGTATGCGTCAAGCAGTTCCGTTTTTATCACTTTCTGAGCATCCGAGAGCACGTGAAGTCTCTCACTCTTGACGTCGTTTGGTAACTGTCCCACCATCGTAGCCGCTTCCGTACCTTTTCGTATGGAGTAGGGGAATATGTGCAGATGGAGGAAACGTGTCTCCTTTATAAACTCAAGAGTTTCTCTGAATTCTTCCTCACTTTCGCCCGGGAATCCCGTGATGACGTCTGCGCTGAGAGTTACGTGGGGAATAGCTGCCTTCAGCCTTGCAATAGCTCCTCTGAGCATTGAAGCGTTATAGCGTCTGCGCATTCTGCGGAGAACACTCGATGAGCCGCTTTGTACGGATATGTGAAAATGGGGCATGAGTGAGGGTACTTTGGCGATCTCGGACACAAATCCGTCGTTCATAACGGTAGGCTCAAGGGAACCGAGTCCGATTCGCGGAAATCCGATCTCGCTAACACCTGATATTACTTTTGCAAGAGACGCTCCGTAGTACGCCTCACGCTCAAAATCACGTCCGTAAGAGGCTGTCTCTATCCCCGTGAGGATCACTTCAAGTGCCCCCGCACTGCGCAGTTCATTAGCCTCGCAGATGATCTGATCGTAGGGACGTGAGCGCACTTTCCCACGTGCAGAAGGAATGATGCAGTAGGAGCAGCGGTTGTCGCACCCGTCCTCGATCTTGATGTACGATCTAATTCTTTCGGGAGAGGGAAGCATCATGCTGTCAAAGGTGGCAGTGTCGATGTCTTCAACGTTCACTTTAACGTTGTCTCCGGTTACAAGAGTATCTATGATGTCGGGAATAGCCGACTTCTTGCTGTTTCCTGTAACGTAGGTTACACCGTCTATGGATGCTACGGTGTCCGTACCCGTCTCAGCGTAGCAGCCTGTGACGACGACTATACCGTCAGGACTTGCACTTACGGCACGGCGTATCATCTGACGGGACTTTCTGTCACTTTCAGCAGTTACTGTGCAGGTGTTAATGACTGTCACGTCAGCGGGAGTACCAAATGGAACGAAGGTGTAACCTTTTTTAGTTAGGGAATGTGTGATGAAATCTGATTCGTATTGATTAACTCTGCAACCGAGAGTGAGTATTGCGGCGGTTTTTGATGTGTTCAAATTTATGTTTCCTTAAAGCGAAGAATTATTATATATATTTTACACTTGAGAAGTAAAAATGTCAACAGCAAAACATTCATTGTAATTTCAAAAAAATGTAAAATACATCTTGAAAACGAGAGAGAGTTATGGTATAATACATGGGTAATACGAGCCGGTGTGTTGGAATTGGCAGACGAGGCGGACTCAAAATCCGTTGGTGGAGACACCGTGCGGGTTCGACCCCCGCCCCCGGCAAAATAAAAAGACCCTTCAAGGGTCTTTTTATTTTGGCGGTATAGCATGGGGGTCGAAAGGGGTTTGCCGCATCCGGTACGTGCGGCAAAACGCGAAAGCGTTTTCCCCGTGGATATAGTCTGATGTTCGCTCTGTCCTCATCACGACAATCAGATTGAAAAAGACCCTTCATGGGTCTTTTTATTTTGCCGGTATAGCACGGGGGTCGAAAGGTGGTCACCTATGCTACTCACTCCACTGGGAACAGTTTTCGTACAGCTTTTTCTAAATCTTTGCGTAGAGCATCAAAGCTTGCTTTGTCATCTTCATTAATATTTGCGTGTGTTGAATATGCGAGAATATCCCACAGAAGATAGTGCAGATCATCCGAAATTCTTTCCTTCAGATAATTAAGTCTGTCTTTCCCCTCAAGCGCCCAATAGAGATTCCGTTCAAGGCACGTCTCAATCCGAGCCATACTGTCTGCTATTTGAATTGCTTCAGCTTTTCTGTTTGTGTCACAATAGTGGCGGAATAGAATACTACGTGCTTCATTTCTGCAGTCGTTATCCGTAGAGTGCTGCTGTATTCTGTACGCTATGGAGACGATTTCTGCGTCATATTCCTTACACAACTCTTCATCTTCGCTGGCAACATACAAAGCATACATCAGCGAGCACAGTAAACGCTCGTTACCCGGATATTTGTTTAGTGCTTCTCTGAGTTTAATTATTGATTCTTCAGTTTCACCTGTGTTATTGATTTTCTCTTCAGCAGCGGCAATAACTGCATTTATTTCTTGGCGTTTTTCCTTTTCATCAACACCAAGTAATTCATCGATCGTGACAGCAAACAGCTCTGCAAGCTGTGGTAAAGCGGAAATGTCCGGGCAAGTGACTCCGGTTTCCCAACGGCTGATTGCTTGCGGAGAAACACACATATACTCAGCAAGCTGTTCTTGGGTCATATCCCTTTGTTTTCTTAGTTTTTTTATTTTCTCATTAAAATGTGTCATGTATTTACTCCTATAAAGAATTCTTTGCAAGCTTGCACTTTTATTATAACATAAATGATTCAGGTTACCAGCAATCATTATAAGAGTTTTTATAAACAGAAGTGAGAGTTCGTCTCGTCTTATCAAACCGATCCAAATTTATAACAATTTACTATGCTTGCGTCTTTCTCACAGTTTCTTCTGCATTATAAACTCACTGACAATTCTTTCGTCCCTTAATTTAATTGCCATAGGTCTCTCGGCAACCGTCTCAAATCCGAACTTTTTGTAAAGAGCTATTCCTCTAACATTTCCTTCAACATATTCAAGCTCAACGATTTCCGTGCCTTCGTGTTTTCTTGCAGTTTCAAGTAATATTTCAAACATAGCTGACCCAATTCCAAGTCCCCAGTAAGCTCTAAGTATCGCAATACCGATAGATGCCCTGTGACTTACTTTGCTTCCACGGAAAAAACAGATTTCACAGTTCCCAATAATTCTTCCGTCAACGTAACAAGCGAGGATCAGTTTTCTGTCGTCGTCCCGTGAACTACTTATCCAGTTTTTTTCGCTTTCGGTACTAACTCCAGCCCACTCATCAGCATTTCTGAGAAGAAATTCCGTCTCTCCGCAGGCTGTACTGATGAATCTGAGCATATCCGTGCCGTCATTTACTTCAGGTGTCTTGATTATTACGGCTTTTCCGTTTTTTAATATTATTTCTTTACCGTCGAATATCATAATATCTCCTTTCAGTGTTTCTCAAAGACCGAAACGCTCTTTTATCATTTTCGCAGCCTTTTCCGGCGGGATATTCGTGTTGTCTATTTTAATATAGTTTTTGAAAGGAAGCTTTTCTCCTTCAAAAGAGTTGAGACGGTGGTTGGCACTGGTTGATCTCATCTCAGCCTCACTTGCTTCAAGATTCCTTTTTGTTTCCTTGTGTAGCAGTCTGTTTTCGCTTTTGTTGCGGACGAGACGTACATCAAAATCAGCAGAAAGCTCTGCTACGTAACATTCGCCTCCATTATCTTCAAACAGCCTCATTTTTCTTGACAGATAATCAAACTCGTTTTCCATATCAAAGTCACACATATACGTAAATATGAGTCCCGGGAAATCACCCTTTGCGAACAGCTCAAATACTGTCTGACGAATACTTTCGCTGAGGATTTTCCATTCGGGTTCATTCTTCTCAAACAACTTTCTCGCAAGCTCAATAGATATATGATTGTGTAATAAGCGAAGACCTGTTATCTTTGACAGTTCCTGTCCAACGGTCATTTTACCGACTGCATGAGGACCTAAAATGATTACAAGCTTTTTTTGCATTATGATTCTCCCCTCCATTCTAAGTACCCGCTTGTAAACGGTAAATGTTCATATTTCTTCGTTCCCGTTGGTATAAAGCCATTGGATATATACCATTTTTTTAGTACCGTACTTTCTTCTATTATCCCGATCCTGATTATACTTCCGCCGAGAGACTTGACCGTGGCTTTCGCAAGTTCAAGAAGCCTCTTTCCGTGCCCCTCGTGTCGATGTTCAGGCAGTACGGCAAGGTTGTGCAATTCGTAAATATCGTCATTTTCTTTGGACAGTGACATATATCCGACAATATTTCCGCTCTTGTACAATGCGAACATATGCCATCCCCAATTTAACTGCGTTTCAAGGAAGCAGAGAGGAATAAAGCTTGTGTGCTTCGGACAGTTTTCATAAGTCAGTCCGAATTCCTTAGCCACAGTAGAGAAACTGCGATGTATGACATCAAGACAAGCTTCAAGTTCACGCTGTTCCACCTTTTTAATTAAAAACTCCATAATACTCAATCCTTTCCCTAAATACGAAAACGGTGCAAATCGAAATTTACTTCGACTTGCACCGTCTTATCCTAAACTCAATAATCTCCCGTGAGACTAATTAACTGTTTGGGAACGACAACACAAGCCCGATGAGATAATAAGTTCATCGTGCTTCACGGTAATATTATTCATAGTACGAGTGAGAGAATAAATTGCCATTGTCGTAATCCTTTCGAGAAATTATTGGATGTAGTATAGCACCGTCTTGTCTGTTTGTCAATAGGGAAACTGAGATATATCTTACTTGTTTCTCACTTCACCTTGAAAAATTCGTTTACTCTGTCATCCACATCAAAAAGATAGTTGTACTGCATTACAGCGTAACGGGACAGCGCATCATACTCATCGTAATCCGCTACGGGATGATAGTTTCCTTCGCTGTCAATAAAGCATCTGCCGTTTATTACAGGATATTCATCCCTTAACTCAGACAACATCTTCTGAGACGCAGTCATGGGTAATCCAGCCGTCTCCATCAACGCGCCCGAAAGATAGTTAAGGCTCATTTCATCGGTAAATGCAGATGTGGCAACCTCGAAATTACTCCACATTACGTAGGGGACTATGTATCTCTTTTCAGATCCTTCAAGATCGCTTTCGTCAAGGGTAACGCCGCTGTTTGCCATTAGCGGATAAGCAACGGAGTCGTTAGGCTGATGGTCTCCGAACATCAGGATTATGGTATCTTCACTTTGTCTCATAAAGAATTTTACAAGTTCTTCAAATGCAGCATCGGACTCTCTGATCAGTGACATATAGTTACTCAGTGATATATTTTCGCTAAGTCCGTCAACGGTTATGCTTGGAGTAAAGTTTACATAACGATTGCTGTAACCACTATGGTTTTGCATGGTAACGGCGAAAATAAAGAGGGGTTCGTCTCCTTTACTGTTAAAGAGCTGTTCGATCTTGGTGTATAGACCACTGTCAGATACGTAAGAGCGTAACCTTGTACAACTACTGAAGTATCCTTTCGGAGAATCGTTAAAGTACATTTCTTCAAAACCGAGGTGCGGATATACAGTGTCCCTTTCCCATCCCGATGCTCCGTATGGATGCATAGCAACAGTTCTGTAACCGAGATCGTTCATTTGCGTTGCCAGTGAGGGAAGGGGAGAATTTATAAACTGTTGGTACGGTATACTGCCCGCAGGGAGGAATCCCATGCTCATTCCCGTGAGAAACTCAAACTCCGAGTTCGGGGTATTACCGCCCACAACGGAAACGTGTAAGTTACCTTTTGCCGCATTCTTTTCAAGTGACGAAATAAACGGCAGACATTTTTTGCTTGTTTTGTAATCCGCAAGAACAGACATATCGGCAAAAGCCTCGTTCATTATTACTATGACGTTAGGCTTTTTCTTCACTTCCGATGCGTCATCTGAAGTGTATCTTTCTGCAACAGCATTTACATTGTCATCGCTGTAAGTGTCAGGTTTGTCAACCGTGGCGTAACGAAAGTTCATAAGGAAACTCACCGCAAAGCCGTTGGTTTTGTACAGATGCTTTGGCGTAAACAGATAAGGATACAAATTAAAATCGTCAATGACTCGGTCACTCTGAATGTAATAACCCGAAAGTACAAGTGCAGTGCACATTACAGCAGCAAGAACAGGTCTTATGAACTTTAACCGGAAACGTATCCGGATATTCCAGACAGCCGCGACAGTACATATGAGAACGGCACAACTGATAATCAACACGATGGTCGGTGTCAGAGAAAAATCGTATTCACTTATAACCGATGTGGCAGTCCCGTAAGAAGCAAGGTCCCAGGGAAAGAGAGGTGTACCTCTGAACTCAAGGGTAAAGTAGCTGATAAGACCGAGAATAAGCGGAAATACGGTGATTGTAATAACTGCGGGAGAAGTTCTTCCCGTTATGAAAACGAGTGTTAAAAGTGCGATAATGAACAGTGCTAAGTTTAGCCAGATTACCTCAAGTGTCATGTCCGGCGTACCGTCCTCACCGACAAAAGGGTTGTGAGTAAGCGATTCCAACATCAGAAACGATGCGAATGGTGAAATAATGACCGGAACAGACCTGATGAGCCAATGTACTTTAGGTTTCAGCAGTATTAAGAGAAATGTAAAAATAGACGAGAGATGAGTTATTACAAGTGCAATTTTATCACCTGAAACGTTCAGATCAAATTTGGTACTTAACGCTAAAAATTCAATAAAACAAGCGGGAACAAGAGCCGCGATGATCGTGAGTATTCTTTTAATGATCTTCCTGCCGTCATCTGAAACAGGTAGTTTAAATGATTTTATCCTGCAAAAAAATGAATCAAGCCTGTCTTTTAACAAAGATTTTTTGTTTTCATTTATACTTTCAGACGGAATATCGTCTGTATAAGGATCTTCGGATACTGACTTTTTCTTATCTGATATGATTTTTTTGTTTTTCAACCAAATACACCCTTTGCTATGACTTTTTATAAGTGTAATTATAGCATAAAAAAACGAATCCCGCAATAAAGCAGCGGGATTCGGTGAAAATTTACAATTTACAAATTCAGTTTTATCTCGAAAGAATATCAAAGAGATGTTCCATCAGCGGATCACGGTATACTTCGTAAACGTACTTGATGAAGTGTCTTCTTTCATCGAAAGAGTAAGTTTTATCCGCCTGAGGTATCTGAGCGGGAACGAGCATATCTCTCATATACTGTTCATCGTAGTTTGCAAGCCATGCAACTGCAGTTACGTCCCAGATAACGCGGCTCCAAGGTCTGCCTGCCGCATAGGATTCAGCCGCCGCAATAGTGTTGTCAACGAGATAGTCGCAGATCTTATTCTTGCCTCTGAGCCAGTGCTCAAGCTCGTAGCGTGTGGTGGTAAAGTGGTCTACAACACCACCGCAGGGAAGCTGTACAAGGGGAACACCGCAACCGAAAACGACTCTTGCTGCAGGAATATCCTGGCACATATTAAATTCCCAAGAACCGTAAGGGATGTGTCTGCCGTTACCTCCGAGCCACACTACAACGCAGTTTTCAACCATTCGGGGATTTTTGAGGATCGCAGAAGCTACGTTGGTGATCGCACCGATAGCAACGATGTAAAGGGGATTCTCAGGGGTATAGTTGTCAGCGAGATACGCCATGAAATCTGCCGCATTTGACTCAACGGGAGTCTTTTCGTCGGGAAGATAATCCTTGCTTCCGTGATAAACGTTTTCTTTAAAATCTGCCATGTCCATGAGTCCGAGAAGCTTTATGATCTCGTCGTAGCTTCTGTCCATACCGTCGCGGTAGGAAGTGGATTTTTCATTGAAGAACGGAGCTGCGCAGATTCCCTTGACGTTAAACTTTTCAGTATACTTTAACATATAAGAGATCGCAAACTGATCGTCGATCTCGTTGTATGCATCGGTATCAAGAACTACGTCGATTTTTTTTAACGGTACTGAAAGATTTTTGATTCTCTGTTCGATTGTCATATATTTTTCCTCTCTTTCATTTATCAACACATACGTTGACACAGCTTTCGATAACGATAGGTTCTTTTCTGCAGTTTATTTGGTTTCTGCGGATTACTACTCCGTCGGTGTTCTTTATGAGAATACCGTAATCTGTGGTAGGACAGTCGATGACATTGTCTTCGATGGTTATGTCATACATACACTGTCCCGTGGGATCAGACGAATCGGCAAATACGCTGATGGCTCCTCTGCCGTCCCATCTGTGACAGCATTTCACGATCCTGTTGCGTCTGATGGTCACGTTTGCAGGAGCTACACCCTCATACCAAGCCGCTTCGGGAGCAACGTGAATTGCCGAACCCTGAGAATCGAAGAAATGGTTGTTTTCAATAAGTACATTTCGTGTCTTAATGAGAATGCTCCTTGCAAAATGGGTACGTGCGTTGCAACCTACGACTTCGAGAGTGGGAAGTCTCGTTACGTCTGAGAGAAGGAGATTCTCTGTGTCGTCTGGAAGATCATGGTCGAGCTTTACGATGCACTTCCATTCGTCGGGAAGGGGAGTACACTCCACAACTTTAAATGAATCAACAAGATTCATTGTAAGTCTGTTCGTCAACTCAAGGGTGTCGCCTACGTCGGGGTAATCAAGACTCTGTGCGTGAGTACCGTCGGGAGTTTTCTCCTGCATTACGCACACGTTGGGAGCAAGTCTTTCGATGATAGCGTGATAATATGAATGAACGTTGATAAAGTCGTCGCCCTGACATTCAAACACACAGTTTTCCATGCGGAGCAGACCTTTAATCGACGTAAAATGAGTCGCGTCGGTGTTTGTTGACATATGATGTCCGAGAGAGGGAACAACATTCAGACGCGAGATAATTATATCCTCACTTCTGTTACCTACGATACCCATTCCGGGCTGGGAATGAATGGTCACGTCCTCGATCTTAACGTTCTTAGCGTTTTCAATGAGGATTGCAGGACGGGAATGGTACGAATGGACCGTATAATATTCCGTTCCGACCTTCATTTTATGAGCATTGTAAGCCTTACCCTTTAAGTGATGGCTGTCCATGACAACTCTCTCGTCAAGGGAAGCAAAGATATTTTCATACTTGTCCACGTCAAAGAACATACTTCTGAGGTTGATGGGCGTTTTTTCGGTAATGGGGCAATCTTCGTCAAACTCAATGACGCATCTTCTTGTACCATCATCTTCAATATCTTCCATCCGAATAACCTTACCTTTACTGTAAGGCTTCCTCTTATGGTCGATTGTGATACCGCAGAGAGTAATGTTTTCACAATCCCTTACGGACACAGGTTCCATGAAGCCGTCAACCATCAGCGTTACGCCGTAGCCGATGACCGTAGTCCCTAACTGTCCCGCGAAAGAGATGCCTCGGGTATACACAAACTTGGGATTAAACATCGTTCTCTGAGGATTTTCGCCGTACTCTCCGTCCATTACTGCACGCTGTGTTTCACGGGCGAGCTCACTTGTTAAGGTGTAAACACCGGGCTCGATTATGAGAGTAGTATTGGGATGCTTTCTGAGATAATCCATAGCCGCACCGAAGGATGCTGTATGATCTTCGCTCAGAAAACTTGAGAAGTATACAGTGTTTTTCATGTGATACTCCATTTGTGAATTATATTTGGAACTGTTTTTGTTTAGTTGCGCTTTGAACCCGGACGTTTGAAAACATAACGCTTTATGTAGTCCCAGTTAATGATAAGTAGGATCGCACCACCGCAAACAATCGTAGCGATTGTGAATACAAGGAAGAGCAGACCCCAATTGTAAGTTTTTGTTATAACATTCTGCTTCTCAACATTGGTTGAAGAGGTACCTTCAACCTCTACAACGTAAGAACTGACAGGTGGCTTTGGAGCAACGGGTTCGGTATCAGTAGTATTCTCGGTCTCTTTATCGGTATCGACGGGTTTGTCAATAATTTCTTTTGTGTAAATTACAGTGATCGTAACGTCGCTCTTGGGCATGATACCTTCCGTAACTGCGGTTTCAGCTATATAACCGTCAACGAAGGGACAGTACACAACGTATTCTTTGCCTGCCTCGTACTTTGAAACGTAATCCGGTGCAATCGAATTCTCTGAGGTGTCAACATATTTGACCGTGAGAGTATAGGCTTCTTCTCCGATAATAGTGAAGTTAAGCTTTTTTGAACCGCTTACAGCACCGATGCCCTTGATTTCCACCGTAGCATTACCCGGTTCTATGTTGTTGGTATAAATAAGTTCGTAGTGAATACCTTCGGTAAGGGTGATGTTTCCAAATTTAACTGTTACTGAAGGTTTCTGTTCTTTACCCGTGAACTCAGCATTGGGGACGGATGAGAAAATAAGACCTTCAATGGTGATTCCGTCAATGAGGTGTCCCATACCGTTGAACTTAAATGTTCCGTAAGATGTACTTTTTACCATGGAAAAATCTTCACCGAAATAGAAGATATTTCTGTTCAGTTCGATGAATCCTGAAAAAAGAGAATTATCTTTAAGATAATAAGCATTGCTTCCGATGGTTATAATACCGTCTTTACCGTAAAGTGTACCGTCTTCGCCAAACAGAAAACTGTCACGTCTTGAATCGGCGAGCATTACACCGTTTTCGGTGAAATAGTACACATCACTGCCTATTATTTTATATCCGGTTGTGATTTTATTGTTTACGAGATAATATTTTTTGTCTTTGATTGTGATGAATTCATCGTTCAACTCAAGCTGTCCGCTTGCGTTAAACTTGTAGGTATTTCCGTCAATGGTTTTTGAGGTGTTCTTCAGAAAACTTCCGTTTTCGGTATACTTAATATATGAACCGTCAATGGTCCAACCATCGTTTGAGCTGACGTAATATGTTACTGTTACGGTAATATTATCGCGGGAAGCGTAACCGGATACTTCCTTAATATCGGCAACGTAACCGGGCTTTGATGGGGAGGGAACTATGTATTGTTCACCTGTCTTAAGTGTCTCTTTGTAAGTCTGCGCGAAGGGAGCACCATTGATTTGGTAGTAGATTGTTAACGTGATTTCTTTAGGTGTAAGCTCTGTGAAATTATTTCCTGCTCTCTTTGCTTCATCGTAAGCGGAACTGTTTTTGTAAGAAACAATTGTCACATTTTTCGGGAAAGCTCCGGGCGCAACTTTACAGTTGAAGTTATAGATAACGATAGCTTTAAGATTCTGAACTTTGTCAAACGCACCTGCGGATATGTATGTTACCTCATCGGGTATGATTGCCTTTTCAGACGTACCTGTACATTCAACAAGAGTGGAGCCGTTGATATTGAACTGGATTCCGTCGGGCGTGATTTCAGGTTCCTTTTCCGTTGTGGACTCGCTCGTAGGCGGAGTTGTTTCGGGAGTCTTTTCGGGAGGCAGCGACGGAGTGGTAACGGGAGTAGTTTCAGGAGTGGGTTCAATACTTGGTTCTTCGTTACTTGTCACTTCACTCGGAGTTGTGTCTGTTAAGTCCGTAACCTCCAAAGGTTCATCTTCGGGAACGTCAGATGAATCACCTGCGGCAAACACGGGAAGTTGGAGAAGCATGACTGCCGTGAGCATCAGAATAAGAAATTTTTTCATATAATCAAATCTCCGTTATTATTTGTTTTGTCATGATTATGTTATCATTTTTTGATGAAAATGTCAATAGTATTGATATTAACTTAAAGGAACTTTAACAAAAAAGAGCTTTTTTTGTTAGAGTTTTATAAGCTGTTCTCATACCATTATATCAGGGAGTCTGAAAAATGATCGACCGGAAATCAAAGCTATGAGTAATAACTTTGTCCGTAGGTTGAAAACGGTCTTACATCCGAAGGAGGATGGAAGCAATGCTTGAAGTTTTTTGCGAAATATTTTTCTCCGTATTTTTTGTTTACGGATTATACAGCGCAATGCGTGAGGCGAAATGTATACTCAGGAAACTTGCAAAACGTATATCCGCGATTGACAAAAAACAAATTTGATGATAGAATATATATAATAACTACGGGCGCCTTAATTTACAGTTTCGGTGCCCGACTATCCTGAAAGGAGCCTCCGTATGGATACTGTAAAATCGATTAGTATTGAAAAAGATACCGTCAAGGGAATAGTTGATTCTATCGTTTACCGTAACGAAGAAAACGGTTATACGGTATGTATGGTGGAGGATTCCGACGGTTTCCCAATTACCGTAGTCGGTATTATGCCTTATGTCAATGAAGGTGACAGCCTTTGTGCCACAGGTACGTGGACAACCCATAAAATATACGGTAAACAGTTTAATGCTGAGACATTTGACCGAAGCCTTCCTGCCGAAGAAGGGGATATTTTAAGATATCTTGCTTCAGGTGCTGTTAAAGGAATCGGTCCTAAAACCGCTCAGAAGATCGTTGAAAAATTCGGTACCGACAGCTTTGACGTGATCGAAAACAATCCCGAATGGCTTGCATCTATTCAGGGAATATCACGGCAAAAAGCCAAGGAAATGAGCGACAATTTCAAAAGTATTTCCGGTTCCCGCGAGTTTATGATGTTCAGCCGAGATTTCTTCCCCTCTGCAACTGCAATGAAGATATATAAAAAATGGGGCGGGGCGGCGATAGACCGAATTCAGAATAATCCCTATAGCCTTTGCTCTAATTTTAGGGGAATCGGGTTTAAAAGAGCAGACGTTATCGCTGCATCCGTAGGACTACCGAGGGATTCCTCAGCGCGAATGGAAGCGGGTATTTTGCATGTGCTCTCAACTGAAGCGGTGAGAAACGGGCATACATGCCTGCCGTATGATACTCTTGTTGAATGTGCTATCGGTCTCCTTTTCGGTATGGACCCTGCATGGAGAGAGAAAATCTGCGAAAAGATCGATGAAATGAATGAGGGCAGACGGCTCTTTACCGTTACCAACGCAGACGGCAGATTCATTTACCACCCACACATCTACGAAGCCGAGACCTATGTAGCAAAAAAGCTCTGCG
The DNA here is from genome assembly GCA_045638405.1 of Eubacteriales bacterium. Classification (GTDB taxonomy): domain Bacteria; phylum Bacillota; class Clostridia; order Oscillospirales; family CAG-272; genus RUG11130. The sequence goes on along the minus strand of JAZUBG010000253.1, from coordinate 2,464 downwards.
AGCTTGACAGACTTTGTCCGTCACTCGATCAGAGAGATATCGAACTCTTGATAGATAAAAGCGAAGCATATTCCCATATCCGTTACGCTCCCATGCAGAGAAAAGCGATCTTTGATTCACTCAGCGGCGGTGTTATGGTACTGACGGGTGGCCCCGGTACAGGTAAGACTACGATAATCAAAGGACTTTTGCATATTTTCGAGTCCCTTGATTACTCAGTGTGCCTTGCGGCTCCTACGGGACGTGCGGCAAAGAGAATGAGTGAAGCAACGTCCCACGAAGCCAAAACCATTCACAGACTTCTTGAGATGGAGTACAGCGGAGACGAGACCGAAGCAAAATTCCTCAGAAACCGAAGTAACCCCATTGAAGAAAAGGTCATTATCATCGATGAGGCATCAATGATAGACATCGTTCTCATGGAAGCGCTCCTATGCGCCGTCAGAGGAGGTACAAAGCTTATTATAATCGGTGACGGAGATCAGCTCCCCTCGGTTGGTTGTGGCGCTGTGCTTGGAGATATAATCGAGTCCGGTGCATTCCGCGTCGTTTGCCTTAACGAAGTGTTCCGCCAGGCTGAGGCAAGCTCTATTATAACCAACGCTCACAGGATCAACATGGGACTTATGCCCGAGATCTCGTCAAAGGGCACGGATTTCTTCTTCCTTGAGAGACGGAGCGACGAAGCGACGGCTCAGACTGTTACCGAGCTTGTGACTAAGCGTCTGCCTAAGACCTACGGCGCGAACATAGTGAACCGCCTGCAGATAATTACTCCCTCGCGAAAGGGGGCGGCAGGCACAGAATCGCTGAACGCTATGCTTCAGGCAGCAATGAATCCACCTCTGCCTTCAAAACCCGAAAAGAAGTCGAGAAATATGGTGTTCAGAGCGGGCGACCGCGTTATGCAGACGAAAAACAACTATCAGACCGAGTGGAATACCTCCTTCGGTGAGTCGGGATTCGGTGTTTTCAACGGAGACATCGGTGTAATCGAGTCTATCGACACGGAAAATGAAATCATTACCGTCAACTTTGACGACAGACGGTGTGAGTACGATTACTCAATGCTCGAAGAGCTTGAACACGCTTACGCCATAACTGTTCATAAGAGCCAGGGAAGCGAATATCCCGTAGTCATCATTCCCGTGTATCACTGCGCGCCGATGCTTCAGTCAAGAAATCTGCTTTATACAGCGGTGACGCGAGCATCCGGAATGGCCATCATCGTCGGAGACAGACAGGTGCTTCGCAATATGGTGGAGAACGACTACCACGCGGACAGATGTACTATGCTTGCTTCGATGATAGAAAGAGAAAAATATTAAAAATAGCCTTCGTACGGGAAAAGTACGAAGGCTATTAATTTTACTTAACAAAAGGTATACTGTGTTTTGTATATAACTTCACAACAGATTCGGAAATATCCGAATCCGTTATGTATATGTAATCGGGGCTAACAGGGCTGAGTTTAACGAATGATTTAGTCTCGTAACGAGGACTGTCTGCAAGAATAAACACGCGGTCGGAAATTTCCGCCAGCTTTTTCTGGATAATGCATAACTCATCGTCAGTGTCTGAGATACCGTAGTCAAGTGATACGGCATACGGGAAGAGGAAACATTTATTTACGTGGAAACTGTCGAGAAAGTCAACAGAGGCGGAGCCGAACAAAGCGTTTCGACGTTTGAAATACTGTCCGCCGCAGAGGATAACGTTAAATCCATCCTTTTCACGCAAAGCCTCGAAAACGTCAAGTGAGTGTGTAATTACCGTAAGGTGGGTAAAGGTTGTACGAAGTACCTCGGCAAATGTTCTGGCACAGCTTCCCGAGTCAATGGCAATAATGTCACCGTTTTTTATGAACGTAGCGGCAGTGCGGGAGATCTCCGCCTCGCGGATGCTTTGCCGTTCGTCTTTTTTATCAAGTGCGGACGAACGCTTTGGGAGGTCAATGGAAACAGCTCCACCGTGAACACGTGAGAGTACACCTTTTCTTTCCAGATTAAGAAGGTCGCGCCTGATGGTTTCAACTGAAACGTCAAAAAGTTCCATAAGATATGCCGTGGTTACAGATCCGTTTTCGGATAAAAGTTTAAGTATGGTATTTTCTCTTTCAGTAGCTAACATAATGCAAAAATCCTCTCAATCGCAACTTTGTTCACATTATATCACAATAAAGCAAATTGGTCAAGGTGAAACATAAAAGTAAGGACGGGAAATATTTAATATTTTTGTGATAAGTCTTTACTAAAAGTGGAAATTGTGGTATACTTTACAGACAGCCGTCCTTAGCTCAGCCGGATAGAGTACCGGATTCCGATTCCGATGGTCGCGGGTTCGAATCCCGCAGGATGGGAAAATATAAAGGGACACCCTTGAGGTGTCCCTTTATATTTTCCCAACCTATTGAAACGGGATTCGAAAGGGGTCTGCCGCATACGGTACGTGCGGCAAAACACGC
>JAZUBG010000252.1:0-25290 GCA_045638405.1 Eubacteriales bacterium | reverse complement strand
GCTGAGAACAATGAGTTCACATGGGGTGGCGGAAGCACTATGAGCTTTACATCAACCACTACTTCATTCGGTTCTGATAAGATGGTTGATCTTATGAAGCACATTACCGTTGTATTCTTTGATACACAGGCCGGTACAGTTTATGCAACAGCAAAGCTTGACACCACTAAGGCAATCAATACAGGTTCTGGAATTGAGGCTCCTCTTTATCTTATCAAGCCTGTAACAACCGTAACGACCGAACAGGATACAAATGCTGACGGTACTCCTATGGTAGATAATGATGGTAACCCTGTGTATAAGACCGAGACAAAAATGGAGTTTGTTGATGGTGCTGATGCAGACATCAAGGCTCTGACACAGAACGTTGAAACCAGACTTTCTGCTCTCGTTTACCTTGACGGTGAGACCATCACTAACGCAGACGTAGCAGCTGAGGCAGCAGCTTCCATGACCGGTAAGCTCAACCTCCAGTTCTCAAGCTCTGCTAACCTCATTCCTATGAACTATGGTGATTACATGGTTCCTGCTGAAACAACAGCTAACGACTAATCCCCCTCTTTACTTACAAATCCCCTCCACCTGCGGGAACACCGCAGGTGTGGGGATACCCCCGATGAAAAGAGCGTACAAGCTACGATATATCTGATTTTTCGGACTTATCAGCGCTGAAGCCCGAATCAAGGAGCATTTGAGTTTGACCGCTTGCTTCATCAAAAAAAGAACACTTCGGGTAGCCGCAAAAATACCCGAGTCTCTCAGAAAGCTGTTTGCGTAGTACATATAGATCAAGGCAATGCGGCGGCGTAAGATTTATGAGCGCAGTGTATATCGCATCACCTCTGAGAAGGTTATAAGATTTAAAGGTCACTTCGAAATATTATGTAGTTTATCCCGACGTAAATCGGAAAATGAAGTTTCGGGGACATATCTTATCGGCGTACCCCAATAAGAATTATTCCGGCGAGGACGCCGATGACACGAAAGTGTCAAAATACCTTGAACGGAATTTATTTAATAACGTAAATTATATAAAGCTTTTTTCACTGTTTCTCAGCTTGAATATTTTGCTTTCGTAATCCTTCACAGTGCCTGTAAACCTGCCAACAGAAAAGTCAATGTAAGCCCGTTTCCGTAAACGGAAAAGCCAATGGAAGACCGTTTCCGCAAACGGAAAAGCCAAGGATGTGAGGAGCAAAGCGACGAGAAAACTTCGGCGTTTGAGATGGTTTCTGCTTAGGCTGAAGCAAAATAAAAACTCTGTAAGCTAACAAAAAATATAAACCAGCCCAAGTAAGACCGTTTCCGTAAATGGAAACAGGGATGGTTCTTACTTAAGATTAAAGCAAAATAAAAACTCTATAAGCTAACAAAAAACAAAAGCTTACGAACTCTCCCTCAGTCAGCATAGCTGACAGCTCCCTCTCGGAAGGAGCCAATATTAAGTAACACACATAACTAAGTCAATCCCGCAAAATATTTTGCGATTATATAATCTGACATTTAAGCTTATCTTTTGAAAGATAAATTGCTCCACTGCAGAAAGGAGAAAAAGTGACCGTAAATAAGTGGGAAAAAAAGAAAAAGACCAAGATCGTCATATACTTTTACATTGTTCTGATCTTGCTGATTTTACTTACGGTTTCAACGTATACGTGGTTTGCACGAAGTAAAATAAACCGAGTCAGTAACTTGTCAATTCATATAAATACCCCCGTGGGGCTTGAAATTGCTACGTCTCCCGATAGCGAAGAATGGGTACAGCAGCTCTCATTTGACGATATTGTAAATGAATCGTCCCCGCTTCGTCCCGTTACCTACTCCGCCGAAAATAAACAGTTTTTCGGTGCTGTATACGATATTGACGGCAGACTTACAGGCAGATGGAACCCACTTACCGATAAAGTAAATGCTAACCGCGATAATTACGACGGTTACTATACCATAGCGACGATCTATGCTCGTACCGATGAACAAACAGTAATTTCCCTTGCTCCGGCAGTTGAACTTGACGGGGGTAAGGAAGGTTCGGGAACATACCTTGTGGGCGTGCCCGAGTGGGATGCGGAAAGTGTGTCTCATAAAACAGATGTTGGAGCCGAAGTGGCTGTCCGTATCGGTATTAAAGTAACCCGTCTCGATGAGATCAATACCCCAACTGACGAAGAACCGCTGTTCTTCATATTCGAGCCTAATTCCGATATTCATATCGACGGCTCGGAGGGGTATAAAAATACTCCAAGTATCGATGGCGGAGAATCTCTCGTCCGTGATGAAATGCTTATCACTCAAAGTGCATCCGTGTGGAAGGAAGCTGACCCCGTCCAAAAGGGTGTCAGAGTTTACTCTTACGGTGAATTCGACAGAGAAATGGATCTCTTCTCCATGTCGGCAAACGAAATTGTAAAAATTGACTTCTATATCTGGCTTGAAGGTCAGGACGTAGACTGTAATAATATGATGAAGGAATCCGAGATTCTCGCCAATATTCAGTTCCACGCTGAATCCAAGCATAATTCGGGTCTTCAGCCAATTAAATAATCTAAAATCAATAGGAAAGATAAATTATGAGTAACAACTGGAAGAACTATAAAAAGAAACTCAATGATATAAAGAAAGCCGCAATAAAGGAAAGCGCTGTAAAGAAAAAGAGAATTATTACCTATACCGCATGGACAATTGTAATTGTTCTCATAGTAGCGGCTATCACAATTGCAATCATCCTAGGCGGCGGTAAGGACAATAAAGCTGAAAATCCCGCTGATACTACCGCAAGTACAACAACTCATTCCCACGTTCACGACACCCCCAATACAAGTGTTACACCCCCCACGGTTTCCAAGCTTATTCCCATTACCGATAATGATATGGAGCCCTTGTTTAAGAGTGGTGATGTAGTTGAGGTAGTGCCTGTTAAAGAAAAGTCTGAGCTGGAAATCGGTGATGTTATCGCGTATGTCGACGATGTTTATAACGGTAAAAAGCTTTATAAAGTGTTACGAATCAGCGATATAGTTGAAAACGAAGGTTCGGTTTTCTACGAAGTAAAGGCAGATAAAAAGGCTGAGCCGGAAAGTGAAATGATCATATTTGAGGCTATCACCGGTAAGTTTAAGGAAGTTAAGGGACTTACCAATCAGGAACTGAACGATTTACTTAAAGGTTCAGCAGAGTAAAGTGTCATCTGAACATGAAGTGTAAGTATTATAGTAGACTACGTGTTGTAGTGTTTACAGTTCTGGCTTTGCTTCTGATTGTAACTGCCGTGTGTACTACATCCTGCAGCGAAGACAGTTCCTCAAAAGGGAGAAAAAGCAATGATCAAAAAACTGAGCAGGATAACGATGTATCGGATGATCAATTCAGCTTGAAGATATATACTGATTCAATGTACCCGACATTTAAGACCGGAGACACAATTATTTGTGAGAGAATTTCCGATCCCGGAGAATTAAGAACAGGCGATATTATCACCTTCTGGACAGTAATTAATGGTGAACGAGTCCTCAATACGCACCGTATTAAAAACATTTATGACGGCGGTGCTTACCTGATCTTTGAGACAAAGGGTGACGCTAACAAGCAGGTCGACCCGCTTACGGTTCATGAATCCGAGCTTGTAGGTAAATATGTTCGGAAAAGCGGTATCTCGAAGTTTTCCGATGATATAAAAGATTTATTCAGTTAAAATAATTGTCGAAAGACAAGATAAGGTGGATTATATGAAAAACAAGCAGAAAACTAAGAACGTGAAGTCCGATGCAGAACTCACTCAGACAAATGTTGCCGTTGATGTAACTTCCGGCACAAATGGTGAGACTGGCGAGATCGTGGTTGAAGAGACAGGTAAGAAGTCTAACAAAGTCATCAACACGATAATCAACGTTGTACTTATCGTTGCGATCGTCATTGCGGCAATTTGTACATACGTTTCCTTCGTTCGGACCTCAGGTAACGGCGTCCCCAGTATTTTCGGTCTGAGACTTCTCTCAATCCAGACAGACTCCATGTATCCGGCGATCCATTCAGGTGACCTTATTATCGATACCCCTATCAAAGATCCCGCTGATCTTCGTAAGGAAGACGTTATTACCTTCTGGACGGTAATTAACGGCGAACGAGTTCTCAATACGCACCGTATTGAAAATATTTATAACGGTGGAGATTACCTGATCTTTGAAACTAAGGGTGATGCCAACAAACAGGTCGACCCGCTGACTGTTCATGAGTCCGAGCTTGTAGGTAAATATAAGCTCAGAATCCCCGGAATCGGAAAAGTATTTGACTATCTTCAGGAAACCGAAGGATTCCTTATCATCGTTGTTATTCCCGTTCTTATATTCTTTATCTATCATCTGATTCAGTTCTTCCGCGTTCTGTTTGAATACCAGAACATCAAGAACCGTATCAAATTTGAGCAGGAACAGAATCAGAGAGAAGACGATGCAAAGGAAAAGGAATCTGCTGTTTCCAAGGAGGCTGAACGTGCCGCAATCGAGGCCGAGCTTCGTGAAAAGCTTAAAGCCGAGCTTCTCGAAAGCATGAAAGCAGAAGCAGAAGCTGAAAAGAATAAGAGTAATGAAAGTGATGCGGTGACAGAACCTGATGTTCCCACTGCTGATAGTAAAGAAGACTGACGTTTGAGTTCCTGTGTGTGCGAAAAATTTCCGAGCACGCCCGTGAATTCATATTTGAGGGAAAATGGATAACTTTTTTGTATACTTTTTTAAGGACATAGGCAATATCTTCCGAAAACTTGGAGAAGTTTTTGTCGCAATATGGGAATTCCTTGCGAGTATTTTGAATTTCCCGGAACGAATGAAGAATATTGAGACTTACGGTGCTGATTTTTCTACCGTTGAATGGATTTTGGTAGTCGTTTGTAACATAATTCTCGTTGTTTTGGCAGTCGTTCTGGTTATCGGTCTGTTTAAGCTCGCGAAGAAAATATTCCGTGTTCGTATTTCGCCCAAGAAGTACGATGAAGTTGTGAAGCAGGTAAAACAGCTCCAAAAAGATCTTATAAGAGCAAATTATGAGAAGGATAAGCTTCTCGCAATGCGTGTGGCTCAGCTCAGCGGAGACGGCAGCGGCCTTAGTGCCGAGGCGGAAGTCGAAGAAGAGGGAGAAAAGGAAAATGAGGCGTATGCTCATAATCCCAACAGAAACCGCTTTGATTCTCCCTGCGTTGATCCAAACAGTAACAGATTCTTCAGACTTACCTCGGTTGACAACTTCTATAAAACTGAATACGTACCGCCGTTCTATGATAACGAGATCCAGCTTCCCGAATTTTGTGAACGATTCAGAAAATTTGCGGCATCCCGCCTGAAGCTTTACTACGATATCGACATGATGCGCTATTTTATCGCATCCCTCGGTACGGCAAGAATCGTAATCCTTCAGGGTATTTCCGGTACGGGTAAAACGAGTTTGCCTTATGCATTCGGTAAGTTTGTTCAGAAGGATACTTCCGTTGTTTCAGTTCAGCCCTCCTGGCGTGAACGTACTGAGCTTTACGGTTACTATAACGAATTTACAAAAAAATACTCCGAGACCGACTTCCTCCGTGCTATATATGAGGCTAACTATTACCGCGATCCTCATATGGTTATTCTCGACGAGATGAACATCGCGCGAGTTGAGTATTACTTTGCTGAAATGCTTTCTATACTCGAGATGCCCCGTCATGAGGAATGGAAGATCGATATCGTAACATCAGTTCTTGATGATGACCCGGTTCTCATCAATAACGGTACGGTTCAGATTCCCAATAACCTTTGGTTTATCGGAACTATCAATAACGACGACTCAACATTCGCCGTAGCCGATAAGGTTTATGACCGTGCTATCCCCATTGACCTTGACAGTAGAGCAGAGGCATTTGAGTGTGAGGATACTGAACCTATCTACATTTCCACCGATTATCTCACCTATCTTTTTGACGATGCTAAGCAGAAGTATCCGATTTCCGAAGAAATGCTTGAAAAGCTTGAGGTCCTTAACGCTTACATAATCAAAACGTTCAAGCTTGCTTTCGGTAACCGTATCATGAAGCAGATCAAAGATTATGTTCCGTGCTTTATCGCTTGCGGCGGAACCGAGATCCAAGCAGTAGACTTTATCGTTGCTAAAAAAGTACTTCGTAAGTTTGAGTCTCTGAGCCTTGGATTTATGAAAGACGAGCTTACAAAATTCTCTAACTACCTTGATAAGGTGTTCGGAAAGAATACCATGGTTGTTTGTAAGGAATATATCGAGCATCTCAAGAAGAGCATGTAAAAACAGCACAAATTAAAGAAAGGAGAGCGCACCAATGGCTTCCCGTAAAACCAAAGATCAAAGCAATGTAAGTGAAAATGAGACTATCAGAATAATTGATCCAATATACGAAAAATTTGTAAAAAGTGTATTGCGTGCGCTTTCCGGTAACGATTTCTATGAGTTCTTTATGGACTCTGTTTCCCGTGCCGACAACGAGTTCCAGTTCTCCAACAGACGAATGGAGAAGATCGTTGACATTGAATGGGTAGATGCAGTAGAAGAAGCTCTTGAAGGCTTTCAGAATATCGTATCTTCACCGAGAAACTTCATCAAAGAAGAAGAGCTTGTTGTTAACGTAGCTCAGGCTAAAAAAGCAGGCAGTGACGTTGTTCGCCACCTTTCAACTCACGCTGCGCTTGTTGATGATTTCAATGAGGATAGCGGAAACGTTCGTCCCAACAGACTCATGCAGAAGTATCGTGAGGACTCGATCGAGCTTTACGAAAACAAACTTGTGTTTACCACACTTGAATTAGCATATCAGTTCGTTAAAATCAGACACGATGCACTTTTCCAGGTCATGGGTGACGAATTCGGAGCAAAGCTTAAACTCCGTTCCGATATGTCAAGCGCTACTGAAATGGTTCACCTTGATATGTTTATGCATATTAAGGATATTGACAGTGCCCTTGAGACTGACGACAAAAACAGGGAAGTGTTTGAGCGAATTTCCCGTATCTACAGAATTCTGTCGTCTTTCATGAATACCCAGTTTGCCCAGCAACTTTCAAAGCTTCCCAGAGTTAAGGGAGCTATCACAAAAACCAACGCGCTCAAGAAAAATCCAAACTACCGAAAAGTCTTGAAACTGCTTGAGTATCTCAGAGGTTACGGTGATATCGGTTATACCATTAAGATAATCGAACAGAATCCCGTGATCAACGAAAAATTCGAGCAAGACATTTATCATAATATACTGTTTAACTATCTCGTTCTCAAGGGACATCTTGAAAGAGACAAAGACAGAGCCCTTCCCACTCCGTCAAGGGAGAAAAAGAGAATGCTCCGTCCAAAGTTTATTAAAGAGATCATCGAAGAGCTTACTGAGGACTACGACCTTCCCGAACTTGAGATCAGAAAGGTTCTTATCGAAGAGCTTACAAAGGAACAGCTCATGAAAGAGGAGGCGGAGGAAAGACGCCGTCTCGTTGAAGAGCAGGCTCAGCGTAAGCGTGAAGAAGAAGAGAGAGAAAAGAGAGAACGAGAAGCTGAAAAAGAGCGCATCCGTCAGGAAAAAGAGCTTGAGCGTGAGCGCGTCCGTCAGGAAAAAGCAGCAGAAGAGCAGCGACTTCTTGCAGAGCGTATGGAACGCGAGCAGGAAGACAGACGTCGTTCTAAGCTGTTTCGAGCAGAAATTGCTAACTTTACCGAAAATCTTGAACGTCGTCTTGAGGTAAGAGCTGAAGCGCTTGACAAAGAGGAATCAGTTAAAAACGACTTTGAGGATGCCGCATGGATTCTTGAAGAAACAGAGCGCCTGAAACGCGAAGAAGCAGAACGTGAACGTATCAGACGACGTGAAGAGCGTGAACGTCAGATGCGTGAAGCAATGCTCGCAAGAGAGCAGGCACTGAAAGAAGAAGCGGAAAGAAAAGAGCAGGAGAGACTTGCAAAGCTTGCTGAGGAAGAAAGACTTCGCATGGAAGAAGAAGCAAGACTCGAAGAAGAACGCCGAATCCAACAGGAAAAAGATACTATTGCCGTTGAGGTCTACTCACGGGAGATTCAGTATTTCTTGGAGACATTGAATTCAAGAAGTGAACTCAGACGTGAGACAGATGCAATATACAAACGTAAAAAGTAATTTGACAGATCAGGAGACGGGAATTTAGTCAAACTGAACTTTAATTAACGAACACAGGGAGGAATAACAGTGGGAGGAGATGCAATGAAAAAACAACTGCGTAAGTTAATATTAGCAGTGTGCTCTCTGCTTCTTTCCGTTGTAATGCTTGTTACAGTGTCTTATGCATGGATGACACTGTCAGATTCTCCTGTCGTTGAAGGTATTCAGGTTACAATTTCAGGTGGAAGCGTCATTATGATCGCTCCTGATTTGACTGAAACAATAGACGGAAATACAGTCCATTACCCCGGTAAGTTTACGTCAACGTTGCAGTTTCATAACAGTGAAGCCTATTCGTATCTTAACGAGGTACATGCACTGTCTCCTGTGTCAACTGCCGATGGTATGAATTGGTTTATTCCGGAGTATTACGATGCTTATTCCCCCGAGGTGATTTCGGGTGAAGTGGTAGCCGGTTCACTTAAAGATATCAGTGAATTTACTGAGGATAATTTTCTCGAATATTCAAACCTGACCGAGGAAGAGTATAATGAAAAGGGTAGAGGCGGATATGTTTCACTTGATTTTTGGATAGTATCTCCCGCATCTGACTATACTCTCAGAATCTCAAGAGGAGATTCCGTGAATGGAAGCTTTGTGCTTGAACTTCTTGATCCTGCAAAGGAGAGCGAGGCATCTTATACTCTCAGTGCTACCGCTGGGTATGCAGCGGCATCTGCAAGAGTCGGTTTCCTTGTAAACGAGGATATAGCGACGGATGCAACAATGATGCAGTATCAGAAAAGTTATCTCTATGACAGCTCCTATACCAGACTTAAGGGTATGTACCAGGAAAAAGGCGGAGCGTTCTGGAAATCTCCCACGACAAACTTTACTATCTATGAACCCAATGCGGATCTCCATCCTGATGGGGACAACTCGTACGTTGAAACAAAGCCAATCGGTTATGAAAACGGCAAGATTGCCTATATCGACATAAGAGATCGTCTTACTGTTCAGCGTACTAATTCATGGAAGGAAACTACCGCAGATCAGGTATCAATTTACGATTTGTTTAACGCGGCAGTATATGGGAAGTCTTTTGAAGATAGCCTTGCCGCAAAAAATTACTTTTATAAGAGCTATTTGCAAAGTCAGTTTATGACTTATGTAAATAAGGGTGAATTTATCAAAAATACAGGTGCACTTTACGACTCTCTTTCCGAGGGAAAGCTTGATTCACAGTCTTTTGCCGCTACCGAAGGTGCAGGGGCAACCGATGATGTAACGATTGTTGAGCTTGAAAAGAATGTTCCTCAAAGAATCAGAATGTTCGTGTGGCTTGAAGGTGAGGACGTTGACTGTGTCAACAGTGCCGCTGCCTGCAGCTTTGCACTGAGTATCGAATTTGCAGGAAGTAACATTAAGAAAGATGATTAACACTAAAAAAGCTACAAATAAAAAAACAGTAATCGCAGTAGTAACTACCGCTTTACTTATTGCGGCGGTCGTTCTCTGCGTTGTTATTGCAGTTCAGGTGTTTGGTAAAGGGTATGCTGCCTTTGGCAAAAAAAGTATGTTCAGAGTTGTTACCGGAAGTATGGAGCCGGCCATAACAGAGGATGCACTTATCGTTGCTGATCAGATACCCATTGAGAATGTTAAAGTCGGAGATATTATTACATTCAGATCAAGATCTGCAGAAATGGCAGGCAGTATCATTACTCACAGAGTATTTAAAACCGATAAGAGTGAAGACGGTAAGGTTCTTCTCTACACAAAAGGTGATGCTAATTCAGCGGAAGATGTCCTTCCCGTTGATTCCGGTAACTACATAGGAAAAGTTACGAAAATAATGCAAAATGACAGCTTCCTTCCGCTGTTTATCAGCTTTTTTACCAGTGAAAGCGGATTTGTTGTTTGTATCGTTCTTCCCATTCTTGTTATTGCGGGAATTATGATGCAAAAAAGCATAAAGAACATTAAGCGAGATATGTCAAGCCTCGTGTCTGAGATCGATAAAATGAAGAATGATGTAATTGTCGCAGGTTCTGAAGGTGATAAATCTTCCTCTGACAGAGATGCGGATGATAAACCTGCAATATCAGACGACGAGTATGCTGTGTTATGTGAGAAGATAAAGTCTGAACTTGTGGCTGAAATTATGGAGGAGTTGAAAGACATTGACAAACGGTAAAAAGCCCGGTAACTTTCTTCTTCGTTCAACGGGGAGTAAAGCTATAAAGGCATTAAAGTCAAGTATAGTGCTTCGCGCTGTAATGATCGTCTGCATACTGATACTTACGGCAGTTCTTCTGTTTTCAATGACTGCTGCTTGGTTTTCAAATGTTACCCAGTCAGGCGGTTTGACCTTTACTACCGAAACTTGGAATTTCGACGGTACTTTTCTCATAGAAAACAATTCTTTCAAGGCAGCTCCCGGAGACGAAGGAATAATCAACATGAGTCTTAAGAATCAGGGAGAACTTACCGTTGCGGCAAGCCTTACTGCTTCAAAAGATACTATGGATGAGATTATGAGAAAACGTATATATTTTTACGTTGATGCTCAGACGGTCAGAAACGATGAACTCGTTGACCGTGTGTGGATCAGCTCGTCAAGTAATTATACATACACTGTATTCAGTGGTGATGAATTAGTTTCGGGTGAAGATTATAATAATATTCCACCTCTCAGATGGATGTGGGTTTATGACGTTCTCGGATATTATGTGAAGGGAACTGTGTCGGAAGACGGAAAAATGACTGTGCAGGATTACATACGTCCCGTTCAGTACGATTTTGATGAAATATATACCACTTTTGATCAGAACGGCAGACTTCTTACCGTTGACGGTAAAAAGTCCGTTAATGATTTTCTTGCGGAATTGACTTCCTTTGACGGATACGAAGGAACAGTTAAGAATATCTCTGAATTCGGAAGTCACGGATACTGTCCTATTGACATAAACGATTCAGGTTACGGCATATGGCTTTATCTTTGTTCGAGAGATGAGATAATCGAGAACTTTAATATCGATACAAGTCTTGCATCTGCAGAGAATATCAGCTGCAACGCAAAGATCAACCTTACGGGAGTTAACAGTTCATCAGAGCCTATTGAGGTTTCTAATTCTGATACTCTCAAGACACTTCTCACTTCTTCTGTTCCCGTTGTTGCAAAACTTACCACTGATGTCAAGTTGAATGATACCGTTCCGTTGACATCAGACACATATGCTGTCATTGACCTTGACGGTCACAGCATAACTTCATCTGCGGAGAACATTTTCTCTGCGGAACAGGGAGCGACAATTACTCTCACTAACGGAGAAATTAAAGGTGACGGACAAAATTCCGTTTCCGCGATCAAAACCGAAGGTGCTAAGGTAACACTGAAAAACGTAGGTATTGAAGGTGTTGAGGAAGGCGTTGCCGTATTCGACCACAACAACAAGATCGGCGCAGATTCGTATGTTTATATCACGGATTCAAATATCAAATGTAGTGAAGATGCTCTTTGGATTTACGGAAACGCTAAGTCTGACAACAAAACTACAGTGATAGTCGAAAACAGTACACTTGAAGGAAGCGGTTATTCGGGAATCATATGTAACGGATCATATCCCGGAATCGACATTACTGTTAAGAACACCACCGTTACCGGAGGTTATACAGCTATCTATTTCCCCACAGATAAGAGCACACTTGATATCATTGACAGTAATCTTTACGGTTTCACAGGTCTGGTTGTTAAAGGTGGTACCGTTAATGTTACCGATTGTACTATTGTGGGAACAGGTCAGACTCATACTCCTCCCGAATATATGGGAAGCGGATGGTCAGACACCGGTGACGGTATCTACGTTGAGGCAAGCTATGCCTGGGATTCAGTAGTTAACATTTCAGGTGATAAGACAGACGTATCATCGAGCGTTGGCTTGGCAGTCAGAAAATATAAAGCCGATGCACCTAATGCTACAATCAACATCAGCGGAGGAAAATTCGGAAGTGATGTCAGTGGCTACCTTGCAAACGGCACTGTAATTTCCGAAAGCGGCGGTGTATACACCGTAACAGGTAATTAAGTAATTAACCGAGAAAGGAGCGGAAAAGTATGAATTCCATAAATCTGAATATCCGAAAAACGTTTTGCCTACTTTCCGCCCTTTTGACGTTTTGGTTACTTATTTCAGCTTTACTTATGTCAGTAGGCATTGCTTTCGGTAGGTACTATACCGCAGAATCGTTGGACATATCATTTGACATAAAGGAAAAAGAACGACCGAAGTTAAGCTACGCTGTACCGTCTGAAAAAGGCGGAACGTGGGAAAGCGTTAACGGAACATACGTCTTAGCATTTTCGCTGAGTAACGCGACCGAAGATGGAGTTTCCGTAAAAGATCAGCGATTCCGTGTGCGGCTTTTCGTGCCTGTAGCGGCGGAAGGGTCTACAGACCCACTTGGAAACGTTTCCTTGAACCTCGTTGTCGGTTCAAAGTCATATGCCGCAACACGCGAGGAACTTTCTTACGATACCGCACTATATAAAATGAAAAATTCACCCGGCTGGATCTACTATTATGATCTGTCCGGAGAAGAGCTCGTCCATACACTTGCAGGAGGAGCCGAAGCGACACTTGATATGTCACTCCATTTGCTTGGCGGAACACCGCCTGACGATTATGAGCTTATAATTGATCCTGTTTACGTAAGTTCTGCGGAAAACTCAAACTGACGGAGGTATATATAGATGAATGATTCACAGAAGCGAATAAATGCTTACAAAGAATTACTCCCCGGACTAAAGGAAAAGGTAGCAGCTATGTTGGTGCTTCTTCTCATGTCAACGACCATGCTTATCACAGTGTCATTCGCATGGGTTGCACTGACAACCAGCCCTGAGGTAACAGGAGTAAATACGTCTATTGCCGCAAACGGTAACCTTGAGATCGCCCTTGTCGGTGAAGAGGGTAATATTCCCGACGAGTCCAAGGTGGGGGACAGTGCCCTTGAACTTATCGCACGTAATATTACGTGGGGTAACCTTATTAACCTTGGTGACCCGATCTACGGTCTTGACCACATGGTCCTCCGTCCGGCAAAGCTTAATACCTCTAACCTTTTGGATAGTCCTCTTTGGGGTGCTGCATATGCAACTGATTCAGAAAACGGATTCAGTGGCGACGGCCGAGTTGAGACATTCAGCAGTGATTTTGCGTATGCAAACTGGGTACAAGGTGAGAATGGTGAAGGACAGTTTGAGGTTCCTACCCTTGGCCAAAAATATGGTGTGCGTGCGATTGCATCAACAAAGCTTGCACCCGGTCAGAATGAAGCTGAAATGATAAAAAAACGTGCTGATGCTGTTAAATCTGCAAATATGTCAGCCGCCAGCGAATTTAGTAGTCTGACTAATAATACTCAGTGGATGAACTCTCTGGCAGTTGTTATGGGATCTTACATGACTCAAAGAATGAACCCCGATGATGCATCTCTCAGTAATCCGTCAGTAGAGACTGTTGATATCGGAAACCTCAGAGATATGTACGAGGCTTTTATTTCTTGCTTCAGAACTGAAGAAAAAGCAATCCTTGAGCTTGCAAATTTTCAACTCTATATTGCTGCCGGCGGTAATGATGACGGCTACGTCCGTTTGACCCCAGAAGACCTTTACAATAACCGTGCAGATTATGAGAAAGCTGTGACTGATAAAACCAAAGTCAATAAGAATATATATATTTCAAATCTTTCTCAGTTTTATAAAGATATTGTAACCCTTGAGCGAGACTGTCAGTATCTTGAGCTTATCGTAAAAAACAACGGTTCCATTAACTGGAAAGATGAGTTCACTACTGATGGAATTAAGCTTACCAATCTTACTGAGGAAGAACGCAATAATTATACAGGAGACAAAATATCCTTTAACAAAATTATTGCCAACATGGTTGACGTTGGTAAATGTACCATCGGTTCTAACAATACTCCCATTAGTAGTATCGGTGCATCCAACGCAATGAGTTATCTCAGTGGTACACAGGAAGCACATATTACGAACGGTATAATCTATCGTTTTGAGGAACGTGTCGGAAAAGAGATGGACGTCAAGAATCTCAGTATTTCTGCTACCGTAAAAAGGTATGGTATTACTGTTCCCGCTTCGGTTAAAGCTAATGTTTCGACTTCAATTGATAAAAACCATACCCCGCTTTTCACGCAGGACTATAATACCGTTAACACAAGTACTGCGGGACTAAAGCTTGTTGCAAACGATACTTATGGTTTTGCTATTGACCTTTGGGTAAGAACAAATGCTTCCGGTAATTTCCTGAAACTTGAAGGCAACGTTCTTACCGAAAAGAAGGTCGTCAGAGCTACTAAGGTAATCAACGGCGAAACGTACGAGTTGTATAGTGCAACAGTAACCGTGCAGGATGAAGAAGGTAATAACCATACACAGGAATACACTCTTTACCAAAAAGACGGTTTGTGGTATAATGCCGAAAGCTATGCAGAGTTTACTTACACTCCAGATAGCGAACCTATAGAACTGATGACTGAAGAAGAGATTGTCATTGGTTATGAAGGAGACAACCGAATTTGGGATGATGCTGCAGGGCTTTCTGTCAATAGTACAACTCAGGGTAGCGGTAGCTGTTACGTATACTACGCAGATACTCCTGAAGACCAGGCGCGAAGCCTTAAACTCCTTCAGCATATGAAGATAGCTTTTGTTAATGATAAGGGTGAACTTCTTACAACTGCTTATCTTGATACAGATAAGTTCTACGCTTCCAACGGTAAAGTAACCGTTCCACTTGTTCTTCCTCAGACAGCTATCAGTCTTGGTGTAGATATCAACGGTAACGAGCAGTATGCTATCATGCCGCTTCAGCAAAATGTAGCAACACGAATTACTGCTATTGTATACCTTGACGGTGAAGAACTTACCAATGCGGACGTACTTTCATCTGCGGACATTCAGGGACAGCTGAATATTCAGTTTGGTAGTTCGACTACACTTAATCATATGGAAAACGAGGAGCTTAAAAATCAGACGATCAATATTTCAGCTTCCGTTGATAAGACATCCTTTAACTATGATGAGTCTTCTGAAACTAATCCCATGAAGACAAACGTTACAATCAAAGTTGAGGGTACACAGCCTAACAAAGTTACGGCATTCTTCCTGAGAGCGATCAACGCTACACAGGGTTCTCGTGAAGAGACTATGACGTTTACGTATGACTCAGACGCAGGCGTATGGAAATCCTCGTATACTTTCAATACTCCGGGTAACTATATTCTCCGAACAGTTATGCTTGACGGTATCAACTATGATCTTGAAAATCCTCCGAAGGTTTCTATAGACGGATTTACAATTGTATCTCTCAATTGGGATCCGGGTACTCAGAACGCCTCGTTTATGACGGCAAGTTCATCGGTGTCTACAAATATGTCACTCAGCTTTGCAAGTAACGACCAAAATAAGATGCCGAAGAAGGTTGAGGGTAGATTCATCCGTGAGGAGGACGGTTCGGTAAACAACGTCATTTTCACATATGATTCAGGTATTTGGAAAGGTAAGGTAACGTTCTCTGTATCGGGAAACTATAGCTTAGAGTTCCTGAAGCTTGATGGCGATATCGTTGCCGTTCCCAATGGTGTTGACGAAGTTTCTGATTTACGTAAATATGCGACTGTTTACCTCGGTATGAAAGTTGCTGTATATACGGACAGCCCCACAGAGTTCTTCTATGATCTCAAAGAGTTTGAGAACACTCCTCTTAAGAAGAATCTTAAGATGAAAGTTAGAATCTTGGATGACATGGATAATGAACTTCCCGGACTTACAGGTGTTAACCTCTACTATAAATCACAGAGTTCAATAACACTTGAAAACGGTATGCACACCGAGCTTATATGGAACGGTGATACGAAATATTATGAGGGTTCATTCAGAACTAAGGTAGGTATTTATCAGTTCTACAAAATTGATGTGGAAGTTACCAACGACAGCGGATCTTCTGTGAATACGATTACAAGAGCAGTAACTTATCCTAAGTTTATTGTCAAGTCTGTCACACCTCCCGGCCTTGTAAGAAACGATAGTGTGGCATGGCAGTTTGTTCCCAAGATGGATGATAATAATTACGCCAAGTTCACAATCAAGCTTGATAAGGAAGCTGCGGCACTAACAGGACTTACCGCTGTTATTGTTAAGAAGGGTACTGACGGTGCTGAGGATGTTGAGTACATCGTAACAGGTGAAAGTAACTTCATACCTACTGAAGACAGTAACGGAAACTACAACTGGGATATCAAGATACCTGTAGTTGAGGAAATCGGCAACCAAGAGGGCGTATGGCAGCTCATGGAGCTTAGAATTCCTAACGTAGGAGAGTATACGGATGAAAATCCCCTTGTATTTACATTCCCCGACAGTGAAGGTAAGGTCACGGAAGACGTTATTGTAACTGTAGTTGCTGAGCCTAAGGTCTCAATAAGTGTCAGCGGAACTACAAAGTTTAATGATGTTGCTTTCCTTGCCGCTCAGACACTTAAGGCAGGTACGTTTAACATATCTATCACAGACTCTTTAGGAAATAAGCTTGACAGCAGCAAGCTTGGTACCACTGTTACACTCCATTATAATTATAATAATGATTCTAATGAGTATGGTGGATATACTTTCAGTGCGGGACAGTATCCCGAAGGCGGTTTTGATATCGTACTGACCAGACAGGCTGACGGTATAACGTTCAAACAGGGAACAGATATAAGTGTTCCTTATGCAGGTTCTTATATGCTTACGTCTGTTGTATACGAAATCAACGGTGTATCATATAAGATGACAAACGGAGGAGAATATCCTCTGCCGACCGGAGCACCGACGATTGAACTTAGTTCTGTTGCTCCTTCGGTGAAGATCAGTGCTATAACTAATACAGGTACATTGAGTATTTATGATGGTTCTTCACTTAAGAGTGGTTACACACCATCTATAAGTGACGATAAGTTTTCGGCAACAGTATACTTCAGTGCTTCTGAGGGTACCGGATGTGGTACTGTTATCAATTATACAAGACCTACAGTAACATTACAGTTGCTCAACAAGGGTAATGCTGAGTCTGCTTCTCTTGCATTTATCAAAAAGTCGGATAGCAGTACAGCTCTTGTATATAGTAATGATACTCACACAGGTACGTTTACTTGGTCAGGGTCTACTACTACATGTAAACGAAATATCGGTTATTATAAGTCAAAGACTGCTGCTACTGACGATAAAACGGTTGCAGGAACAATCACTGCCGATACACTTATACTCAAAAATTCAGCGGGGGTTGAATTCCAGGTTAAGCTTGAAAATTCCATAACCATCAATAATCCTTATTAATTGTCTCGTTTCATACAGTCGGTTTATACCGACTGTATGAAATTAAAAGGTGATAAAATGATTAATAATTTGATTAAAACTGTTTATGAAAATGGAAATGATCAGTTGTTATATGATATCTTTTTTGTACTCGGGTTTGTTTCCGTATTTTGCGTAGTTACTTTGTTTGGCAGAAAAATCGGAATTGCATTTTGGAAATCCGCAATAGTTGTACTAATAGTTTATCCTTTAGCTGTATTGTGGATGTTTATATTATATTGGATTGATAGTGGATTTACAGCGTTTGGCGGTAACAATATCGTAAGAGTGTTTGTTTATGTTCCTCTTATTGGTCTGATTCCATCAAAACTGCTAAAGCTTAAATGGAAAGACGTATGCAGTCTCTTGGCAGTTGGTCCCATTGCTGTACACGGAATAAGCCATTTCGGTTGTATTTTTGCGGGATGTTGTCAAGGGTATCCGTATGAAGCTCCACTTGCAATCTATAATGCATTCCGTCAAAAATATCTTTTCCCAATTCAACCTATTGAAGCAATTGCCGCAATACTTATTATTGTTTATATTATTTTAAGAACAAAAAAACTCGGTTACGTGACCGACGGTAAAGAGTATCCCATCATGCTTGTGCTTTTCGGTTCAACAAGATTTTTCTTTGAATTTTTCAGAGATAACGGAAAATTATTTTTTGGCTGTTCATCTCTTTCCTTCCACGCATTGTTTATGTTTGTGGTAGGCGTGGTTGTTCTTGGAATCATGAATAAAAAAGAAAAGGCAAAATTAAATATTTCAGATACTTGAGATTTCAAAGGAGGGCATTACATGCATCGAACAAACAGAATAATCTCCCGCATAGCCGCCATGGTTTTGGTGGTGATGCTTATAGCGGCGCATGGCGTGCTTCTCGTCTCTGCCGCCGACAGCGGTAAATGCGGCAGTAACTTGACGTGGGCTTATTCCGCAGGGACGTTGAAGATCGAAGGTAAGGGTGATATGTATGATTACCTTATCGCTGAGGATATCCCGTGGAATTACCTTGCCTCTAAGGTAAACAGAGTCATTCTCCCCGCGGAACTCAAAAGTATCGGCGATATGGCGTTTTATCATTTCGATAATCTTACGACCATAGTTATACCGGATTACGTTCTAGAGATAGGAAAGCTTGCATTTTCAGGATGTAAGTCCCTTGAACTTATTGACGTTGGAAGCCGCGTTTCAAAGATTGGAGATAAGGCGTTTTATGAATGTGTATCACTGCATGATATCCGTTTACCGTACGGAATAACATCTATAGGTACAGAGGCATTTTATCGCTGTATTTCTCTCAGAAGTATTAAAGTACATAATTCCCTCGATCATCTCGGTGAATCAGCCTTCGCTTATTGCCACAGTCTTGTTTCCGCCGAATTCGGCGGCACGATTAAAAATATTCCCCAGTGGACCTTCTACGGATGTGACAGTCTTATGTCTGTTTCATTCCCAGATACGGTTAAAACTTCAGATACCTATGCTTTCAAGGGGTGTGATCTGCTTTCTTCTGTTTATTACTCCGGAGAAGCTGATCTGCGAAGTCAGATCGCAGAAGATTTGGACGGGTTTGACAGCTACGGCTTTGTAGGTTCGGGAAATATGTCAGATGTTGAGATTTCTGTAGACCATGTTATTAACGATGATGGTTCAGGAAACTTCGAAAGTATTAAAAACAAATATGACGCCAATATGTCAGCCTCTGTTGTTACAAAAGTTGAGGATAAACCTACAGATTCCACTGATAAGGGAAACTACAGTGCAGATATTAAAGTTATGGTTGAATCTTCAGAAGGCTTTGACAGTGCAAATTCCTATATAAGTGAAGTTCTTAAGGAACTAAGTGATAATTATTCAGTAGATTATGAATATTGCGGCATCTCCGTTACCATCTATCTCAAAGACGGCGTAACGCTTCCTAAAACGTTCCTGCAGTCTTTCGTGGGCAGAGAGCTTTATATCACTTTTGTCAGTGCTGACGGCTCGTCATGGACCGTGTACTGCAAGGACGTCGATCTTGCCACTCTTAGCGAGAAGTTGAACTATTCATACGACGTTATCACCGCTGATAAGGCAGTAACGGACAAGCTTGGAACAACAAACAGCTACGTTATCAGCTTTAAGGATTCCGCAGAGCTTAACAGCGAAGTTAAGATCAAACTCCCTGATTCTTCAGCCGCAAATTCCAATGCTTTCCTTTATCAGATAAACGACAAGGGTGAGCATGAAAGAATTCAGGCGGTAAGAGTCGATTCCGACAGCGTAGCGCATTTCTACCTTGCTTCGGTTGATAAAGATACCAAGTACGTTGTAGGTGTAAATGTCCCGGGTGAGAAAACAGATGACGTTATCTTCTATCAGGATCCCATTAACCCCAATGCCATGGCGATCCAGCGTCTTGAAAAGATTAAGTATGAAGTAACCGGTGTAAAATCCTCGTGGGGACTCAGCTTCTGGCAGGTAACTATCATTCTTGTTGTGAGCCTTGTGGTGGTTATCATCGTAGTCGGTGTCATCGCAAGTTATGTAAATAAGAGAAAGCATCGTAAAAATGCCGAGAATCAAAAAGTCAAAGCAGGTTAATATTAAATCATACGATTTTTATCCCGTTTTTTACGGGAAATAATGAAAGAGCTGAAAAATGATGAACAAAAGCAATTCTTTTGATTATCTGAATAACAAAACCGTCCTCGTTACCGGGGGCGGTGGTTCTATTGGCGGCGAGCTGTGCAAACACCTCGCCGTACTCGCGCCCAAAAGACTCATTATTTTTGATATTTATGAAAATAATGCATACTTTATTGCCGATGAGCTCGGACGTGCTTTTCCTGAGTTAAAGCTTGACGTTCTGATAGGTTCGGTACGTGATAGAGATAGAGTTTTTGAGGTGTTTGACACTTATCGACCCGAAGTTGTTTTCCACGCTGCAGCTCATAAGCACGTTCCCTTAATGGAAACTTCCCCCGCGGAGGCGGTTAAAAATAACGTATTCGGAACGCTTAACGTGGCTGAAGCCGCGGCTGATTATGGATGTATGAAATTTATTCTCATCAGTACCGATAAAGCGGTCGCACCCACAAGCGTAATGGGTGCGACAAAAAGACTTTGTGAGATGATCATATTTGGCATGAATAAAAAGTATGATACATCATTTTCATGCGTCAGATTCGGTAACGTTGCCGCTTCTGCGGGAAGCGTTATACCTCTTTTTGAGCGACAGATCAGATCAGGCGGTCCCGTTACCGTTACTCATCCCGAAGTAAACAGATTTTTTATGTCTGTAAGTGAAGCTGTATCCCTCGTACTGACTGCAAGTATAGTGGCGGTGGGAGGAGAGATATTCGTTCTTGATATGGGTGAGAGCGTGAATATTGATTCTCTTGCACGCCGCATGATAGCGGACGCGGGATTTGTGCCGGATGTTGACGTTAAGGTTGTCTATACGGGACTCAGAGAGGGCGAAAAGCTTGATGAAATTGACATGCTTTCCGATCCTGAGCTTGAAGCTACGGCTTATGATCGAATATATGTAAAGTTAAGCCGTGACTGTGATTTCGATTCGAACGAAAAACTCTCACATCTTCGCGAGGTGACGTACCGTGTTGACGGTGATGTAAAAACAGCTCTGAGAGAACTGGTTTGTGACTTTGAATACTAAAAAAATTCCCGATGATCAGAGGTGAATAACCTTGATTATCGGGAGTTTTTAGTTTCTGTCAAAGTAGGGATGCGCTAGAGGGTTCTCTTTCAAAGTAATACTTCCTGTTGTGAGTACAGATACTTTGTACCACTCCGAGGCTTATGAACATAGTAAGCATAGATGAACCGCCGTAGGAGAAGAAGGGAAGTGTAATACCGACGACGGGGAGCATCGCGAGACACATTCCGATATTTTCGATTGTCTGCGCAATCATCACCGCTGCAATTCCAACACATATAAGAGAAGCGTAATCCTTTCTGGTTCGTCTGGATATTATCAGTAACCTTATGACGAGAATACACATGAGAAGCAGGTATGTGAAAGTACCGAAGAAACCGAATTTTTCAGCGAGAACGCAGAAAAGAAAGTCTGAATGTGCCGCAGGAACTTTCAAATATTGCGTACCGCCGTAAAGTCCCGCACCTTTGAAGCCACCGGAGATAATGGCGTTTTTACTCATGATAGCCTGATAACCGTAAACGTCCGGGTCTATGGTCGGGTCAAATCCCGCCATGATCCTCAGTCTTTGGTAGTCAGCCATCTTGTCCCAAAGAAACGGAGCCGCAATAAGCAGTATAACACCCGCTGCGGCAAAATACCAAAGAGACAGACCAGCCGTAAAGAGGATGACTGCTGTGAGGAACATATACACAAGGGTTGTACCGAGGTCACCGGTTACAAGGACGAGTCCGATGATAACCCCTGCGTGAAGTGCGAGAAGAGCAACGTTCTTGATTTTGTTGATTTCTGCCTTCACTCTGTCAACGTGACGGCTGAAGGTTATGATGTAAGATATCTTAACAAATTCACCCGGCTGAATGTTAAACGGAATTCCCGGGATCTTTATCCAGTTGTGATTCGTAGAATTTGAGGAACCGAGGTTTACCACGATAACTAGAATGAGCATTCCGATCGACATGGCAAAGAAGAACATCTCGAATTTCGTACAAATTGCGTCGTAGTCGAGGGTTGCAATGACAAGCATTATGATAATGCCAAGCAAGGCAGCAACACACTGTACCATAAACTTTGTTTTACCGCCGGGGAAGGCATCCATGCCGCCGTAGAGCATGAGAATACTCAGAAAGGTCATGGCGACGGAAGTAATGATAACCCAAAAGTCAAGCCGTGCGATAATGTCTTTTATTGATGTAGAGAATTCCTTCATGATGTTACCGTGAACTCCTTTCTTCCGAATTTGTTGTTAAATATTACTTCTTTTTAAGTTTAGCATAGGTACCCATGAGTTTCTTTGTACCGGCAGTCTCGAAAACTACCTCGTAAAGAACGTCTCCACCCATAGGTCTCACAGTGAGAATAACACCTTCTCCGAAGAGCTGATGGACTACAGTGTCACCTGCAGCGAATTTTTCAACCGATTTCTTGGGAGTTGCCGCATTCGTTGCGGTAGCGGCCTTCTTTATACCGCCAAGCTCAGCTTTGGGAGAGTATGTAGGCTGTGTCCGTGCGGCAGAGCCGTATACGAAACCGCCCTGATGGCGTGCGGGTGCCGGAGGTGTTTCACTGTCGATAAGTTCTGAGGGGATCTCAGCGGCAAATCGGGATAGCTGGTTGTACTGCGTCTTTCCGTTCATCATACGGTCGCCTACGTGAGTGATAAAGAGCTTTTTCTTCGCTCTTGTGATGGCAACGTAAGCAAGACGTCTTTCCTCCTCGATCTCCTCGGGATTCATCATTGTGAGATAGCTGGGGAAGATGTTTTCTTCCATACCGGGAAGGAATACAACGGGGAACTCAAGTCCCTTAGCACTGTGAATGGTCATAAGCACCACCGCATCGGCTTCCTCATCGTATTTGTCGATATCGGAAACGAGGGCAACTTCCTCAAGGAACTCAAGAAGAGTGGGAGCATCAGTACTTTCCTCGTACTGAACTGCGGCTGAGATAAGCTCGTCAAGGTTCGATAGTCTTTCTTCTCTTTCGGAGGTTTCCTTGATCTCGGAGATCATCTTTCCGTAACCCGTAACGTCGATAACGCGGCGGATAAGCTCGGAAACGGACAGCTTCTGAGCGTCATCGCGGAGAGTGTCGATCATAAGAGCGAAGGTGCGCATGGCGTTAGCCGCAGCAGCAGACACAGCTGTGTACTGCTTAGCCACTTTCATAAATTCAAGCACCGAGAAACCAAGCTCGTAAGCGAGGGTTTCCGCTACAGCGTAGGACTTGTCTCCGATTCCGCGGCGGGGGCTGTTGATGATACGGGAAAGTCTGATGTCGTCAAGCGGATTGTTGATTACCTGAAGGTAGGACACGATGTCCTTAACTTCCATACGGTCGAAGAACCTGAGACCACCGAGCATGCGGTAGGGAATACCGCTCTTTGCAAAGGTCTGCTCGAAGCTTCGTGAGAGGGAGTTGGCTCTGTAGAGGAGCGCAAAGTCACGGAAACGGTTTTCTCCGTCACGTACGAGAGACGTGACCTTTTCGGAAATATATCGCGCCTCGTCGTTTTGGTTACCTAACTGCTTTAAGGTGATCTTGTCACCTTTGCCGCCACCCGTCCAAAGAGTTTTGCCGAGTCTACCGGAGTTGTTGGAAATAACCTTGTTAGCCGCGTCAAGAATAGTCTGAGTTGAGCGATAATTTTCCTCAAGCTTTATCACCTTGGTGTTTTCGTAATTCTTGTCGAAGGTAAGAATATTCTCGATAACGGCACCGCGGAATTTGTAGATACTCTGGTCGTCGTCGCCTACTACCATGATGTTTCTGTAGTGGTCGGAAAGAAGAAGAGTCAGCTTAAGCTGAGCGTAGTTGGTGTCCTGGTACTCGTCAACGCAAACGTAGTGGTATGTGTGCTGAAGCTTTGTTCTGACTTCCTCGTCAGTCTCAAGGAGCTCAACCGTGCGCATGATGATGTCATCAAAGTCGAGAAGGTTCTGACTTTTTAGTCTCTTAGCGTACAGAGCGTATACTTCAGCCGCTTTTTTTGTCTTGACGTCATATCCCGCTTCACGCATAAGATCGTCGGGAGTCATAAGCTTGTCCTTTGCACGGCTGATCTCATTCTGAATAGCCTTAGCGGGGAACTGCTTTTCGTCAATGTTCAGCTTTTTCATGCATTCGGAAATCTCGCGCTTGCTGTCGTTCATGTCACAAATGCTGAAATTGCTTTCATAACCGATTCTGTCAGCCCATCGTCTGAGGATCCTCACACAGATGGAGTGGAAGGTACCCGTTCTGATGTCACGGGATTCGTCAGAACCCTCGCCGAAAACGGATTCGATACGTGCCTTGATCTCGCCGGCAGCCTTGTTGGTAAAGGTGATACCCATAACGGACCACGCGGGAGCAGGGTTTACGCGGAATTTCAAGAGGTATTCGGAAAGCTCGTCTCCGCTAAGATCATTAAGCGCCGTTCTCATTTCGCAGATGTCAGCTTCCGTCACGTCGGGAGGAACGAGAGGTGAATAATAAGCGTTTCCGTAGCGAATAATATGAGCGATACGGTTAACAAGAACGGTGGTCTTTCCGCTTCCCGCACCTGCGAGAATGAGAAGGGGACCGTTCACCGTGTAGACTGCTTCACGCTGTTTATCGTTAAGTCTTCCGTAGTATTTGTCAAACAACTGACGTTTTAAGGAAGTGTATTCTTCATAGATAGTCATTGGCGATATTACTCCATTTTCTATTAATGATACTATTTTATCATTTTTTCGGGTAGATTTCAATATATTCGATTAAGAAATTCAAAGTATAAATTTTTTTGAAAAATATGAAAATTAAGGTTGACAAAAAGCATAGGTTGTGGTATAATACTAAGGCTGTAAACAAATGCCCCATTAGCTCAGCCGGTAGAGCACATGACTTGTAATCATGGTGTCCGGAGTTCGATTCTCCGATGGAGCAAAGCAAACACCATCCAATAGGGTGGTTTTTTGTTTTGTGTATATCAGGTTCTATTATTCGGAGATGAAATCCTTATATAACGGAACATCTTTATACAGATCACTGAGCGCGTCGTGAAAGTTTCTGTGGGTTGCTTTTTCTTTTTCAAAGTACTCGTCAAGTCCGTCTACCTCAACTGCCGGGACGTAGGTA
>JAZUBG010000251.1:0-4630 GCA_045638405.1 Eubacteriales bacterium | reverse complement strand
AATACTCGATTTTATTATACTCCTTATTCATTCTTTTTTCAAGTCCCCCACCTTTGCAAACTTTCCGCCAACTTCTCTCCTGCCCCGTTCGCCAATCCCCCTCTCGCGATATTTTTAATAATTCAAACATTAACAATTTCTACTTGTAATTATTTCGATATCGTGGTATAGTATATATAGTAATTCAGCGAGTGCTACGGAGAAATCATTAAGTAATCTCGCCCCAAAGGAGGATCCTACAATGTCTGAAACATATTTCGCCCGCGGTACGTATGAGCAGTACGACGAGTATATGGAGCTCATCAACACCGTTTTCGGCTTCGACGACCCCGAAGATCAGTTCCCCGCATTCCTTCCTAAGCTTTACCGCCCCGACCTCGAGCCCGCAGTTAACTCCTTCATCGCATTTGAGGACGGCAAGATGATCGCTGCTGTCGGACACTTCCCCGTTGATCACGTGGTCGGCGACGAGGTAATCAAGTCCATCGGTATCGGTAACGTTGCATGCCGTGAAGAGGTTCGCGGTCGTGGTCTTATGTCCCGCCTTCTCAAGCTCTCACTTCAGGATATGATCGAAAACGGCGTCGGCTTTGCTTGGCTCGGCGGTGACAAGATGAGATACGGTCACTTCTCATATGAGCCTGCAGCGCTTACACACTACATGGTTATAAACAAACGCAGTCTCAGCCATACGATCGGCGGTATGGACACGAACTATACGGCAGTTGAGGTTCAGCCCACAGATAACGAGTATCTCGATTTCATCCACGAGCTTTTCCATGCACAGCCTTATCACACTATCCGTGACAGAGCTGAGCTTTACAACATCCTCTGCTCCTGGTGCTACCGTCCGTTCATCATTAAGGATTCTGAGGGCAACCTCGTAGGTTATGCTGACAGAAACGGTGGCAACATCTCTGAGCTTATCTTTACTGACACAGCTCACGTACTCGACGGCGTACGCGCACTCCTCGCAACCTGTGACAGACTTTCTATCCGAATGCCCGAGCATCATCACGAGTATATTGCTATCCTTGAGAAGGTCTCAGCTGAGCTTGTTCTCTCCACAGGAGAGATGTTCACTGTCCTTGACTTCGAGGGCGTCGTCAGAGCTTATCTCAAGCTGAAGAATACATATGCAAAGCTTGGGGACGGCAAGTTCACAGCTCTTATCCACGGATATGCAAGAGACGAGCAGCTTACCTTTGAGGTAAAGGACGGTGTTGTCTCCGTAAGAAAGACTGACGAGGCTCCCGACATCGAGCTCGATCACTACGAGGCTATGAGATTCTTCTTCACAACCTTCAGTGCAAAGAGAATCACAGGTCCTGCCCCTGCACGCGACTGGTTCCCCGTTCCGCTCTTCACATATGGTGCTGACAACGTTTAATTATTAAAAACAAGTATCCCGTGCCGTTACTAACTACCAACAAATGTACACGTTCAGAAGATGAAACGTGTAAAAACGGTTTTGTATCGTTTTTACGAAGTGAGTAACGAAAATAAGAATCGTGCCGAGCAGAGTCATACCGCCCACATTGGCTAAAGCCAAGTGGCGACGGCAGGCGACTATATTCGGAATGGCCGCGCGGGAAGATTCAATTAAATAAATCCGGCGCCTGAGCTGTTTTGCTCGGGCGCCTTTTTTATCTGTCACACATTATTATGTAAAATCAAATTTATCGTTTCTTCGAAGCTTTCACAAGAACAGGAATAAGCGCGAACATCAATAGCGAGAAGATCGCACCTGCAAGAAAGATTTCGGGCGCGGGAATATACTCTGTCGTCATCACATCGGCAGATCCCATATCGGGAAGCGGTATGTTCATGTGGGCATTGATACCGTTTCCGATCATGGGTCCTGCGAGCATGGGAATCAGCACGCTGAACACCATTCGAACACCCTGCAGTTTACCGACAACTCCCTCAGGGGTGTAGTCTCTTACAAGTGAACCGCAGAGAGCAGAGATCAGGATATATCCCGTGATCATAACAAAGCCCGCAATACCAAAGGCAATCAGTGTCGCAGTTTTATCCATTCCCTTCGCTAAATACATTCCAAACAGTCCTGCCGCAAATATCGCTGATGCAAAATAAAGCATGGTATTTTTGTTTTTTCTGTCGGAAAGTCTTGTCAGATAGAGATTGACTGCCGCTCCAAGTATGATCGCGCCACCGAATACAACGCTGTACTCCACAACGGAAAATCCAAGGTAAGTCTTCATGTAGATGATGAGATACGGCATAAAGATCTGGCATGCAATTCCGTATATCAAAACAAGGCAAAGGGTCAGATAAAGCGAAGAATTCCCTTTTATCACGTCAAACTTAAAGCCGTAAATAATATCTCTGAAATTACCGCTTTTCTGGAGTGCGGGACTGTCCTTCAGTTTGAATATGCCACACACACCGCATATGGAGATGACGATGCCGAGGCAGAGGAACATCATGGAATATCCGATCATCTCCACGATGATCCCAAATCCGCCCGCAACGATGAGCATTGCCGCAAGAGGCAAAATAGAGAGGACGCCTTCCACCTTGCCGCGGAAGGATCTTTCCGTATTATCGGTGACCCAAGCGTTGAAGCAAGCGTCATTCGCCGCAGAACCAAAGAGTGTCATCACACAGTCACCCACAACAACCGCTATTAGGGTAATCATAATCGCTTTATCAAGTCCGCATCCGAGAAGCTTCTCAGTAAGCTCCGGTGACAAAAAGCCAAACATCGCCACGGTAATACCCCAGATCGTATACCCCCATGAAATAAAGCTTCTGCGGTTTCCGATCTTGTCGGAGAGTGTTCCTGCCACAAGCGTGGTAAGAGTTGCCGCAATACCGCTGAGCTGAACCATCAGCGTCACAGTCGTGAGAGACGGTGCCACCGTTTCAAAGACAAACAGATTAAAATACATATTCTCGACCGACCAGGCGATCTGCCCGACAAGTCCGAGCAGCACGAGAGTCAGCCATTCACTTTTACCAAATCGTTTTTCACTCATATTCCACCTCAAGATTTATTTGATAATTATTACCTGTTGTAACAGTCAGATGTCTATATCGTACAGCTTTGCAGTTTCCCTGTTTCTGTACTCGTGCTTCTCGTAGTATCCGATAAGTGCGCCGTCACCGTCGCGGAGCGCTACCATATAAACGTCCTTGTTTTCCACGTCATTTCGGAAGGTATAGACGATGTTATTGTCACGGTCCTTCCGAAACCATGCAAGTATCTGCTCAATTCTCTCATTCGCCGCGGCAGGATGGCAAAGCTTGATGCTCTTTCCCGTCAGATCCCGCTTATACCGCGTGATTGCAGACGGATTCATATATACGACGGTTGATTCCATATCGCACACAACGATCGGTGCTTTGTCCTGTTCCAAAATGCTTTTGAATAACTCTTCCATAATAGTCCTCGTCAAATTGGAGTTCGTCTTATTGCTCTACCACATAATCGCCGTAATTAACATTCCACTGCGACCTTGATAACCCCATCCCGCTTATCTTCAAACAGCGCACGTTACCTCTATCCTCGCAAGCGGATAGACTGCGTGATCAGCGGCTCGGTATCAAGCTGTATAGTTTGTTTCTCAGACGAGTTGAATGTTTCTCCCCGTATTTATGCGTAGGCAAACATGATTACTTCATGAATTTTGATACCTAATTATACCATGAATTTCGTTTAATTTCAACCTCATAGTGAGAGCACAAAAATAATGAGACAATCGATAATTTAGAATCATTCATTTTTGTAATTGTAATCGTTCAATATAATTAGGTCTCAAACATCAATACCATACCAACGTCCTCTCCACTTATGCCACCTCAATCATATTGACACCTTAACAAATAAATGATATAATACTCACAAACAGTACAAGAACCAAAGGAGTCTAACAATGGCAATACTTGAAAGCAGTAATCCCCGTCTTAACGAGGCTTTCACTTGGGCGGAAAATATGGCGAGATCCTACGTGGTCACGGGAAAGCACGGTCCTATTAACGACGGTCGGAACGGTAACGGCAATTACATCCCCTCATACTGGGCAGGTTATCGTACCCGTGCCGCTTTCTATATACGCGATTACGTCCATCAGGCTATAGGCGCATATTTCCTCGGACTTCACGAGGAAAACTACCGTATGCTTGAGGCGTTCGCTGAATCAGCGACTGAGTCCCGCGGACTTTACGCGATATGGGCACTCAACTTTGACGGAAGTCCTTATGACGTTGACTACAAGAACGACGACAACTTCATCCGCGAGATACCTGCTCAGTTCGAGCTTGTTGAGCTTGCATACAAACTCTACTGCCGCACGGGGGACATGAGATATCTGTCCGATAAGATATTTGGATTCTGCTACCGCACCATGACGGATTTTGTCACTGCACGTGACACAAACGGTAACGGTGTACCCGAGGGAGTCGGAGCTGATATTTTCGGTGAGCTCTGTACTTACAATGAGGGACCGAGATACTCCCCCATGGAATCAGGCGACGAGATCGCTTGTCAGTACCGTGCAATGCAGGCGCTTGCAGGTCTGATGCGTGCAAGAGGAGATATTGACGGTGCGGATGAATGGGAAAAGAAGGCCACCGAGCTCCGCCGCTATTTCAACGAGGAATGGAG
>JAZUBG010000250.1:0-13539 GCA_045638405.1 Eubacteriales bacterium | reverse complement strand
GTTCACGAAATGGCTCGTGACGAGGCTCGTCACGGCAAGGCATTTGAGGGACTCCTCAAGAGATACTTTAAGTAATAATTAGGTAATTTCCAAAGGGAGTCGTGAATAACGGCTCCCTTTGCGACTAAATAATAATATAAGGAGGAATGTATAATGAAAAAATTAGTTTTAATATTCACAGGACTGCTGGTATCAAGTTTACTCGTATCCTGCGCGAGTTATACGGATATTCCTTCGGATAGCGTACACAATACAGAGACGACACTCAGAGATACCACCGAAGCTTCCGTAACACAAAACGAACCTGCTCCCGCCGATTTTTATGCATACAGTCTCAGTGCTCCTGTCGCTTACAGCGGAGACGAAACAACAACTGAAACTTCTGCACTTATCGGCCGAGACCGTGCAATAGATGCGGCACTCAACCATGTAAATTTGTTACGAGATGACGTTCGTTACATAGAAGCAGAGCTTGAACGTGAACACTTCGGAATTTTTTGGGAAGTGGAGTTTGAATGCGGCAGAGAGGAATATTCTTTCTACATTGATGCCGAAAGCGGAAACGTTGTCAGACACTACGTTGAATACGATGATTAATATTATTAATATATAAATATAAAAGGAGAATAAAGTTATGAAATACGTATGCCCCTGCGGTTATGAATATGATCCTGCCATCGGCGATGAAGAAAACGGAATCGCCCCCGGTACAGCTTGGGAAGACGTTCCCGAAGATTTTGTTTGCCCCGTCTGCGGACTCGGCAAGGATGCTTTTGAAGAAGAATAAGAGATAACAAATCTCCCCGATTGCAAAATGCAATTGGGGAGATTTGTGTTTGTACTGTATTATAACGCAAAAAGGTATCTCGCGATACCTTTTTGTGTTTTTACCAATTTGTTATATGGGTATTACCGAATTTAGAATTGATCATACCGAAGAGTATCATTGCTATACCGCTGATAATATTTACAATATTAAAAATTGACGTAGCAATCATAGCGGCTCCGCCGACATAGCAAAAGAATGTGAGCCCGGAGGAAACGTCTGCATCATAATCGGTGGTTGCAACAAAAATTCCGCCTCTGAGGGATTTACATACCGCAAAAGTATAAATGATGTTCATAATAACGGTTATACTAACCGCGATGAATATCCACAAGATTACAGTGCTCTGAATAGCATACACATCTTCTGACAGATAAATTTTGTCAATACCTTCCAAAACAACCGCACTCGCAATAAAGTACACTGCGGCAGTAAGACAGTTGATAACGCACATAACGATCTGACCGATCTTAATGATGTTAAGCCCCACTCCGGCAAGCTTAATGTTACCGTTGGAAGAAAAACTTGCAAAGAATACTGTCCACAGACTAAAAACCACAAGAAGCTTAAACACACTTTCAGCAGTGTTTACAGTCTGTGTAACATCATATATACTAAGGAAAGAAATTGAAGTTCTTCTCAGAGTATGTCCGATTTCGTCAACATCAAGCTCAATACCGATTTCATCAAATGCATCATCCAGAACTTCAAAGCTGTAAAGTGCTCCGTTTTCTATTCCGTTAATCACCTGAATAAAGCTTACAACTGTGAAAAGTATCAAAGCTATAATAAAAATTGGACTTCTTGCACAGTTGATCATTTTATTTCTGAGCTGTACCGTATATTTTGTAAGCGGTGCTTCTTCCATTTTAGCTCCGCAACTGAAGCAAAATTTGGCAGAGTCGAGGTTTTCGTAATTACATTTAGGACATTTCATTTAAAGACCCCCAAAAACTAATTATTGTATTTAATCTATTATATCACTATCGTCACAATTTGTCAATATTTGCAGATAATTTAAACAGTTAGTCAGAGAATGTTTATTACGTTAACGTCCCTTCCCTGTTTTCTTGCGTGATCAATGAGGGATTTTGTACCTTTTGATATTCCGTCCCAAAATGCTATCACGGTATCGGCGTTTTCAACCATAGCTTTATTCCTCAACGGTCCTGCGGCTTTTCCGTATGTACTCCAATGAGCAGGAAAAATTTCAAGTTTGATTCCACGTTCTTTTGCATAACGTTCAGCCAACATATCAACGCCTCTGCAGTGGCCTGAGAGGATAATAATAGTTTCTTTGGGAAATTCCGAGAGAATCAGATCAAGTTTTTCCATAAAATATTCGTAATTATTATAATTTCTGCTTCCGCCAATGACGATTCTCATGGGAGTTTCTCCTTTTTTTATTTGGTAATGTTTATTACTGAATTAAGATTACTATAAGACTGCGAAACAGTCCACCTGAAGTTACTTCGCGCGTTTTAACGCGCTCAACTCCTTAGCTTATTCTTATCTTTTGTTGCCGAAGGTAACAAAAGATAAGAGAAGAAAAGATGATGTATGGTTGTCACACTATTGATCCATGACCAAATACATCCATAGGTTAAGTTTTCTTAATTATATCACCTGTAGGTGATGCTGTCAAGCGTTTTATATACCTCAAGCCGATTAAAAACCACACTCAAAGATAATATAATTATCTTATAGATATAGTCTGTGAGGTAGTTGATTTGGATAATAAGAAGTTTTTGATGCAAGTTGGCAATAGGATATACCAAGCAAGAACATCAAGAGGATTAACACAGGAGAACTTAGCTGAAATGATGGATGTTTCGGTACAAATGGTATCCAACCTTGAATGTGGAAGAAAAGCTATTCGTCCGGAAAATTTGGTTAAGTTGTGTGATGCATTAAATATCAGTGCTGATTATGTTTTGTTTGGGAAACTAACTCCTCATAATATTTCTCATGTTTTAGAGATAGCAACCAAAATTGCAAATCTTTCTGAGAAAGACCGTCAAATGATCGAAATGCTTGTAGATTATTGTTCGAAATAAATGTTAAATCGCCTGTAGGGGCTACCCTGTGTGGTAGCCCAAGGACCTGTATAAATTAACTCTCCTATACACACATAAACTCTCATTCCCTTTCCATGCGAAAGGATTTTTCTTTTTCATATCATTTTCCTTATTCCCGATTGACTTCTTAACCCTTTAGGTATATAATTAATCTATCATTTTATCCGATAAGGAGACCTATCATGAACCAGAAAATTTATGAAACATACGCCCGCCTTGCTGTAGAAAACGGCATCAACGTACAGGAAGGTCAGGACGTAAACATCACCGCTTCCACGAACTGCGTAGAATTCGTTAAGGAGATCGTTAAGGTTTGCTACGAAAACAAGGCTCGTCACGTTCACGTAAACTGGACCTGCGACGAGGTTACAAAGCTCAGCCTTCTCCACGAAAGTGAAGAGTCCCTTTCCGAGGTTCGCGGGTGGGAGGAAGCAAAGGCTAAACACAGCGCAGAGACACTTCCCTGCAAGATCTACATCTCCGACGAGGATCCCGACGCTTACGCAGGTGTTGACCTTGAGAAGATGTCCAAGGTAATGAGAGCAAGAATGAAGATCCTCAAGAAGTACCGCGACATGGAAGAAAACAAGAATCAGTGGTGTATCATCGCTATCCCCTCTCCCAGCTGGGCAAAGTCTGTTTTCCCCGATGACGACACAGACACCGCAGTTGCAAAGCTTTGGGAGGCTATAATCAAGACCATGAGAATGGATACTCCCGACCCCGTTGCCGCATGGAAGGCACATTCAGCCAATATCAAGGATAAGTGCGACAAGCTCAATGATATGAAGCTTGATTACCTCCATTATATATCCGCTAACGGTACCGATCTTAAAGTAAAACTCCATCCCCGCCACTACTGGCTGGGTGCGAGCGAAGTAAATCTCAGCGGTATTGAGTTCATCGCCAATATGCCTACTGAGGAAGTGTTTACCATGCCTCTCCGTGACGGAGTTGACGGCGTTGTAGTTTCCACAAAGCCTCTCTCACTCCACGGTCAGATGGTTGAAAACTTCAAGGTTACTTTTGAAAACGGTAAAGTTGTTGACACTGTTGCCGAAAAGGGTCTTGACGTGCTCAACACCATGCTCGACATGGACGAAAGCAGCCGTTACCTCGGTGAAGTTGCTCTCGTGCCCTTCGATTCACCCATTAACCAGACCGGACTTCTCTTCAACAATACTCTCTTTGACGAAAATGCTTGTTGCCACTTCGCTTTCGGTATGGCATTCAAGAACAATATGCGCGGCTTTGAGACTATGACCGATGAAGATTTCAAGAAGGAAAACTTCAACGACTCCGTAAACCACGTAGACTTCATGATCGGAAGCGACGACCTTGAGATCAAGGGTTACGACGCTGACGGCAAGGAATACGTGATCTTTGAAAACGGTGTCTGGGCTATCTGAGTCATGTTACCTACAAAAAATTACCTCCTTGCGTTTTTTCGCAAGGAGGTAATTTTTTACGCAAGGAGGTAATTTTTTATTCTGCTGTAATAAGTATACCCTGCATTCGATTGATCGCCGTCGGGTAATGATACAACATGAATCTCACAGTTATTACGTCACCGTCAACGGAAATTATCTCTTCGTTTTCAAAAACCATATATACTTCAAGACATCCGGACATACTGTAATACTCTTCGGCGCTGTATCTAAGACTTGCCGTATCAGGGGTGTCATAAATATATCCCTGACTTGTATCAATAGTAACGTTCAATATTTCTTTGGTTTTAGTATTGTATTCAAGCACTGCAGGGAAATACCCCTCTGTATATTCAACTGTCACATTTGTTCCCGTCACATACTTATCCGCATCCTTCAGCATTATTTCACCTTCAAGGCTAACCTGATAGTCTCCCCACGTATCCTTACCGTAATTTACTTTATAGTTCACCTCAAAGGTCTCGTGGAAATTCTCGCTGAAGTAATCAGTCCAGTTGTCAGCCGTGAAATCAATATATTCGCCTGTAACCCTTGTGAATTCACCGTAATACCACACTATAGTATCATTCTTTGGAATAAACAAGAAATGCGCAAGATTCTCAATGTATCTATAATGGGCAGGTCCGTAACAAGGAATACCGTTCAGCTCATACTGTTCACCGTTATGCGTTATATAACCTTCTTCACTGACAGTCATATCGCCGTATTCAGATATGTACTTTCCAGCGGGAAGCGGGTCACAAATCGTACAGTTCACGTTTTCCCTGTAGAAAGTTTCAGAAAAAACATATTTTGAAACTGAGTCACCGCCCCAATACATATCATCAGACGGAATATAACCGTATCCGAGAGCTGCGTCACTTCCGTCCTCACTGCGACATACAGAATATGTCTTCTCTTCCCCGTCAACCTCAAATGAAATTAAATCGTTACGCTTTGAATATTTCCACGATTTGATCCACGTTGTGTTATAAACTGTGGTGTCGTAATCGTTTCCAATCGTCATAACATTAAGTTCCGCACTACCGTCCTCCATCAGTTCAAGTGTTTGTGTTTCATGGGACTGAATCCTGCCGTCAGCACCGTAAAAAATCTGATACATACACCATCTGCCGACAAAATCTTCTTTTTTTCTGAATGTATCCTTGTTCTCTTCACTTTCATCTGTTTTGTCGTCTTTTTTCTTTGAGTCAGATTCATCGGTCTCACTGCAGGCTACCATTGAAAGACACATGATTACCGCAAGCAAAAGAGCAATAATCTTTTTCATAACGTTTCACCTTTATATATTATTTTTTCTCTATCTTACCGTCACGGCAGACGAGAACTATGTTTCCCTCTTTATCCGTACGGTACGTTAGAATCCCCATATCGTCAAGTCTCTGAAGGATCGCTTCTTTGGGGTGTCCGTATGTATTACCCTCTCCGACGGAGATTACCGCTATATCGGGGTCGACTGCTTTAAGGAACTTTTTGGAGCTTGACGTAGTGGAACCGTGGTGTCCCACCTTCAGTATATTTGCACCGAGCTTACCCGAATAAGCTTCAACTACGTCAGACTCAGCGGGTGTTTCAGCATCTCCCGTAAACATAACGGACACGTCGTCCACCGTTGCCTTCATGACAATACTGTTGTTATTGTGGTCACCGTAACCGTGGGCAGG
Source organism: Eubacteriales bacterium (assembly GCA_045638405.1). GTDB lineage: Bacteria > Bacillota > Clostridia > Oscillospirales > CAG-272 > RUG11130. The sequence goes on along the minus strand of JAZUBG010000250.1, from coordinate 7,523 downwards.
TGAGAACACATCGATCGTAACGTCACCGAATTCGTAACTCTCCCCGGCAATGGCTTCGGTTACGGATATATCAAGCTCTTCGATGGTATCGATTGCCGCGGTATAGAATTTTGTATCGACTTCTATGTCACTGTCCGCCATCATCACTTCCTTTACGTCAAGAGCAGACATCACTTTTGCAGCACCGCCCATGTGGTCATCGTGAGGATGAGACAATACGAAAAGGTCAACTGTATCGGTATACTTCTTTACGTATTCTATGACCGTGTCGGCATATTCTCCCGTACCGCAGTCAACAAGGATATTAACTTCGTCGGTGATTATCATCGCCGCATCTCCCTGTCCTACGTCAATAAAATGGAATTCAGCTTCAGCGTTAGGGCCATTTTTCATCAAAACCAAGGCCACGATCACGAGAATGAGGAGAACCACTATACCAAATCTTGATCTTGCAAGATTTCTCGCCGCTTTCCTTTGCTTTTTCGACATTTTTCTCTTTGCCATGTAAAAATCCTTTCTCATCCCCCCACTCATGAAAATGGGAGGTGTTTTTTTATAAGATCGCATATAAAATACGCAGGAATACAAAGTGCAAACCACATAAGGGAAAATCTTAGACAAATCTGTCCAAACAGATTGAATCTGAGACCCGAATAATCCCAAACCGCCTTGTGAAACGTGATATTCACTATACAACCGACCGCGAATTCCACCGCTGTAATTATCAGCGCACCGATAACACACTTCAGCGCAAAAGGTACGCTCAGATGTGAATTCACAAAATACAGCAGGGACAGGCAAAAGCCGCCTGTCAGTGTCATAGACCAGTGGGTATACCCTCTCCAAAGTATCTCAATAAGCGTATATGTGATAGCTCCGACTCCAAAAACAAGTCCGTACTCAAAAATTTTCACCGACTCCTCCGAATAATGACTTTTACCTCATTATTGTCCCTCGGAGGAGGTATTTTATACCTTAAAAAGCATGGGCAGAGAAATCTCCGCCCATAATTCTTAGTTCTTAGAATGTGAATCTACGTCAATGTTCTGAAGAACGAGGTCAACGTCACTTTCAAGCTTCTCGATCCAGTCAGCAAGAACGTAAAAGTTTTTCGCGCCGTTGTAATTAAAAATTGCTCGGCGTGTAGAATATCTGTGGAACGAATACTGCTTAACGTCCCCGCCTATCATGTTGAACTTCACACTTCCCATGAAATTCTTTTCATCAGATACGATCTCATTAATTTCTTCTTCAGTAAAGGTAGCGGGTTTTCCTTCTTCGTTCAGTTCATCGTTGATATTACCCATGATCTGCACGGAAAGGAGCACCTTGTAAAGCTCACGGAAATTCTGTACCTCACTGTTGTCAAGATGGAATCCGTTATTTCCGTTTATTTCAAGAAGTGCGTTGCCTTCGGAGTCCACGGAGTGAATGAGATCGAACTTATACTGTTTATCACCGAAATCAACATCAATAGAGTCAACACCGGCAATGTTAAGCATGATCGGATAATCGTCGATCCATTCAAGAAGCCCAAGTTCAAGCCAGCTGAAGGTCTCCTCGGTACATTTTACTACCATATCATGTTCATAGAGGTTTGACGTACAGTAGTAATAACCGTCTTCCTGAAGCTTTGACACTCTGGTCTCGAAATCCATTCGCTCTGCACCGCTTCCGAGAGAAAAACTGATCTCATAGACAAAATCTTCTTTTCCGAGACCGTACTTAGCCTTTTCTTCGTTGCTGTCTCCGATATAGACAACGTCTTCTCCTACCAGCGACATGAATCTGCCCATAACGGTAGACATGAAGAATGTGTCGTCTGTCTTATATCCAGCAGGATACTGAAGTTTTGTTTCAACCTGAGCATCGGGGTTTGTAAACTCTTCTTTCGAACACTGCTTTACGTTTACGAAGGGTTTATCCCCATGCTTTATCTGGAAATTGTCAACGAGGTAATAAGTCTGCTGTGAAAGACCGTAGCACACAAGCGGCACAACGTAAACTTCCAGCGGCTTTAAGATATTCGTATCAACCGTTGAGTTGAGAATGTAGATACAGTTTTCTCTGCCCTCAAGCATTCCGTAACGACCGCCGTCGGCAAGGATCGTGTCTCCAACAAAAACCTTATAGCTCTTGCCCTCTGTGGTTTTGAGTATCCAGTATGCTATCGGATCGTCAAGACCGTATTTCTTAAGATCCGCCTTCTTTGCATCTTTAGTTACTCTTTGCTGTGTTATGGTATATCCCGCAGTAACGACTAAGGATGCCATACTCTGTTCATCGTAATACATCCCTTCGTACTGAGGAAGTCCGAAAGAACCGTTATTGTTTACGAAAGTATATTCTCCGTCCGGGTTATGAACCTCGATGGAAATGATACTTGAACGTTCTACGTGCTCAAACATCAGAATTCTGTTATTTGGACCGAGAACCTCGCCTTCAACAAGTTCAGGCGCGGTAACAGTTTCGTTTGTTCCCATTATAATATCAATAAGAGGTGTGTTCGCAATCACTATCCACAGAGTGAGCATAAAGGCGAACACGCTACCGATAATAATGAGGTATTTCAGTGCCTTAGATAATGCCTTTTCTGTCATGAGTGCTTTCTCCTGATGATAACGACAACTCCCGTTACCGTAATAATTGCGGGAAGAATGAAGGTACAGCAAATGAGGAATTCCTTAGCCTGCTCTGTGGTAGCATCACTTGACGTATCGTCAAAAGGCTTAGTATCAAGGTCAGCAAGAACTCTGTCACGTCCGATAAGCTTCATTGCAGAGAAAATAACGTCACTGTTACCCCACGAACCGTCGATAAGATAATTGTTATAAGCGAAGCTGGGACTTCCCGCCGCCATAACGTAGGAATAATAGTGATCATTGTCGATTACTCTGTCCTCGTAGGAAATAGTTACAAGGTCAAATTCCCCCTTATCAACTACGTCGTTTGTAGATCTGTCGATAAGCTCTGCGGTATCATATGAACGGAGCATGGTGTAGATTCCGCGTGCACCTACGGACATATTCTTACCGTTCCAAAGCTTCTCGATGGGCATCGCCTGGCTGATAATGGCTGAAGGCATGGAATCAAAGTTTTCGAGATCGTCGTACACAGTCTTACCGAAGGTGTCTTTGGTCTCATACTGAAGCTTGATGGAAAGGCTCTTGGGATCATACATCGCGTGCTTTACGTCCTTAACCTGAGTACCGTGGCGGAAACTGATTCCCCACTCTTCAAGGAACTCATTGAGTTCCTTAAGGTCAGCAGAATATGAAGGATCCTCAAACACCATTACACCGCCGAGTCCGTCAAGGAAATCGTCGATTTTTTCGATCTCATCTTCAATACCGTCATCCTTTTTCCCATAACCGTGGAAATCGTACTTAGGATTGTATATTACAACGATTCTCGCTTCATCGTCCATTTTTTCCTCGGAAAGGTTGATCTTTCTTACCTCAAAGCCGCAGTCTGTGAGAAGATTCTTAAGAGCAGCGGCATTTCCGAAGTTGTAAGCTGCCTCTTCACCTTCGATGGGACCTACGTCCTCACTGTGACCTGTTGTAAAGTACGCAATGGGGTGTTCCGCCTGAGTTACCTGAAGAATACCTGCAACGTAACGGTATTCGCCGTTATAACCCCAGCGAGTGCCGTCTTCGTTATAAGTAAAGAACGCCTTGTGAACGTATACCACGGATTCTGTTCCGCTTTCAATGATGACAGACTTTGAGTTAATGGAAGTTCCCTTCGTCTCCTTAAATCTCTCAAAAAATTCAGGATTTTTTACTGAGTCGCGGCATACTACCTTGATATTTGAAAACTCAGTGGAGAGCTCCTTTGCGGAATTGTAGATATATCTCATATCATCATCCTGCACCAGCTTGTCGGCATCGGATGCGAAGTAGATTGTAACATCGGACTTGATATCCTTAAGATAATCCTTGGATGCTTCCGAAAATGTGAAGACGGATTCACGGGTCATATCAACGTACCAGCCGAAACGGTTTGCAAGTACGGAGAAAATACCGTTAAACGCGATCATGATCGCGATAAAGAACGCAACAAATGCGGTAGAGTACACGCCATAGCGGAATTTTCTGCTTTTAAGTATATTTTTGTTGTTCATTTTTAGTTTCCTCCTGATCTATGCGTATCTTACGCCCATCTGCGGCGGTCGAATACGCGCACAGTGAGGAAAAGGAATACAACAGTGAGAGAGAAATAGTAAACCAGTGCGGAAAAATCAAATATTCCGTAGGTAAAATAGGTATATCTTCCGTATACGGAAATCCATGAGAGGGCCTGTCTTATGGGATAGAAGTCAATAAGGTTATTGAACATGGATGCCGCAACCATAACGAGGATTATAGCAATTGTACCTACAGCTGCAGTTACGGTATTTTCGGTAAGAGAAGACACAAAGATTCCCACTGCAACAAAGCACATACCCACGAGGAGCATAGCAATAAGGCAACCGAGCGTTCTGGCGCCATTCATGGTTCCGTAAGATGAAAGCGGAAGGAGATAGATACATCCTGCAGCAAGGGAAGCCACGAAAAGTGTGTATGAGGAGAGGAACTTTGCGAGAACCATCTTAACAACAGGCAAAGGAGCTGTCATGAGAAGCTGTTCTGTCTTCATTCGTCTCTCTTCGGCAAATGTCTTCATTGTAAGAATGGGAATGAGAATTCCGCAGGCAAATATCATGATCTGATAAAATGAAGAAACGTCAACAGTTCCCGAATAAAGTGTGGTAACACCAAGTAAAAATCCGGAGATGGCAAGAAACACACCGCAGAAAACATATCCGAGAGGTGTTGTAAAATAAGAGCGTAATTCTTTTTTGTAAATTGCAAACATTATTAACCGATCCTTTCTGTATTACGCCTTTGCGGACTTGCCTTTTTTCATATCATTGTCCATAATGCGTACAAAAACGTCCTCGAGATTCATACCCTGAGCCTCAAGCCCCATAAGAGGCCAGTTTTTTTCGGCAAGCATATAGAAAAGAGACTTTCGAATATCAACACCCGACTCACTCTTGATGCGGAAGCAGTAACTGTCGCCATCGCGCTCGCCTGTGGGTTCCGAGAAGACGATACCGCGGAGAGCACGAAGTGCGCTCTGAACTTCGCGCTGAGGACCTGCTACCTTGATAATATACTCATTGGTGTCCCCTGCAACACGTGTGATGCTCTCGGTTTTCTCATCAGCGATAATCCTGCCCTCGTTTATGATGACTACTCTGTCGCAGACAGATTGGATCTCGGAGAGAATGTGGGATGAGAGGATAACGGTATGAGTCTTACCGAGGTTACGAATGAGGTTACGTATCTCAATGATCTGTTTAGGGTCAAGACCAACTGTAGGTTCGTCGAAGATAATAACCGGAGGATTGCCGACAAGTGCCTGAGCGATACCCACTCTTTGACGGTAACCTTTGGAAAGATTTCCGATGAGTCTGTCCTTTACGTCAAGTACCTTTGTAACCTGCATGATCTCCTCGAGATGCTTTTTACGGTTCAGCTTACACTTTTTGATCTCATATACGAAGTTGAGATACTCTCCAACCTTCATATCGTGGTAAAGCGGGGGCTGCTCGGGAAGGAAGCCGATAAGCTTCTTCGCCTCATCGGGATATTCAAACACGTCGATACCGCCTACCTTGACAGTACCGGAGCTTGATGAGAGGTATCCCGTAAGTATATTCAGCGTGGTGGATTTTCCGGCACCGTTAGGTCCGAGGAAGCCGACGATCTCACCTTCGCCAACATTGAAGCTGATACCCTCAAGGGCGCTCTTATTACCGTACAGCTTCACAAGATTCTGAATTTCAATCATTATTTATGTCCATGCCTTTCGTTGCATTAGAGTGTTTCACGACACTATTATATAGATTATATCATAAATTTGTAAACGTAATTTGAACAAGTAGCTTCCCTTAATCATTTTTATGTGACAATCAGCTGAAAAGATTATAAAATTGCAACGAGACTACCCATGGCACCGCGTTTCCCATATGATTTTCTGTGAGAGTGATACTTTTCGTTAAGACAGCAGGTACATTCGGACGACACGTCGATATTCTCACGTAGTACCCCGACTTCAAGAAGTATTTCAAGGTTCATGCCCGTAAGATCGGCGTGCAGACCGTTTTCTCGGCAAATATGCCTTGCGGCAAAAGCTTCACCGCGTATCTCCGTTACGCTGTCATAAAAGTCCTGCTGTACTTCAAAACAGCATTTCCCGATATGAGGCCCGATGGCAACCTTTACCGTTGAAAGTTCTGCACCGAGGGAGAGCATTTCACGCACCGCCTCAGCGGCAATTCCAGCTACCGTGCCGCGCCAGCCTGCATGAACAGCACCTACAACGGGACTTCCGTCAGCCTTTGTACCTACAAACAGTATCGGCACACAGTCAGCAGTACGTACGATAGGCACAACACCCGCCTCGTCGGTAACGAATCCGTCACATGACTCTCCCGCCGCACGTGTGACACCCTCTCCACAGTTTCCGTAAGTCAGGCGGCGTACCTTAGCTGAGTGTATCTGGCTCGTCACTACAGCATTCTCCGCTGAAAATGCACCTTCCGTTGCCGTCTTGACAAGGGTATCCGTGTTCTTAAGCACGGTCTCCGCGTCATCCCCGTGACCGGGAGCAATATTCATAGAAGCTGTGTGAGGGAGTGTGCTGACTCCGCCGAGACGGGTGGAAAAAGCGTGGCTGACACCAGCATCCTCAAGAAACGTCGACTTTACAAGTATTCCGTCTGTATAAAACATAAATCCTCCAAGTATTCGTATAGGGAACGCCGAAAAAGCGTTCCCTATAGAAATCAAATATTATCTTACTTAATCTTGATCACACCGTCGTCCCACATTTCGGGCTTCTCATAGCCGAGAAGGTTTACAACGGTTGCCGCTACTGCGGAAAGACCGAACTGACCGTTATCCTCACATACGTCGTATGTGTCACGGCTTACGTTATCGTAAATGATGCAAGGAACGCGGTTGAGAGTGTGGCTTGTCTTAGCCTTGAGAGAGCCGTCCTTGTTACGCTTGGGAGCGCCTGTCTTCTTGTCAGTCTCAGCCATCTCGTCAGCATTACCGTGGTCAGCTGTTATAACAGCTACGCCGCCTACCTTGTCGAGAACCTTGAGGATTCTGCCAAGCTGAAGATCGAGCGCTTCCATGGAGCAAACTGTTGCTTCAAGGCTTCCTGTGTGACCTACCATGTCACCGTTGGGGAAGTTAACTCTGAGGCACTCGTACTTACCGGACTTGTTACCGTTCCAGAAGTATGTTACGTGACCGTACTTCTGTGTCTCGGAGATTGCGTACTGAGCTACACCGCTGTCTGCAAGGTACTCGCCCATTGTGTTTGTGATCTCAGGGGGAGAAACGAGGTAGCGGGAAGGAATGTGAAGGTCGCCGTCGTACTCAAGCATACCTGCGAAAGCAACGTTGGGAACTCTCTTGCGGTCGAACTTGTCGAAGTCTGCGCCTGCCTCGAAGGTCTTG
>JAZUBG010000249.1:0-1587 GCA_045638405.1 Eubacteriales bacterium | reverse complement strand
CGGCAGGGACAGAAAAAGAGTGTTTATCGTAGTCGGCGGTGTTGAAACAGGCAGTGAAATGAGACTTCTTCTTGTGAACGGGGCTCTCAGACCTGCTGAAAAGCCGAAGCTGAAAAATCCTATTCATGTTAAGCTCCTCGGGAGACTTGATAAATGTGAATTGGAAGCTTTAGCAGATGCCGACAACAACGAAATCATAGCAATGATCGAAAAATTCGACACTTGCCGTGAGTAGTATGCCCCAAGTAATAATTTTGGAGATTGGTTATGCCGAAAGATGATGTAATTGAATTTGAAGGTACTGTCGTTGAGGCTCTCCCCAACGCTAACTTCAAAGTAAAGCTCTCCAATGATGTGGTCATTACGGCGCATATCTCAGGAAAGCTTAGAATGAACTATATTAAGATACTTCCCGGTGATAAGGTTAAGGTAGACGTTTCTATCTACGACCTTACAAAGGGTAGGATAACATGGCGCACCAAGGGTTAATCACCCGAAAGTGCTTAAATAGAGAAAGGTGGAAAATACTGTGAAAGTAAAACCTTCCGTTAAGAAAATCTGCGAAAAGTGCAAGATTATCAAGCGTCACGGCAAAGTGATGGTTATTTGTGAGAATCCCAAGCACAAGCAGAGACAGGGCTGAGTTTCCCTGTAATACCGAAAAAGAGGTGAAAGAGAAAAATGGCTCGTATATCAGGTGTTGATATTCCCAATAACAAGCGCGTTGAGATCGCTCTTACCTATATCTACGGAATCGGACTTAAGAGTTCCAAGGACATCCTTGCAAAGACAGGTATTAATCCCGACATCAGAGCAAAGGATCTGACTGAGGACGATATCGCTAAGCTCCGTGACGAGATCGAAAACAACTACAAGGTTGAAGGTGAACTTCGTCGTGAGGTAAACCTCAACATCAAGCGTCTGGTTGAAATTAACTGCTATCGTGGAATCAGACATAGAAAGGGTCTCCCCGTTCGTGGACAGAGAACCAAGACAAACGCAAGAACCAGAAAGGGTCCTGCGAAGACGATAGCTAATAAGAAGAAGTAAGGAGTGAACAGATAATGGCAAAGGTTACAAAAAAGGTTGTCAAGAAGCGCCGCGAGAGAAAAAATATCGAAAAAGGTGCAGCGCATATCCGTTCAACCTTCAATAACACAATCATTACCATCACCGATGTAAACGGCAACACAGTTGCATGGGCATCATCCGGTGCTATGGGCTTCAAGGGCTCCAGAAAGAACACTCCTTATGCTGCTCAGACAGCTGCTGAGGCTGCAGCAAAGGGTGCTATGGAGAACGGTATGAAGACAGTTGAAGTATTTGTTAAGGGTCCCGGTAACGGTCGTGAGGCTGCGATCCGCGCTCTCCAGACAACAGGTCTCAACATTACTCTCATCAAGGACGTAACTCCCATCCCTCACAACGGATGCCGTCCCCCCAAGAGAAGAAGAGTATAATCATACTTTGGCGGAAACAGATCCGCGCCTATTCGGGAGACGCCGCAAACAGTTCGGCTGTCTGTGCCTAAGACAGTCAGAATTCCTAAATTTACAGGAGGAAATAAGTTATGGCAAGATATACAGG
>JAZUBG010000248.1:0-5549 GCA_045638405.1 Eubacteriales bacterium | reverse complement strand
TCACACAAACCTAAATGATGTTCTCGCATATCCATTATAACACCTATTTTGAATTCTGCACTATACTTTTTCTGTTTTTGTCCCTTTTTTGCCATAAAAATATGCACCTCCAAAAGTGTCTAACTTTTGGGGTGCATATCATTATGACCGATAGTTTTTTTACTTATTTTACCGTCGGGAACTTCATCGTACTTTCAACGTTGAATCCTTCAACGGAAACAATATCAACAAATTCAGCGTTTTCAAAGCGCAACTCGGCTGTTTCGTCTATCCGTTCCCTGTCTGCAACAACGATTACGTTACACCCCGTATAGTTTTCCGAAATGATCTCACCGAGATTGTCAGTGTCAATCACACGGACAGCTTCAAATTCATCATTTAACAAAATCACCGTGAAGGGTGAATTCGGAAAACGTTTTCTGTGAAAGAGAATGTAATTTGACAAGAGCTCGAAAGACACCATTGGTACTTTAAGCATATCCTTCTCACATTCTTCACAGAACGCAGCGTAAGAATTAACGATATATTCGGCAGTGACCTTTCCTATACCCTCTATCTGCGTCAGTTCACTAACCGTTGCACTGAACACGCCTTCCAGACTCCCGAATCTGTCAAGAAGCAGATGAGCGGTATTATTTGTGTTCCTGCGCGGAATTATATCGAATAAAAACACTTCAAGAAGCTCGTGTTCTTCAATACTGTACGCACCTTCTCTTTTTATTCTTTCACGCATTCTCTTTCTGTGATCTGCGTGAATACCAACTTTTCCTGCCATTACTCAATTTCAACTCCAACTGCTCTGAGGTACATTTTTGCCCATGCCGGGGAATTTGCCGCTTCAAGATTATTGACAAACAGAATATCCGTCAGATCGTAATCCGCAAACATCTCTTTTACGTTCATAGACGTGTATCTCGTATCCACAACCATGATATTTCCGTAATTTTCCGCAAGGAACGGGACAAATGCATTTCCGTAAGAATCTTTGATAACGAGAATATTTCTGTCCTGAGGATTTGATGGAACATTTATTACAGTATATGGATTATCTCCGCAAAGGAAGGCGGAATAAGTTTTACTCCAGTCCATGATTGCACTGTCATAGGTCTTAACATTACCTGAACGGTCTGTTACTGTCATCGTCATCTTCTTTTTCGACATAAACGCTTCGATAGTATCCTTGAACGACTTTACTCTCTCATCCTTGGTATACTCATACATCGAACCGCTGTAACTGTCGGTGAGAGTTTTAATATCGAAGTCGCTGTGTTTCGCCGCTTCAAGTCCCACTGATTCCACAAATGCCTTATATGCGTAATATGCTCCGCGCTGTGTCCAGTGATGGTCACTCTTGAAGTAGATATACTCATCACGGTGAGCGTACATCTTTCCGTAGGTGTCAACGAAATTGACCTTATCACCGATTATCTCGGCAAGTCTGTCGAAGATTTCCTCCTGATCGGGAATCTTCGATTTGATTTCTTCGTTATCAATTCTGATAGCAGACGTGGGAATAACGCACGCACTTACTTTGGCATTGGGGAAGATCTGCTGATAATATTCAAGAACTCCCGCATAATCCGCAGCATACTTTTCAAGATACCAGCCCTTGGTGTAAACAGCGTCTCCGTAAATAAAGAGTCCGTTTGTCATAAAGTCAGCTGTATCACCTGCGTCAACTCCGCCTGAAGCAATCCTTTCAACAGTTATGACACATTCATCTTTAAGCGTACCCACAGCACAGCTTACAGTAACCTTACCGTCCTTCAATGCTTTGACAGTCACCTTGTCGCCGACTACCGTCATCTCAACTACACTTTCGTCAGATACCGACCACGTAAAAGCACCCACGGTGTTATATAAAGCAGCGCTAATCTCAGCACCTCCGCCTACAGTAAGGACGAGTTTATTTTTGTCGAGAACAAGTGTGGGAAGGTTGGTACTGCCGGGGTCGAATACATCGCCCTTATTGGTAGTTTCACCGTTCTGTCCGAGAAGAGAGTTCAGCGCATTTCCTACCGACGAATCGTTCTCGTCCTTTTCCACTCCCGTGTCAAGGACAACGAAGCTTCCCTTTTCGTCGAGGGAATAATCGTAACCTTTAAGAGTATCCAGTTTTTTTGCGGCAAGGACAATGTTGTCTCTGAACACAAATGTGTCAGCAAAGAATAGGTTAATTCCTTCTGTAAATTCGCCTGACAGAAAAGATGATAAAGTCATCTTGGGGAACTCCGCAAGCTTACGTCTTTCAACCTCCGACTCTGTGGGACGGTTGAACTGGAAAAGATTCATTATCACGACAACCGAAAAGAAAATACCCATAATAAGAATACAGATAATATCCGCACGGCGTCTTTTTCTCATTCGCTGACGCTTTTCCTCCTGAATTTTCAGAATTATGCGCTGTCGCACCTCAGGAGGCATCGAATTTAATTTTTCTCTGAAATCATTATTCATTCGTTCACCTCCGTCAGAAATTCCAGTAGAGGAATGGGCTGTAGGTATCACCGATCATGCGAACGGTAGAAACAGCGATCAGTGCAAGGGACACCGCAGTCATAACGTAACGACGAACTTCGTAGGAAACTTTGAATCTCTGTTTAAATTTATTCGTGATCCACGGGATCACGGGATACGCAAGAATCACACCAACGATAAGCAGGTTGAGGTTATCCATTACGATAGACGTTGAGAAAATATCGCTGAAGCCGTTAACGCCGATACCGAAAAGGTATCCGAGAGATTTCGCTGTATTATCGGTGAAGTAGAAGAGCGCAAAGCCGAACACGGTGATAAACGCGGTGTAAATCGTTGATATAATCGCACTTACGTATTTGTTTATTCTTCCAAGGAAACCGAGGAAGAATTTTTTCTCGAATATGAGAAGAACGCCGTAGAACATTCCCCAAAGAACGAAGTTCCAGGATGCGCCGTGCCAAAGTCCCGTAAGGAACCACACCACAAGAATGTTTCTGATGTGGTGGTGTCTGTTTCCTCCGAGAGGAATGTACACGTAATCTCTGAAGAATGTGCCGAGGGAGATATGCCATCTGCGCCAAAACTCCGTTACACTCTTTGAGGAATAGGGATGCTTGAAGTTCTCCATAAACTCAAAGCCGAACATTTTACCGAGACCTATCGCCATGTCGGAGTAACCCGAAAAGTCATAGTAGATCTGGAGAGCGAAGAACACCGCACCCATCCAGCGTCCCGCAAAGGTGACGTCACTCAGCGAATAAAGTGCCTCAGCCGCCGCAAAGCATGAGTCGGCAATAAGAAGTTTTTTCGCACATCCGATGGCAAAGCGGTAGATACCGTCGTTGAACTGAAAAGGCTTGACTCTCATATCGTCAAGCTGATCTTCGATGTCCTTATATCTTACGATAGGACCGGCGATAAGCTGAGGGAAAAGTGACACGTAAAGGAGAAGTCTGGGGAATGACTTCTGAACGGGTGTGTCACCACGATACACGTCAATTACGTAGGAAAGTGCCTGGAAGGTGAAGAAGCTGATACCGATAGGCATCGAGATCTTCGGCACGGGAATGTTGACAAGAGGAAGAAGATTTACCGTTTCAATAACGAATCCCGTATATTTAAAGAACGCAAGAACACCGAGATTTGTAATTATAGCGAGAGTGAGCCACAGCTTCTTCCCTCGTTTTTCTTCTTCGCCGTAGGTAGCGATAAGTTTGCCGAAAAGGAAGTCGAAAGCCACAGTGCATATCATAAGGAATACGAAAACAGGTTCGCCCCAACCGTAGAAAACCAGGGAGAAGGCGATAAGCACTCCGCGCCTTACTTTGTTACTCTTCGAGGCAAAGAACGCTACAAAAAGAAAGGCAAGGAATGCGTACACGAAAAACGGATGTGAAAATACCATTTATCTGCTCCTAAATTCTTACGCTTTTTCGATTTCTTCTACGATAGAGGGGATCTCTGAGGGGTGAGTGGCAACGTAGCGTGCACCTGCTGAAACAAGTCGTTCTCTGTCCTGGAATCCCCAGAGAACAGAAATACAGGGAACTCCCGCATTTTTTGAGGTAATAACATCAACGTCTGAGTCACCGGAGTAGATGACCTCATCGGGTGTAACACCCAGTGTGTCCATAACGGAAAGAAGCATATCGGGTGCGGGCTTGCGCTTGATTCCACGCTCCTCCATCTCACCCATTACAACGTCAATTTCGGGAAAGAAGATGTCGCAAAGCTCCTTTGTGGACTTATAATATTTATTTGACACAACGGCGGTTTTGATTCCGCGATCCTTAAGAATTTTCAGTATCTCGGGAATTCCGTCGTAGGGTTTCGTCTCTCTGAGAAGATTATCAAGATAAGTCAGCTTATATTCTGCAGTTGCCGATTTCACTTCAGCGTCGGGCGTTCCCGCAGGAAGAGCGCGGCGGATAAGCATTTCTGCGCCGTCCCCAATGTAACTGCGTACTTCTTCGGGTGTATGTGTGGGAACTCCTCTGTTTTCCATGGTCACATTCACCGCATAGGTGAGGTCGGAAAGTGTGTCAAGTAGAGTTCCGTCAAGATCAAATATTACTGCTCTGCATTTCATTTTACTGTGTTTCCTCCAATTTTATCGATGTCAAATTCTTATTATGCAAAAGGCTAAATAGCTCGCAAAACGTCGTTCACTTAATATTATAACCTATGGGTTAACCTTTTTCAATAGGATTTGTCAAGTTATTTTTACTTTTTATATTGCAATAAAAATAATTATATGTTATAATGTTTAAGGGGAGGGCACCCATAACAAAAAACGGCATAACGACACACCAAAGTCGGAAAAATTTTATATGAGGGGGAGACACCCATTGAAAAAAGACGAAAACGCCTATCGTCCGAGTTCAGCCGCGGCTAAAAGAATAGCGGTGATTGACGAAAACGGCAAAGAATATGAAGCTACTTACGTAAAACGGGCTCGCGGGCTCGTGAAAAGCGGCAGGGCACGCTTCATTGATGAAAATACGATATGTCTTGCGTGTCCGCCGGATAATTATAAATTAACGGAGGATAATTCCATGACAAATACAGAAAACTTTAACGTTGATCTTGAAACCGGAGAAGTTACAGCAACCGTAACGGAAGAAGCTGTCAGCGAGAACACTTCCAAGTACAATCTTGAATACTTCCTTGAGCAGATCGAGAAGCTTACGTCAGACTATTCCGGCGGTACGGAAAAAATCGTCTGGGCTATAGTCAGGATTCAGTCTGAAAGTACTCCCTGCGGAGGTTCGGGTGAAGAGGTCGCTAAGGCGGCGGCTGAAGCGGTACATTCACGCGAGCGTACGGTCCAGAAGACTCTTGACTTCTACTTTAGAATGGTAGATGAGCTGAAGCCGAAAACGGTAACTCCCATTGACGAAAAAACTCAGTTTCTTAATTGGGTGCGTGACTGCACAGCGGCGGCAAGTCCCGGGGTTGAAACTCCCGACTACGCTAAGTTATGGAATGAAATGAAATAAACTACACAACCCCGATGGGTGCACTGAAGTGCATCCATCGGGGTTGTTTTTTGCTTAACGTTATCCATTCTG
>JAZUBG010000247.1:0-11743 GCA_045638405.1 Eubacteriales bacterium | reverse complement strand
AGCGCTACACAACCATTCCGATTCCGATGCTTCCATCGAAAACGGAGAGAGAGTAGCTCAGCTTGTGATCGCACCCTTCCTTGCGGTGAATTTCACCGTGGCTGACGAGCTTACTGATACCGAGAGAGGCGAAGGCGGCTTTGGCTCCACAGGCAAAAAGTAACGTTTGATAACCTCCGAATGAGAAGCTCTCGTTCGGAGGTTTTTTACGTGGCACACACCCACCATCACTCCTCTTTTTAACAAAAACTTATTGAAACTCCTTAAAATATATGCTATAATTATCGGAGTAGTATATTTGTCCCGCATTACGCGGGTGATCGGAAACGTTATGAAAAAATTTGATATAAAGAAGTACTTTTCTGCCGCTTCTGTCCGTTATAACGCGCCTTTTTGGGTCTGTCTCATACTGGTTGCGATACTGCTTTTGATTCCGACGGGATTTGAAGACCCCGAGCAATACAAAGATGCCGAAAGATGCGTGGGTGAGATCCTGGAAACCGATGAAAGTACGATCTTCAGTCAAGGAATGATCCAAACGGGCACTCAGGTATGTACCGTTAAAGTAACCGACGGACGCTTCGAGGGCAAAACACTTACAGCGTACAATCCCCTTCAAGGTTCCCTTGAAAAAGACAAGCTTTTCAAGGTGGGCGACAAGGCTCAGCTGGTGGTAAACTACGATCACGATACGGGTGAAGTCACTTATGCAGCTATGATCGATCACTACCGAGTTCCGCTTGAGCTGATCGCGGCAGGAGGGTTCGTTATATTCCTCATCCTCTTTGCGGGGAAAACGGGACTGAGAGCCATATTCTCCTTCATTCTCACGATCCTCGCCATATGGAAGCTGATCGTGCCCATGTACCTGAACGGATATAATCCCATATGGGTGGGACTTGGTGTAACGCTTCTCCTCACTGTAATGATAATCGCGCTGGTCTACGGCTTTGATATGAGGTGCGCTTCCGCCGTGTCCGGCTCGTTCCTCGGAGTCCTTGTGACCTGTATTCTCGGAATAATCTTTACAGATCTCTTCAAGCTGAACGGTGCAACTCTCAGCTATGCCGAGACTCTGCTCTACACAGGTTACGGAAACTTAGATCTTAAGCAGATATTTATGGCGTCCATATTTATCGGCTCATCGGGAGCTGTAATGGACCTTGCAGTGGACATTACCTCGGCAGTTCACGAAGTTGTTGAAAAGCGACCTGACATATCTGCTCTCGAAGCGGTAAAATCGGGCATGAACGTGGGCCGTGCCGCTATGGGTACCATGACAACCACCCTGCTTCTTGCCTATTCCGGCGGATATATGGGCCTTCTCATGGTATTTATGGTTCAGTCCATACCCACACAGCATATCTTTAACTATAAATACGTGGCGTCCGAAATCGCACAGACCATAATCGGCTCATTCGGTCTTGTTACTGTCGCTCCCCTTACCGCCGTTTGCGCAGGTGTACTTCTGACGAGATTAAAAAAGCGCCGCATGGCAGAAAATCAGTCAGATACTCTCTCTCAGGTCACCGTTTCCTCAGACGACGAACAAAATTAAGCTGTTTTCGAAACTTTTTTCAAAACAGGCATTACAAACACGTTTTTCAAATACAGTAAAAATAAAAAAATCTAAAGAATGGAGAAAACTGTCATGAAAAAGATCCTCGCACTGCTTCTTGCGCTTTGCCTCATGCTCCCCTTACTGGTAAGCTGCGGTATTGAAGACAGCGGAACCACCACAACCACTGCGCAGGGCGAAAATGCTCCCGCAGACAATTACGAAGGAAAAGCTCCCAAATACGTCTTCCTCTTCATCGGAGACGGAATGAGCTATTCTCAGATCCAGGCAACCGCAAGCTATCTCGGTGCCATTGAAGGTCAGAACATACCCAAGTACATGAACTTCATGAACTTTGAGTCTGTAGGCTCTGCCGTAAACTACACCACCGACTCTATCATCCCCGACTCTGCCGCATCCGGTACTTCTATCGCAACAGGTAAGAAGACCAACTCGGGTAACCTCGGCGTAAGCCCCGACGGTACGGAAAAGTACGAGAATATCGCCGAAAAGCTTCACTCTCAGCTCGGTATGAAGGTTGGTATCGTAACAAGTGTTAACCTGAACCACGCAACTCCCGCAGCTTTCTACGCTCACGTAAACAGCCGTAGTGAAGGTACGGCCATCTCCACTCAGCTTTTCGAGTCCGGTTATGAATACTTCGCAGGCGGCGGCTTCTTCGTAAGCAGCAAGGATGACCCCAACTTCGACATGAACGCTCTCGCAAAAAAGCACGGATACAAGATCGTTTCCACATATGCTGAGGCAGAAGCTCTCAAGAAGGAAGACGGTAAGGTAGTAATTTTCGAAGAAAATCAGGCTGACGAATTCTCTCTCCCTTACGAAATTGACCGTACTGAGGATATGTGGGCTCTCGCTGATTACGTAAAGAAGGGTACAGAGCTTCTGGACAACGAAAAGGGATTCTTCATGATGTGTGAGTCCGGTAAGATCGACTGGGCTTCCCACGCTAATGACGCGGCTACCATCGTAAACGAAGTAAAGGCTCTCTCAGACGCAGTTCAGGTTGCCATCGATTTTGCTGAACAGCACAAGGGCGAAACGCTCATCATCGTAACAGGCGACCACGAGACAGGCGGATTCTCTCTCGGTTTTGCAGGTACGGATAGTAACACGTCATTCAAGCTTCTCAGCTCTCAGAAGATGTCCTACCAGAAGTTCTCCGACGAGATCATTCCCACATACAAGGGTAAGAAGATCGACGTTGCGGCATTTGCAGACATTGAGAAGTACTTCGGACTTACACTTGAGGGTGACGGAGAACTCACTCTCACCAATTCCGAGCACAAGCGTATTGAAGAAGCGTACAAATCCGCAAGAATGGGTTCCATTCCCTCTTCTCGCACAGAAGAAGAAAAGCTCATGTACGGCGATTACTGGCCTCTCGCAGTTACCCTCACAGGTATAATAAACAACAAGGCAGGCCTTAACTTCTCCTCATGGGATCACACAGCTCTTCCCGTTGCAGTTTACGCTCAGGGTCTCGGAAGCGAACTGTTCGTGGGTCACTATGACAACACCAACATCTGCAACAACCTCATGAAGATCATGAACGTAAAGTAATATTATTTATGCAACCCCCTCCTCACGATTTGCAGTGCAGTTCATGTGGAGGGGGTTATGTACATAAAAGAAAGAGTTTTCGGTAAATTTACTCCGTGGGCATATCAGGAATAAATACTACATTTCTTGACATTTTTTATAATGAATGTTATAATTACACATATATCATACCGAAGAGAGAGACACGCACATGAACAAAAAAATATTGTTTCCGATAATTATAATTGGCGTAATCCTTATTGTAATCTGCTTTGTTAAACTATCAGAAGACGGATATTTGTATGTAGGTGACGTCTGGCGCGATACCCCGGAAGAAGCGCTGAGTGATGCCGCAGATAATCCCACAAATGACAGGATGACGCTAACGGTAAAAAAGCTGCTTGATCAAAGGGAGATCGGCGATATTACCGAAATGTTTTTCGTTTCGGAAAACGACACGCTGACCAACGTTGCGTTTGTAACAAACGATGACGGAAAATACTGTGTTCAGGGATACACCGAAGAAGGTGCACTTGAATCTCCCAGTGCATTCGTGTTGAACGGAGATAAGGACCAGTTTATTCTGTTCCCCTATAGCGAAGAGGGTGACACCGTGTTCGGTTGGTGTTATTCTTCCGTTTCTCCGACAGTAAACGGAATTGAGCCTTCAAAAAAGACTTATACCTTTGAGTGCCAGGGAAAGCAGTGGTCACTTGATTTCTGGTGGATCGACGATTTTCCGAAAACCGACGAAGTTAAAATTGAATTTAAGAAGTGACAAAACGGAAAAGAAAACAACATGGACTAAATTCATAAAAAGTAATACCTATCATTGTATCCCCTTGCAAATAACACGCTTTTATGATACAATTACAGAAGTGACACCACTTAGAAAATTTTATTTTCCGAAAGGAATTTTTAGCTATGAGAAAAGTAAAAGTAGGCGTAGTAGGTTGCGGCGGTATCTGCCGCGGTACTTACATGGACAACATGATGTACAAGTTCAACATCATCGACGTTGTTGCAGTTTGCGACATCATTGATTCCCGTGCTCAGTACATGGTTGACAAGTACGGCGTTAAGAAGATGACATTCGAAGAGATGCTCGCTTGTGACGAGATCGAGGTCATCGTTAACCTCACCTATCCCGAGTCTCACTTTGAGATCTCCTCCAGAGCACTCGCGGCAGGTAAGCACGTATACTGCGAGAAGATGATGGCTCCCACCTTTGAGGAGGCGAAGGAGCTCGCACGTCTTGCTGAAGAGAATAACGTTCTCTTCACCACAGCTCCCGACACATTCCTCGGCTCATGGGAGCAGTCCTCAAGAAAGTACCTTGACGATGGCATCATCGGTAAGCCCATCTCCATCCACGCTCAGTGTACTGCTCACTACGAGCCCAGCACTCCCTTCTTTGACATGGCACCCAAGTTCTTCTTCTTCCCTCTCCACTACGGCGGAGGCTTCCCCTTCGACCTTGGCGGTTACTACATCCATCAGATGATCAATCTCCTGGGTTCCATCAAGCGCGTAACAGGTTTCGGCGGTAACATCAACCCCGTCAGAAAGTATACAAATCCCAAGCATCCCAAGTACGGTGAGGAATTCATCGTTAACACTCCCACTACTCTCATGGCTGCTCTTGAGTTCGAGTGCGGAGTTCTCGGTACATTCCACATTTCATCCGACTCTACAGGCTCTTTCGCATTCGAGATCACAGGTACTGACGGTTTGTTCAAGCTTGGTGATCCCAACAGCTTCAGAGACAAGATCAGCGTTGAAAGAAAGGGAGCTGATCCTCACGGCGAAGGTATCAGACCCGGTGAAATGCCCCGTTCAGAGGTTGGTGTTATCGGTGACGACGGAACTGATAATCAGAAGCTCAGTGAATATGTTGAAAGCCAGTGTGTGCAGCTTCCTATTCTCCACGGTTACTCTTCTTCAAGCCGCGGTATAGGTCTTGCAGATATGTGCTACGCTCTCGTTAACGGCAGACGTCCCCGTTGCCACTACGACATCGGTCTCCACGCTATCGAGGTTATCCACGGTATTCAGGAATCCTGCCAGTCAGGTAAGATCTACGAGATGACCACACGTTGTGAGCGTCCCGCACCCCTCCGTCCCAGCGCTCTTTCCGAGTCTGCTCAGGAAGCAACTCTCGACGACTGATAACTGAATAGAATATAAAAAGTCTGTCACAAGCTTTTTTCAGAGCCTGTGACAGACTTTTATTTCAATACTTCACTTTATTCACCGACGGGTATCATATTACTCCAATATGTATCGCCGTAAATGTCCTCGACCACAAAGAATGCATAGAAATCATCCTCGGGATTAATGGACTTCAGTTCAAGTGAGAATCCGTCTTCCTTAGTATACGACTCACTGTAGAAATTCATTGTCAGCTTCATATCGTTTATATAGCCGTCGGAAGAGTCAATTATATAACTCATTCGTGAAAAGCTGTACATCTCATAATCCTCGCTGTCAAGCATTTCCTTAACGGGAAGATTTTCGACTCCAATGGATTCGGTCGGATATGCTCCAAGCAGTTGCACCTTGTCTCCTACAAGCTTAGCCAACCAGTTTACATTCATCGATTTTAAAATCTCATATTCGATGACCTGATCATCTCCGTTGTAACCCGGCATTGTAATTGTCTCGATTTCGTTCCAATAAAACAGACTGTCAAAATAGTATATCGTGTTCTCGGAGCTGTCATAAGTCTGCCACATGAATATGGGATATTTTGAATACTCGCCCGTTTTGCCGTCTTTTCCATACACTGCTTTACATTCAAAGTTTGACGAAAGTGTTCCGTCAGCCGCAAGAGACGTATCATATCCGATAAATACAGGCAAGTACTCTGTTTTTCCCGAAGCAGTTTCCGTAGCGGGAATTTTTTTCATAATGCAGACTCTGGAACTCGAATAGTCCTCCATCTGCTCTTCTGTCAACTGTACCGTAACGCCAAGTTCACTGTTTTCATTAACATCAACAGTACCCAGGGTCTTTGAAAACTCATCGTAACTTCCGGACATACCATTTTCCAATACGTCAGTAAATTTTTCAATATATTCTACGTATCCGTCCGCATAATCAATATTTTTAAGTATTTTAATGGCCGCAGGAGCATAACTCAAAGACTCGTAAGGATGATATACAGAAACTCCGTTAGCATTCTCCGCATTGGAACGGGAATAAACCACATATTTGTCCAGTGCTTTACCAAGGTTCTTGGTTTCTGTCGAATATGTGCTCGACAACAGTTCTGACATATGAATAATGTCTACAAGATCATAATCAAAGTAACTACCAACCTTGCCGAATGACTTTGAATTACGTCTGCAACGGGACGCAGTCTGGATTTTACCCTTGAGGACGTTTTCATTGACCTCTTCAAAGAGTGAGTTAAGCTTCTTTTCAACGTTTCCGAGTTCTGAAAGCTTTGTACATGAAAGCGTAACCTCGGTTTCGTATCTGGGAATCATATCGAACACAGTTTCACAATAGTCAAAATAGCTGTCAATGATGACCTTTCCCATATCAGCACCGTCAGCACATTCATCGATCTCACTTAGGAAGGTATAATCCCACCCCCAACCCGGTTCTACCTCCTGGGACGCCACATAGTACTCTGTAAAGTCACGGAAGATCCATGCACATTCAAGTGTTCCCATAAGGCACGCATCAAAACCGACAAGCTCCAACTTATTGTTCTTTCCGAAAGGAGAGTCATCAAGGGCTTCGTAAAGCTCCTCGAGAGAGAGAATATCATTATGCACCTCATCCTGACCATATCCAAAAAGAGGACCTCCGCCGTGATTCCACAGTATAAGGCTGTATTGATCGGCTGGATAATTTTCCTCGCCATACGTCAAAAACTCTGACAGTGTACTGCTTTTTCCCATGTTCTTTGAGCTGTAGGTCTCGATAATTCTGGCACCTTCATCCTCAAGAAGAAGCAAAGTGTTCTCATCTTCAGATATTTCATTCATATGCCACTCAGAAGCTCCGCCCAAATAGATCAAAACGTTATTCTTTTCCGTATCGAAGTTAGCAGAAAGCATTTCTTTGATGTCACTCGTAGCCGCCCCGTTATACGATTCAAGGTCAGATCCCACGATATAGATCATTATTGTTCTTTTGATCTCATCTAAAGGAATCGCAGGCTCGTCGGGCTCATCGGGCTCGTCGGGCTCGTCGGAATCATCGGAATCATCGGAGGTACTTTCCCCAAAGGTATCATCGTGATCGTCGGTCTCATCGTTCGACGCTTCCGTTTCAGTGGCCTCATCTCTATGAGGTTTTCTTTTATTACCGTCGTCCTCTGAAGAAAACAAGGCAGGAATATAAAAGATTCCTCCGGCAATCAGCAAAATTGACAGCAGAATGGATACTGACGCAATAATGATCTTGCCTTTTTTCCTCTTTTTCACTATCGGTATCGGACTTGCTACGGGTGTTGTGTTCTCACAAGGTTCTTCGAGAACGGGATCGGGAATAACTCTCTCGTTTTTTTCTTCCGGTTCAATAGCAGCCTGATCTGAAATCTCCGTCACTGAAACGCTCTCACTTTTAACTTCGGGACTTTCATCCTTTTCACAAAGAGGTGACGCAGTTACGGGATTTCCGCATTTCATGCAGAATTTACTACCCTCTCTCACAGAAGCCCCACATTTGGTACAAAGCTTACCCATATATTTCTCCATTTCCGCATTACCGTCAATCACAGTTCCGATAACACTATCTTTAGTATTATTATAACATGAAATGAATTATTTTTCAATCTTTTTCATAAAAACTCGTCAGACGATTCATATGCTCTTCGTCTTTCGTCAAACCATCTGAGATCTCAAGTAACCGTATAAAAACATTTTTCTACTTAATAACATCTCATCTGACCGAAATCCATTTTTGATTCTTGACTGAACATGAAGAATATGTTATACTAAAAGGGAAAAATAACCTGACGGATACTCCGTCGGATTGGAGTAAAATATGTACGAAAGATTTTATTACGATAAAGAAAAGCTCCCCCGTCCCGTGCTCTCCGGCCACGAGGACTGGATAAACCTTTATTACAAGGCTTGGGAGACTGCATTCACCAACGTGGAGTATATTGATAAGCCCGGCTGGAAGAATCTGCTCACATGTATGCCCGGTGTCGGTATCACATGGCAGTGGGACTCCTGCATCATGACTTTCATCACCAACTACTCCAATGGAACGCTCACCGCGTTCAACAACCTTGACAATCTCTACCGTCTCCGCCGTGAATCCGACGGATTTATGGCAATGGCTTACACCATTGAGACGGAAGAACCTACATACGGCGAGAGAATCAATCCTCCCCTCATGGCTTGGTCCGAGTGGGAGCACTTCATGGTAACGGGTGACGACAGCCGTTTCGAAACCGTTCTCCCCGCCCTTGAAGGAATCTACTCTTTCATCGAAAATCAGCGCCGCCGTCCTTCCTGCGACCTTTACTGGTTCGAGGACTCCGGCTCATCAGGTATGGACAATTCTCCCAGAGCAGGATATTTCGCACAGCACCTTGACGGAAGTGACGTTTGTCACATCGATCTTGCTTGTCAGCAGGCTCTCAGCGCAAAGTGTCTCGCTAAGATCTTCGCTCACCTCGGTAACGAAGAAAAGAAGGCTTTCTACGAAGCTGAAAACGCAAGAATCTGCGCTCTCATCAACGAGCGTCACTGGAGCGACAAAGCTTCCTGGTACTTCGACTTCTTCCAGAGAAGCGAAAGACACGAAAAGGTTAAGTTCATCAACTCAAAGACCGCTGCTGCGTTCTGGACTCTCCTTTGCGGTGCTGCAAAGTTTGACAGACGCGAGGCTGTGAAGAACCATATGTTCAACGTAGACGAGTTCTACACCAAGGTTCCCTTCGCTTCTCTCTCCAAAGATGACCCGAACTACGACCCCACCGGCGGATACTGGCTCGGTGGAGTATGGCCGCCTACAAACTATGCGGCAATCAAGGGTCTCTGCGAGAACGGCTACCGTGAGCTTGCACGCGAGGCTACCGTAAAGGTACTTGAGGCTATGTGCGCAGTTGATGCGGATCCCGCTTTCGGTGGTATCTGGGAATGCTACGCTCCCGAGGATCACCGTCCCTCCACTACCGAGGACGGCGGACTTGTAAGAGATGCATTCGTAGGCTGGGGCGGACTTGCACCCATCACCCTCCTTATCGAGAACATCATCGGTCTTGAGTTTGACGCTTCCGAAAATACCGTGACTTTCAATCTCCACGGCAGAGATGCGTGCGGTCTTGAAAACATGATCTTCAACGGCAACAATGTATCCATCGTCTGCCGTGAATATCAGCCCTTCAGAGGTAAGACCGTAATCGACGTGGAAGCTGAAAAGCCCTTCAAGCTGGTTATCAACACCAAGTACCTCTGGGACAAGGTAATCATCGATGTTCCCGCGGGAAAGAGTACCTATAACGTATAAAGCTTATTCAATAAAATTAAATGTGAAATGTTCGTCATGAACATTTCACATTAGTTTTATTCTCAGAGTGTCGAGTTATATAGTCCTTAGGGTAGTTTTAGACAGACATAATGTAACTGAATCCGTAAAGATTCAATATTATTCTGAGGCATTCCTTTCTCTGAAAATTTGTGGTATAATGGCAATGGTGATGATCGTGGATAAAGAAAAAGAATTTCCGAAAAGAAAAGATATACGGCTCAAGAATTATGATTATAGCTCTCCGGGTGCATATTTTGTAACCATCTGTACGGAAAACAGAAAGAATTATTTTTGGGACGGATTGATCGACCCGCAGGTGTTCAATTGGCGTTCCGTAGGGGCGAACTGCGTTCGCCCGCAGAATCTGCCATTATCCAATATCGGCAAGATAGTTTTAGAAGAACTTGAACGATGGAATCAAACATACCCTGCGGCATCATTATATTCATATGTAATTATGCCGAATCACCTACATATAATGGTTGTTATTTCTAAAGATGAATACGGGCGACCGCAGGTCGCCCCTACGGTAGAACGAATGGTCAAACAATTCAAAGGGGCGGCAACAAAAAAGATTGGTGTATCAATTTGGCAAAAGTCATTTATTGAACACGTGATACGAAACAAAAATGATTACGAAATCAGATCGAATTACATTTACGAAAATCCGCTGCGTTGGTGTTACGACGAATTATACTCAGAAAAATAAAATATTGTCTTAAATCTATACATTTGTAAACCCAAGCGATATGGACAATAAAACAAAACGATGTATAAAATCCGGGAGGACAAATAAGATGTCTGATTTAGTTTTTAAGGAGATTAAAACAGAATCTGAACTTCGAGATGTGTTGGAATTGTGTTATAAAGTACTTGGTACACATAATGATGAAATATATGGATATGATGCGTGGTTAAAAAGACTGCAAGACGGTTTGCAGCCACTGATTTATGTTTTGAAAGGTACCAAGATTGTTTCGGCTGTTTTGGGAAGAGCAGAGAATAAAGAAAGTCTGGTGATTGGCTTTGTTGCGTGTGATGAAAACTATCGTAAACAAGGTATTACCTCAAAAGCAATGCGTTATTTTGAAGACATAGCAAGAAAACAAGGATTCAAATATATTACATTGGGTTCAAAAGAAGATACATTTTATGAAAAATGTGGTTACAAATCTATATTTCAAATACATGACCAAAATATTTATCAAAAGATTCTGTAAAAACTATAATTACAATTCCAATTTATCGAGCAAGATAACCCCGACGGATCAATCTGTCGGGGCATTTTGATTGTGTGGCAAAAGCACTCGCCCTACAAAAGAAACCCGTCCTACCAACAAACAAACGGCAGGTTTCCCTGCCGTTTGTTTTCACTTTGCGTCTTTGATAACTACCTTTTCGATCACAGGCTGATCCGCTTCAGCGATACCGCCATTGCCGTCGATAGGCTTTGCCGAGGTACATACTGCATCAACTATGTTAAGTCCCGCAGTAACGTATCCGAATGCGGCGTAGTCCCCGTCAAGGAACGTACTGTCCTCGTGTACGATAAAGAACTGTGAACTTGCACTGTCCATAACGTTTGTACGTGCCATGGAGATAGCGCCTCTCACGTGGGTGAGTGGATTCTGTACTCCGTTTGCGGCAAATTCACCCTTGATGGTGTCGCAATCCTTGCCCGCAGGTTCCCCATTACCGCCCTGCATCATGAAGCCTTCAATAATTCTGTGGAATTTGAGTCCATCGTAAAAGCCGTCCTTCGCAAGCTTTACGAAGTTTTCTACCGAGATAGGTGCGCTCTTACCGTCAAGCGCTACGGTGATAGTACCGTAATCCTTGATCACGATGTCCGCGTAATAGGTGATCTCCTGCATTTCGGGAACGTTTTCCGTCTTTTCGGGAACAATGCCGCCCTCTGTTTCACCGTTTGTCTCATCACTCTCTTTATCTGCACAGGATACCATAAACACAGTGCAAAGAAGAAGTGCCATAAATAGTGCTAAAATCTTTTTCATGATCCGTTTAACCTTTCTTAACAACTAAAAAATTCGTCTCGGGGCGCAGTCGCACACTGACTGCGCCCCGAGTAGTGTTTGTTTCATCGGCGTGTGTCTTCCGAGGAAG
>JAZUBG010000246.1:0-11965 GCA_045638405.1 Eubacteriales bacterium | reverse complement strand
CCTTGTTTCTCAGAATTTCTCTGACTCTGTCAGCCATTCTGATGGCGTGGCCGCCAAGCTCAAAGTAAAGTCCGTCGGTGAAAAGTGTATCAAACTGAACTCCTACAAGTCTTCCCTTTGCAAGAAGTGCGCCGTGCTGCTTGATGCTTGAGAAGAAGTGCTTCGGTGCATTTGCGTGGGTAAATACTACCGCCTCACCGCAAAGAGCTCCTACTTTCGTACCACCGATGTAGAATACATCGCAAAGCTCACCGAGGTCGCGGAGTGTAACGTCGGTGCCGCGGCTCTCTAATCCGTAGCCAAGTCTTGCACCGTCAAGATAAAGGGGAATGTCATACTCACGGCAAATACCCGAAAGAGCTGTAAGCTCGTCTTTGGTGTAAAGAGTACCGTACTCTGTAGGATGTGAAATGTACACCATTCCGGGACGGACCATGTGTTCGTGAGTCTCGTCGCTGTAGTAAGTTTCAAGGTATTTTCTAAGTGAACCTGCGGGAATCTTACCAAGCTCATGGGGGATCGCAAGCACCTTGTGTCCCGTAAACTCTATAGCGCCCGCTTCGTGGCCGTTTACGTGTCCTGTAGTGGCGCTGATAACGCCTTCATAGGGAGCAAGGACAGTGTCGATGACGATCTGATTCGTCTGTGTGCCGCCTGTGAGAAGAAATACTTCTGCATCCTCCTTACCGACAGCCATCTTGATCTTTTCCTTTGCGGAAGCAGAATATTTGTCATGTCCATAGGAAACGAGAGTTTCCATGTTCGTCTCAATAAGTCTCTGAAGCAGCGCGGGGTGTGCGCCTTCTGTGTAGTCGCTTTCAAAAACAAGCATTTTTAATATTCTCCAATTCTTATGAATTTTTTATTACAATAAAATTACGTTTTTAGTCAACCTTCTTCTTCCATGCGCCTGACAGATAGAACACAAGTCCGATAAAGAACGGTGTATACCCCGCAAGAGCGTCACCCAGCCAGAAGCCGAAATGCTTCATATCAAGAACAAGTCCGAAAAGCACGGATAGACCGATTCTGAGGACGATTCCGTCGAGAATTGCGGTAGCAAAATTGGTTTTGTAGTTACCGCTACCATTAATGAGCGCGTTCATCATTGCTCTCATAGCACTTGAGAAGAAGAGGAGCACTGCGATGGGTACGAAGGGACGTGCAAGTGCAAGTACTGCTCCGTCTCCCGTAAAAAGACCAACGATCGCTTCGGGGAAGAAGATAAACGCAAGTGACACGATGCTTGAAACGGTAAGTGTTATCACCGCAAGGCGAAGGATAATTCCCTTTACTCTGTCGTACTTCTCAGCGGCGATGTTCTGACCGACCATGGTGCTTCCTGCGGCATTCATGGAGTTGGAGATAAGGTTACTGAAGCTTGCAAGTTTATTTGCGATTCCCGCAAATGCGGAAACCTCAACACCGTAAGAGTTGACGTAGGAGTTAACGAATAACTTGGAAACCTGTACCGATGCCATTTTGATCGCCATGGGGATACCCAGCTTCAAAAGGGACACGAGCATATCCCGATTCCAAAATATAAAATCTCTCGCGGTACAGAGAAGGCTGAACTTATCTCGATTTTTCACGAGGAATCCTGTACAGAGTATTACGCTGACCGCCTGGCTGATAACCGTTGCAAGTGCGGCGCCGCCTACACCTAATCGTGGAACGAACAGAAGGTCAAGCACAACGTTCAGTCCCGCGGCGACTCCGATAAA
The DNA here is from genome assembly GCA_045638405.1 of Eubacteriales bacterium. Lineage (GTDB taxonomy): Bacteria > Bacillota > Clostridia > Oscillospirales > CAG-272 > RUG11130. The sequence goes on along the minus strand of JAZUBG010000246.1, from coordinate 10,241 downwards.
GATAAACGGATGCTTAGAATCACCCATACCGCGCATTATCGCGCTTGTAGCGTTGTAGCCGTAGATGAATATAAGTCCTGCCATACAAATGGTGGAGTATGCTACGGCGCCCTCATATGCTTCCCCCGGAGTATTCATCAGAATAAGAAGTTTATCCTGAAAGAACATACCGAGTGCGCTGATAACGGCAGAGCTGATGGCGAGAAATCCTGCGAGTGTTCCTACGAATTTACCGAGAACCTCTTTTTTTGCTGCGCCTATGTATTTTGCAATAAGTACCTGACCCGCGCTTGAAAAGCCCATGGCAACGAATGTGAGAAGCATCGTTACGTCACCGCCGACGGCAACGGCTGAAGTTCCTGCTTTGCCGTGTACCTGACCTACGATGATCATATCCACCATGTTATAGAGAATCTGAAGAAGATTCGACAGAAACAGCGGCCACGCGAAGCGGATAAGCTGATTCGTTATGTTACCTTTGGTAAAATCTTTAATATTACTTTGACTCATTTTTCGACCTGATTTCCGCGTTGATATGTGTCTATTTTAGCACAATTTTACTGCAAGGTCAAGTGTACGAGGTTTATTTTAGGTATGGACAAACGAAGAGTTTTGGGGTATAATTAATTTAATGATAAAACGAAAAGGAGTACCGAATATGACTACAAAAGAAAAGATGCATTCCTGCAAGCTGTACGTTGCAACTGACGAAGACATTATGAGAGAACAGACCGCTTGCCTTGAGTTGCAGTACGATTACAACATGACACGTCCCGGCGAGAGTGAAAAGAGACACGAGCTGCTTGAAAAGATGTTTGCCGAAATAGGTGAAGGCTGCTACATTGAGCCTCCCCTTCACGCCAACTGGGGCGGTCATCACGTTCACTTCGGAAAGAACGTTTACGCCAACTTCAACTTAACGATGGTTGACGACACGCACATTCACGTGGGAGACTACACTAAATTAGGTCCTAACGTAGTCCTTGCAACAGCGGGACATCCGATACTTCCTTCGCTCCGCGAGCTTGGCACGCAGTACAACGCGCCTATTAAGATTGGCAAGTGCTGTTGGCTGGGCGCGGGCGTCGTGGTACTTCCCGGAGTTACCATCGGAGACAACACAGTTGTGGGTGCGGGAAGCGTTGTAACGAAGGATCTGCCTGCAAACGTGATTGCGGTCGGCAATCCCTGCCGCATTCTCCGCGAGATTGGAGAGCGAGACAAGGAATACTATTTCAAGGATATGAAGATCGAAGAGTAAAAAAAGACTTTACGCCTTAGAGTGCTGACAGAGGTTTCACGCTGTCAAAAAGCCCAAAGCTTTGATCATCTTTTAGGGAAGATCGCGGGGACTTGGGGCAGAGCCCTAAGTCGCGCCTCGTAAGGCGCGAAATTCTCCTATTCGTCTGAAAAGCGGCGCTCACGCCGCGCATCCTCTTTTACTTTAGATTTAGTCTTTGTTTTATTTGACAACCCCTGTGCTAAGGCACAGGGGTTGTCAGTACGCTTGAGGCTTTACGCCTCTTTTTTGCTCATTTCACAAACGGGAAATAACCCTCTCCGTACTTTTCTCTGAGCGTTTTGAGTCTCACGAAAAAAGTCTCGCCTTTGGTGACGCCCATGAGCATATCAAAATAATGATAAGCCGCTGAACCGAATGCGTCAGCAAGTCCGTGATCGTCTGTTTTTACGATGTCAACAAGAGTATCAATTATGTAGCGCACCGCATCACTATTTTCACCTGCAAGGGCAAGAGTTTCTTCTTTAATTCCAACGATATGGTCAAGTGAGAAGAGATAGTACGGCTCGTCGGAGGGACCGCCGTCCGCATGAGTACATTTAATAACGAGACAATCATCCTGAAGACCTTTGTAATATGAATTAAGCATTATGCGGCTCCTTTTCGGTAGTTTATAAGAATATTATATCAAAAATTCAGATTTTTGGCAACGGGCAAAAGATTTTCTTTTGAAATTCGATAGAATTTATGTTATAATATAAGCATAAAACGCTTAATAACATAACTTGGAGAACATTATGAAATTTATTTCATGGAACGTAAACGGATTCAGAGCCTGCCTTACTAAAGGCTTTGCTGATTTTTTTAATGACATCGACGCGGACTTCGTATGTTTACAGGAAACAAAAATGCAGCGGGGACAGGCTGAGTTTGACGCGCCCGGTTATCACGAATTTTGGTACAGCGCTGAGAAGAAAGGCTATTCGGGCACTGCAATATTTACAAAGCACGAGCCGCTCAGCGTGAAATACGGTATAGGCATCCCCGAACATGACACCGAGGGACGCGCTATTACCCTTGAGTACGAAAACTTTTATCTGCTGTGCGTTTACACTCCCAACGCACAGCGCGAGCTTGCTCGCCTTGATTACAGAATGTCATGGGAGGATGCGCTGAGAGAATACATCAAAACGCTTGACGAGGACAAACCTGTGATCTACTGCGGAGACCTTAACGTCGCTCACGAGGAAATAGACCTTAAGAATCCGAAAACCAACCATAAGAGTGCGGGCTTTTCCGACGAGGAGAGAGGCAAGTTCACAGAACTGCTTGACTGCGGCTTTAAGGACACTTTCCGTACTCTCTATCCCGACAAAGTTGAGTACTCATGGTGGAGTTACATGATGAAGGCGCGTGAGAAGAATGTCGGTTGGCGTATCGACTACTTCGTTGTGTCAGATCGCATTATGTCCAGTGTCCGCGACAGCTTCATTCTCGGAGACATTTTGGGAAGCGACCACTGCCCCGTCGGAATTGAAATTGATCTTTAATTATTCTTTTTTCGACTGTGTTTCTTTTATAAAATCCTTCGGTGTAATTCCCATCTCGGAGGTAAATACCTTCGAGAAGTAGAGCGGATCGTTGTAGCCTGACAGAAGAGCGACGTTTTTTACGCTGTTTACCCCTTCTTCCATGTAGAACACAGCACGGCGTATTCGCAGTCCTTTAAGATAATTAGTGTAAGTAATGCCTTTCTTCCGTTTAAACACGGAGGAAAGGTATTTTTTATCATACCCAAGTTCGTCGGCAAGCACCGAAATGGAAAAAGCCGAATCGGTAAAATATTCGTTGGTAAGCTCGATCATACGGGAGATGAGGTCTGACTTATCCTTCTTTTCCGAAGTCATCCGCGCAAAAGAATAAACGAGTACTGACTCGCTGAGAAGATCGATATTATCTTCACGGGCGATATCAAGACTTTCCTTCCAGAACGGAACAAGAAAACCGTAACCACAAAAAGCACGGTAATCTTCTCCGATTCCGAATCTCTCAATATACTCATAAGCACGTCTGCCGTTGAAGCTGATGTACATATAAGAGAATTTTTCATCACCTGCAGAAGAAACGGAGAAATTTTCTCCTTTCAGTACAAAGAAAATGTCACCTTCGAACACCTCAAAGCTGTCTTTTCCGCAAGTGAAGGTGCCCTTACCCTCGCAAACAAGATTCATTACGAAATTCTTCGCTGTCAACGTTTCCTTCTGAGCGTCCTCGGACTCATATATAAAATTTTCGCAGATAAGGTCCCCTGATCTGATTTGATTGAACTTGCAAATGTTTGAGTTTTTCATATCAGTCTCCAAATATCTTTAATTATGTGAAGTATAACACGAAAGTCTAAAATAATCAACTATTTTCCATGTTTAAATGTATTTTTTCCATATACAAGCAGAAAAAAACATGATATAATGAGTATAGAATCAATCAAGTATGGAGTTATTATGTATTACGGAATTGTAAGTATTGCGGTACTGATGTTCTCGGTACAGTTCTTTTTCACCGACAGATATGAAAAGGAAATGGGTGGCGGTGTAGCTTCTACCTTCTTTTATTCCCTTCTTTCCGCTATTGCGGGCGGTATCTGCCTTTTCTGCGTTACAGGCATCAACATCGGTGTTACGCCCTTCACGCTAATCATGGCTACGGCTACCGCGACAAACACCATTCTCTTTTCCTACTGCTCTCTGAAAGCTCTCGGTAAGATAAACCTTTCCCTTTATTCCGTTTTCTCGATGCTGGGCGGAATGATGCTTCCCTTCATCGTTGGAATTGTATTTTACAGTGAAGATATAACAGTCGGTAAGATCATATGTACCGTTCTCGTCATCGCTGCTCTTGCCTGCACCATAAACAGAGACAGCAAAAAAGGCGGAACGCTTCACTACATAGGTATCTTCTTACTTAACGGTATGTCCGGTGTGCTTACAACTTTATTCCAAAAATTACCATTCTCAAAAACAGACGAAGCTTCCTATTCACTTTGGACAGCTATAATTATGGCCGTGATTTCACTTGCAATAATGCTTCCCATGATAAAGAAACTGAAAAAGCCAAAGCCTAACGTCATTCTTTATTCATTCGGAGGAGGCGCGATAAATCAGATTGCCAATTTTCTTCTCATCATTTCAATTGAGTTCATTCCCGCATCCGTTCAGTATCCCTTCATCACGGGCGGTGTTATGATCGCTTCTACCGTCATCGCTACACTTACCGGTCAGAAGCCTTCAAAGCGCGAGGTCATGTCCGTTGCACTTGCATTTATCGGACTTCTCATTCTCGTTTTACCCTGGTTAAATTAAATTTAAAATATATTTTCATATAAGGAGAAAACAATTATGAAACAGATCAAAGTCGGTATTTTCGGTCTCGGCAGAGGCGGTTCCTTCATCAACAACATTCTTGCCTGCAACGGCGAGATCGTTGCAATTTGTGACAAGAACGAAGCACTTCTTGAAGAAAACAGCAAGAGATACCCCGATGCAGGTGCATACAACAACTTCGATGACTTTATTAACCACGAAGGTCTCGAGGCGATCGTTGTTGCAAACTACTTCCACGAGCACGCTCCCTTCGCAGTTAAAGCACTTGAGAAGAACATCCACGTACTCAGCGAGTGTACTCCCGCAGGTACAATGGGTGACGCAGTTGCACTCGTTCGCGCTGCTGAAAAGAGTGATGCTATCTATATGCTCGCTGAAAACTATCCCTACATGAAGTTTAACCAGGAGATGCGCCGTGTATATCAGAGAGGCGATCTCGGCAAGGTACTCTTTGCTGAGGGTGAATACAACCATCCCATCTGGGGTGACGGTTGGACTGCTGAGCTTTGTCCCGACTCCAAGCACTGGAGATACCACATGCCCCGCGTTTACTACATCACACACGCTCTCGCTCCTCTTTGCTACATCACAGGTGTAATGCCCAAGAGAGTTTCCGCCTTCCCCGTTTCTCATCCTCACACCAAGGAATCTTTCATCGGTGACCTTTACTGGAGACTTCCCGACAGAGGTGCTATCGTAAGCTGCTTCAACGAAGACGGATCCGTATTCAGAGTAACCGGTTGGGAACAGTTCGGTGCACACGACAACACATACAGAATCTGCGGTACAAAGGGTCAGATCGAGAACGTAAGAGGCGATACAGAGCGTATTACCCTCCGTTTTAACGACTCCGACATTCCCGAAGGTCTTAAGGAAAACAACTCCTACTATCCCGAGTGGAATATCGAGGACAAGGAACTTGCCGAGAAGGCCGGTCACGGCGGTGGAGACTTCTTCACCGTTAAGGTATTCTTCGACTGCATCAGAGAGAACAAGCAGCCTATGTTTGACGTATACTTCGGTACAACTCTCTCCGCAGTTGCTATCCTCGCTCACAAGAGTGCTCTTGAATACGGTGTTCCCTACGACGTACCTAACTTCCGTCTTGAAGAGGACCGCGTGAAGTGGGAAAACGACTTCGGCTCACCTCTTTGGGGTTCCGACGGAACAGCTCCTACTATTCCTTCAACTGAACTTGCTGAGTACATTCCTACCGAGGAATCTATGGCTGAATATGACGCAGCTATCGCGGCTCACTGGGCTAAGAAGCGCGCTGCACAGGAAAACAAATAAAACGATATTAAGAAAGGGGGCTTGTAGCATCATTACAGGCCCCCTTTGCGTATTTTTTTGATGAATTGACTTATAGGAGGAAACCATGACTCTGAAACGAATATTATCTGCTGTTCTGGTGAGTATAATGCTTGCAGGAAGCGCACTTGTGTCGGCTCCCGCTTATGCCAAGGAGCCCCTTCCCTTCGAAGACGTTAAAGCCGATGCATGGTATTACGATGCGGTAGCAGACGTCTACGAAGCCGGACTCATGAAAGGTAAAACAGATACCAAATTCGACCCCACAGCCCCTATGTCTCGCGCTGAGTTTGTGACCGTTCTTTCACGCCTAGCGGCTATCAACGCGGCAAATTACGGCTACGGAGACAACCTTGACTTTACCGACACTGATCCCGATGCTTGGTACTCAGATGCCGCCGGATGGGCAGTTGAAACGGGACTTTCCACCGGAACTTCAGAGACCACCTTCTCTCCCACGCGTGAAATCACTCGTCAGGAGATGGCAGTTCTCATCGTAAGATTCGTTAAATATCTTGGTGAAACTGTTCCCGACAACTCAAAGGTTGAAAAGTTCGCAGATGCTCACAAGATTGCAAGCTGGGCAACCGCCGACATTGAGACCATGAGAAAATACGGCTTTATTCAAGGCGACCAGAACGGTAACTTCAATCCCGAGGGGAAAGCTGACCGTGCATCCGTTGCGACTATCGCTGTGAGACTCCTGCCCTACTTAACTACAACTAACGTTGTTGAAAACGGGAAGTCCGATTACGTGATCGTTGCCGATGAAGCAGCGGCTGATGCGGCCGAGAGACTTCAGTATCAGGTTGAGTACACCACCGGTGTTAAGCTTGATATCGTTGACAAATCTTCATCAAAGAAAACTATCGTGCTTAAGGCGGTCTCTGACGACAAGCTTGGTGCTGACGGATACGAGATAAATGCTGACGGTGAAACTGTTACCATAATCGGCGACACTTCCGAAGGCATCTACAAAGGTGCTGTACGATTTATACTTCGCGCAACCTTCGACAATACGGTAAAGTTCACATCTGCGGCAAACGACAGATATGAATTTAAGTATCCCATAGGTAAACTTACTATTAACGGCAACGATATTTCAAAGTATAAGATCGTATATCCGAAAAATGCGTCAGAACTCACGATGTTTGGTGTTAATGATCTTGCAGAATATATAGAGAAAGCTACAGGGTGCAGACTCGAGGCAACCACAGACAAATCCGAATATTCAATCTGCATTGAAGAAAAGACAGTAAAGGTTGACGGTGCAGGCTGCGACTATGATTCATTTACTGTAAAATCACAAGAAAATCACGTAATCCTTACAGGTGCCGCAGAGCGCGGTGCTATGTATGCTTGCTATGAATTACTTGAGCAGATCGGTTGGAGATTTCTTATGGAAGATGTTGACTACATACGTCCTGCCGATTCAAAGGATATCTCACAGCTTAATATTACAGAAAACTCAGTGTTTTTCAACAGGCGAATCAGCAACGGAACTTTTAACTGGTCAGAAGATATGAGACGGAAGCTTCGTGACGTTGAGGAACGGAATCACACGAACAATCCCCATTCATTCGACGAACTTGACGGAGATTTCAGTTCTCAATTTGAAAATCAGCCCTGTTTGACCGATCCCGTTGTTTTTGAGCGTATTCTGAAAAACGTAATGGCTATACTTGAACAAAAACCGGGCGCTAAACTTATTTCTGTATCTCAAAACGATAATCAAAATTACTGTAAATGCGAAAACTGTGTGACAGCCATGGCCAAATATGCAGATCCCGAAGGAAACGGCGGTGAAGCCGGACTAATGATTGAATTTGTCAATAAAATTGCCGAAGAAGTTGAAAAAAAGTATCCGAACGTCTTGATCCATACTTTTGCATATCAGTATACAACAGACGCCCCGACAGGTATTAAGCCCCGTGACAACGTCGCGGTCCAACTTTGTTCCATTGACTGTTGTTTCAATCATCCACTCGGTAATGAAAGTTGCGGTTTCAATTCGGGATTTGAAAAGGATCTGAAAGATTGGTCCTCAATCAGCAATAATCTTTTGATCTGGAACTATACCAATAATTTTGGATATCACGGAACACCATACACAGACCTTACTTATGACGTACTCGCAGGAAATGTCCGTCTTTTTGCAGACAATAACGTAAAAGGAATCTATCAAGAAGGTAACGGACTTTGGACAAACAATGGTGAGTTCGACAGACTCAGATGGTATCTGCTTGCGAAATTAGCATGGGATCCTTACATGAGCGAAGAAGAATACTATACTCACATGAAGGATTTCATGGAAGGATATTACGGAAAAGGTTGGGAAAATGTATACGATGCTCTGATACTTCTCCATGAAAAATACGATAATGCTCACCTTGGTATTTTTGATAATCCTGTCAGCAACTGGATGCATACCAAACTTTCCGGCTCTATAGACACTTTGATATCACTCATGGAGAACTGCAAATTAAGAAGTGAAAGTTACAGAGAATTTTGTGATACGGATGCATCTCAGATTCAGTTCGATCACATTGAAAATGATCTGAGGTTTGACAAATTATATAACAGCGGAAACGAAGAAATGATACGAGAATCACAGGAAATGTGTTTCAGACTTCAGAAAAAAATGCAGAAGTACGGTGTACGTCTCAGTAACAGTTTCGGAGTACCGAATTTTACTGAATTCACAAAATCCGCTTCGTATTGGAAAGATCTAATGCCCGATTCTTAAAGGAAAAACCTATCGGTGAGAAAGACCTAAAATTTTAACAAGCAATAACTTTAGCAAGCTAACCTCAGAACTAACTAAAACATCCTACTAAAATATTAATTCAAAGAAAGGAATATCAATAATCATGAGTCTGAAACGAGTATTATCTTTAATTCTCACCGCGGCGATGATACTTTCCGTAACTGCTTGTGGAAAGACAGATACGAAAGAAACCGACGGTACTACGGCTAAAACAGAAGCCGTAACAGAAGAAAAAATCCCCGAGACCCCTAACGAAGACTACGTTGTAGTCATCGACAAAGAAGACGCAGGTGCTGTGTCCGCCGCTGAGCGTATGACCTGGCAGATGAAGGAGAAGTACGGCATTGACCTTGAGGTCATCGACCACAAGGAAAAGGCTTACGTAAAGGAAATCGTACTTGGAAAAACCAACCGAGGCGAGAAGATCGACACCTCTAAGATGGTTGTTGACGATTACGAGATCAAAGCGATCGGTGAAAAGGTATTTATCGACGGTGCGTCCGACGACGCTCTTTACGGCGGTGCGGTTAAGCTTCTTAACACCTGCACCGACGAAAAGGGATTTAATATTGCCAAGGATTACTCCTTCAAGGAATCCTCCGGATATCCCATCGAAAAGCTGACTATTAACGGCAACGATATTGCAAAGTACACCATTCTATACCCCGCAAACGCCTCCGAAAAGACGATGAAGGGTGTAGGTGAGCTTGTTAAGTACGTTAACATGACCTGCGGCGTGACACTTCCAACTAAGGAAGGTACTGACGGTGAGTTTGCTATCATAGTCGAGGAGAAGGATGTTGAAGTAGAAGGCTCAGTCAATAAAAATGCGGACAACTTCAGCGTAAAGAGTGAAGGCGATAACATCAGAATCACAGGCTCTGCCAAGCGCGGCGCGATGTACGGATGCTACGAGCTGATCGAAGACGTTATCGGCTGGGTATTTGTAGGTGACAACGAAGATTACCTAGCACCTAAGGATTCTCTCGATATTAAGGGACTTGATACCACCGAAGCTCCTATGGTATTTGGATACAGATTCACCTCAGCAACACGGTTCTTCTGTACTCCGGATATGATGGATAAATACCGTATGCATATAAAGACTTGGTGGAGTGCCGGAAAAGACCACACTTTTGATCTGCTTGACAATGCTACCGACCGTACTTCATACAGTGAACAGCACACGAATCAACCTTGACTGACCGATGAGAAGGTATACCAAGTTATCCGAGACAACGTATTCAAGTATCTTGAAGAATCTCCCGAAGCGGAGCTTATCTCAGTTTCACAGAATGATAACAAAAATTACTGTACATGCGAAAACTGTACAAAGGTGGTAGAGGAAGAAGGATCACAGGCAGGACCTATTATCCGTTTCGTAAACAGAATCGCGGAAGAGGTTGAAGCAGCGGGATACGACGTACTGGTACATACATTTGCTTATACTTATTCAGCTCATGCACCTAAGATCACAAAGCCGAGACATAACGTAATGATCCAGTACTGTACCCTTGAAGCTTGTATTTCACATTCACTTCTT
>JAZUBG010000245.1:0-3773 GCA_045638405.1 Eubacteriales bacterium | reverse complement strand
TTATCGACACTCCCGGACACGTTGACTTCAACTATGAGGTGTCCCGTTCACTGAACGCCTGCGAGGGTGCGCTTCTCGTCGTAGATTCAACCCAGGGAATCGAGGCGCAGACCCTTGCAAACGCTTACCTCGCAGTGGACTCCAACCTTGAGATCGTTCCCGTTATCAACAAGATCGACCTTCCCTCGGCAGATGCCGACAAGGTAAGGGCAGAGATCGAGGACGTTATCGGTATTCCGGCAGAGGGATGTCCCGCAGTTTCCGCCAAAACCGGACTTAACATCCAGGAGGTCATGGACGCCATCGTCCGCGACGTACCCGCGCCCAACGGCGACCCCGATGCACCTCTCAAATGTCTTATATTTGACTCAGTCTATAACAGCTACCTCGGTGTTGTTGTATATATCAGAGTTATGGACGGTACTCTCCGTGCAGGAGATAAGATACGCCTCATGAGTACGGGTGCAGAGTTTGAGACAGTTGAAGTCGGTGTTCTTGATCCCTTCGGTCTCAGAAGCACAGGTGTACTCAGCGCGGGTGAAGTAGGTTACGTTACCGCTTCCATCAAGAGCATAGGAGACACTCAGGTGGGTGACACCGTAACTCATGCCGAGCGTCCCACTGACGAGCCCCTTCCCGGCTTCAAGCCCGTACAGAGCATGGTTTACGCAGGTATTTATCCTGCTGACGGTTCCAAATATAACGAGACTAAGGACGCTCTCGAAAAACTCCGTCTTAACGACGCGGCGTTCACATTCGAGCCTGAGACGAGTATCGCCCTCGGATTTGGCTTCCGTTGCGGCTTCCTCGGACTTCTCCACATGGAGATCATTGAGGAGCGACTTGAGAGAGAATTCAACCTCGACCTTATCACAACGGCTCCCAGCGTTATCTACAAGATCATAAAGAAGAACGGTGAGACCGTTGACGTTGACAACCCGACCAACTACCCATCCCCCGATGAGATTGAGGAAGCGCTTGAACCGGTCGTTGCGGCATCTCTCATCACTCCCACCGAGTTTGTGGGAGGTCTTATGGATCTCTGTCAGGACAGACGCGGAACGTTCATTGACATGAAATATATCGACACTGAGAGAGTTGAGCTTCACTATAACCTCCCTCTCAATGAGATCATCTACGACTTTTTTGATGCTCTCAAGAGCCGCAGCCGCGGTTACGCTTCCCTTGATTACGAACTTAAGGGATACGAACAGAGTGACCTCGTTAAGATGGACTTCCTTCTCAACGGCGAAGTTGTTGACGCACTTACTTTCATCGTCCACAAGGAAAAGGCGTACGCGAGAGCGAGAAAGATCGCGGAGAAGCTTAAGGAGAATATCCCACGTCAGCTCTTCGAGATTCCGATTCAGGCGGCTATCGGCAGTAAGGTAATCGCCCGCGAGACCGTAAAGGCTATGCGTAAGGACGTTCTTGCCAAGTGCTACGGCGGTGACATTACCCGTAAGAAGAAGCTTCTCGAAAAGCAGAAAGAAGGTAAAAAGAAGATGCGTCAGCTTGGCAGCGTGCAGATCTCTCCCGAGGCGTTTATGGCTGTCCTCAAGCTGGGTGACGAATGATCGGGTACCGTTATGCAGTTTTCTTTTAACGATAAAAAAAGGTTGGGACTTTACGTTCACATCCCTTTTTGCAGATCAAAATGCGCCTACTGCGACTTTAACTCATCGGTTCCGCAGAATGGTGAAATAATGTCACGTTACGTTTCAGCAGTGATAAGTCACATGGAAAGCTACAAGTACATTATCAAGGAATATGAAGTCGACAGTATATTCATTGGAGGCGGTACTCCTACGGCTCTGCCTAAAGAGGAGCTTGCTCGTCTTGTACGCGCCATAAAAAAGATATTCCCTCTTGTTAAAGGGGCAGAGTTTACCGTTGAAGCCAATCCCGCTACCGTAACGCTTGCTTCTTTGAAGCAGCTGAGACGTCTTGGAGTTAACCGAATCAGCTTCGGTATGCAGAGTGCCGACAACCGCGAACTGAAGGCTCTATCCCGTGCACATACACGAGAGCAGTTTATCGAGTCATACAGATTGGCAAGAGAAGCGAAGTTCGATAACATAAACGTTGACGTAATGTTCGGTATTCCATATCAGACTTATGATTCACTCTTAAAAACACTAAGATTTTTGACCCGTCTAGCCCCTGAGCATATTTCCCTTTACAACTTAAAGATCGAACCCGGAACTCCTTTTCATAACAATTTGAAAGCAGTTAAGGAAGTCTGCGCTGATGAGGAAATGGAGTATGCCATGTACACAGCGGCTATTGAGTATCTGTCCTCATGCGGATATTATCAGTATGAAATCTCAAATTTCGCGCGCAGAGGTTTTGAGTGTGCACACAATATGAAGTACTGGAATTGCGAAGAATATCTCGGCTTCGGTGTATCGGCACACTCCTATTTCAACGGAAACCGTTTCTCATTTATTCCCGACATTAAAAAGTATATCCCCGCGATTGAGGATATGAACTCAAATATTGAGATCACCGCAGAATCCGAACAGCTTGAGTCCCGTGAGAGGATGGGAGAATATATCATGCTCCGCTTCCGTCTCACCGACGGACTTGATCCGAATGTATTTTTTGAAAAATTCGGCGTTTCATTTGAAGGATTGTACGGTGCCAAAATTAAGAAGTATCTGAAAAACGGATTTATGATCTGTGACAGAGGACGTTACGCACTTACTCCGGCGGGAATGTTCGTTTCCAACTATATTCTCTCCGATATTCTCGAATTTGAAGATTTGGGAGCTTACGTGGGAAATTTCTAAGCAGTTACGAATAATCAATTAAAAAAATGACGATAATCTTACCGTAACCGGTATCTTTACCGTCATTTTTATTTTTTGAAAGGGACCTTTTTTATGAAATTTCTCCTGACATTCAGTTTTTCCGTACTTACAGCTTTCCTTTTACTTAATTTTCTTCCAGTACACGGTGAAGAGACTGTATATGAGGATACTGTCAGACTTCACGTAATCGCATCTTCCGATTCAGCGGAAGATCAGAATGTAAAACTTAAAGTCCGCGACAGCATTCTACGCTGTGTCAGCGAAAAAATGAAGTCGGTAAAAGACGCTGAAAGTGCCGCACGTTTACTTGACGAAATGAAAGACGAAATTAAAATCTGTGCCGATGAGACATTGAAACGCGAAGGCTTTGATGAAAGCGTTAATATTGAGTTCGGTGAGGAGAAATATCCCGTGAGGTATTACGAAGGATTTACTCTGCCCTCGGGAACGTATAAATCGATGAGAGTCGTCATCGGTGAAGGCGAAGGTAAGAACTGGTGGTGTATACTGTTTCCCTCAGTATGTATATCTAACGCAGTTAAAGCAAAAGACGATTATGTCATGGCAGGCTTTACACCCGAACAGTATAAAATAATCGAAAACGGAAGCGGAAGAAAATATAAGGTTCGTTTCAAAATTCTGGAGATACTGTCCGACTTTACGGAACGGATAAAATAACAAGAAACAGGCAAAACAAAGGCAAAAAAGAAATAAATAAAAAACTTTAAAAAAATTAGATTTTTTTGAAAAAAGGTGTTGACAAATAAGTATAGCTGTGATATAATACTATCGTTGTCGCGGGAAACCCGATAACAAAATGGCGGAGTAGCTCAGTTGGCTAGAGCAACCGGTTCATACCCGGTAGGTCATGGGTTCAAGTCCAATCTCCGCTATACGGCCCGTTGGTCAAGCGGTTAAGACACCGCCCTTTCACGGCGGTAACACGAGTTCGATTCTCGT
>JAZUBG010000244.1:0-3309 GCA_045638405.1 Eubacteriales bacterium | reverse complement strand
GCACCGCCTGCGATAGCAGTGTTGATAGCAAGTCCGCCTGCACCATTACCCATTACTTCAAACACGTTGCAACGTGCGTGTGATTCGCAGGTGTCACGGATCTTATCGATGAGTTCAAGAAGAGTCTGGAGAGCTGTGCTGTAACCGATGGAAGTTTCAGTACCGGTGATATCGTTATCGATCGTAGCGGGGATACCGATTACGGGAATACCGTATTCAGCAAGGTCAGTAGCACCGCGGAAAGTACCGTCTCCGCCGATACAGATAAGACCATCGATCTCGTGGCGCTTGATGTTCTCAACAGCTTTCTCAACTCTGCCGGGAAGCTCGAACTTGTATCTGTCAGTGTAGAGGAAAGTACCGCTGAGAGTGATCTTATTTCTCACAGCCTTGGAGTCAAGCTTGATCATAATATCTTCGGTAAGACCTCTGTAACCGCCGATTACACCGTAAACTTCGATACCGCGTGCAAGAGCAGCCTTAGCAACAGCGCGAACAGCAACACCCATACCGGGAGCATCTCCACCGCCGGTAAGAACGGCGATCTTTTTAAAATTCATAGCCATAATATAACCTCGTTTCCGCGACTCTCAGGGAGAATCACAATGGATTTGTTTATTCAAATTTTCGGACATTTTTAGCTGTCACTATACATTGTAATATAATTTGCCAAAAAAATCAAGAGATATAGGAATAATTATGAAAAAAATCCGAAAATACAAAATGTATCATCGTACAAAAAAACGATGATACATTTTGATCATGATCTTAATTCAAAGGCAAATGTGATGTTTTATGTAGCTTCACAAGAAGTTTTGAAAGGGGAAGGACCATAAGTCCGAAACAGAAATTACTTATCATGTGAGTTATGTCGAATGTTAAACCTGAAGCGACCCAGGCTAACGTAAACTTAATATCCCAGCCGAACAGTAAAGCTTGGGCAGGGGCATACATCGCACCGAATGTAAGTCCAAACAGCGCACAAACGATAGGATAAACTACAGCCGCGGCTTTATCGGGAATTCGTTTGGGAATAAGTAACGTTATAATGCACTGTAGCGCCCAGATATAAAGATAAGGAACGAACCACATTGGATCAAAACCTGCGTAAAGTCCGTTTAGGAAAACGTAGATATATATGGGAATCAGAGCTTTGAACCTATATACTACAGCGAATGTCATTACAAACATTGACAGCGGATGTATATTAGGCAGACCTTCCATTGCAATTTTGGAAGCAAACATCATAGCTCCGTACATAGCAAAGAGTACGAGAGTTGCTATTCTATTACGGTGTTTCATTTACTTTGTATAAGTAAGTTCGTACTTTTCTCCGTTAGCGATTTTTGTTTCCGATGCGCCTGTTAAAAGCATTTCTCCGTCCTTTGAGAGTGACCAATATGCTCCGTCAAGTTCATAATCAGCTCTAATACCGTTTACGTATTTAATGTATAAACCGTACTGGCTTTCCTCGCCTTCAACAAGTTTAGCTTCGAGAAGTGCATCAGCAAGGGTTTCCTTGTTGGTGTCAATCTTAAACTCAGTAGACTTGCCCTCATCATCAATAACTTCAACTGTTATTGAATACTTAAAGACTTCTTCGTTTTCGGTGCCTTTGGGGGATTCTTTCTCCGTACTCCCTGCTGTTTCCGATACTGTTTCGTTTGTATCGGTTTCCTTAGTAAGACCGTCGCATGATACCATGCAAAGTGCCATAGCCGCAATAAGCACTAAAATGACGGAAAACTTGATAATGTTTGAAAAATCATTTTTTCTCATCTGATTTTCCTCCTTAAAAAATTAAAATAATCTTGCGTTTCCGTTTTGGAAAATTCCACCGGCACTCGCGGTATATAACGGAAAAAGGCAGGTCTCCCGGCTCTTGCATACGTACTCGTCTTATCCTCACGCCTTCTCAGGAATGTCCCAATGGCTTGTTTGCGGCAATCTGTGAGGACTTTAATATGCAAATACGGTGACGGGCTCGCACAGGCATCTCACCTGTTTCCCTATTATGCGGCACGAAATATCTGCCGCCACCTTTACACATCAATAATTATATCATATAATTCGAGTTTTATCAAGATTTACGTATAAATACTTACAAGAAGGGTGTAGAGTATTCTGGAAAAATCAGAATGTAAACTTGAACGTGTTTTTATATTTCTTAGGAATCTCGTGCTTTTCGGGAAGCTTAGGACCGCATGAGTGTGAGCCTACACCGCGCATCGCAAGATCAATACACACGTTCACGAAATCGTTTTCTTCAAGTTCAAATGAATGCAGTGTCTTGCGAAGCTGATAGGTAGTAAATGGATTCACCGACATGGAGAAGGGCTTTTCAGCTGTTACTGAGAAAAGATCTTTCACTTCAAGATACTTGCAAGCATAGTGACTGCCTGATTCCTGAGGGCGAATATAATTATGATCATAGTTCTCTTCAGCTGAGCTCTCGTAGTATCCGTATTCGCACGCGGTATGCTTATCAATATAGCTTTCCGTCGGACCAAAACCAATATAAGAGAAACTACCGAATGACTTGTCAATACCGAACTCAATTCCGAAACGCGGGAAATGTTTAATATAGTCTGCATATTCATATTCTACGTCTACTGTGAGTTCGTTACCTTCAACCTCATACATCAGATTGAAATAAACTGCGGGCATAAGACAATTTGCAGCCAAGCAACCTGTAAATTTATATGTATTGTCCGTTTTTTCAAAGGATAGAATATGTGGCTTGCAAGCATCGAGATGATATGTGTCGATCCAGCGAGATATAAGTCCGCGGTCGTTATCCGTATATCGTGTGACGTTAAAGTGGATAGGAGTACGAAGTATCTCGTTACCGTCAGCTTTTATGGAGATTATTTCTCCCGTGTGTTCATTAACTTCGATATCAACTTCTGAAGAAAATCTGCTGTTTTGCGGAATGTCAACGTCTCGCATCTCTGACTTTGTTTTCCCGCCGTACACAGCTTTCATTTCAAGTGCACCCGACTTAAGCTTTCTGTCAGGAGTTAAAAGACCGTCTATACAGAAATTACCATCGTGTTCGGATTCACCGAAATCACCGCCGTAAAGAAATCCTTTGTCAGTCTTTATACCATGGTCAGCCCATTCCCATACGAAAGCCCCCATCAGCTGCTCGTTAGCGTAGATTATATCCCAGTATTCCGCCAGATCACCGCAACTGTTACCCATAGCGTGACTGTATTCACAAATAACGAACGGACGGGTCTCTTTAGGATTATCGATCACTCTTTCTTTTATCGTATCAAATGAGGGGTACATCATGCTGACCATATC
>JAZUBG010000243.1:0-7709 GCA_045638405.1 Eubacteriales bacterium | reverse complement strand
CCTCCCTCCGGGAGGGAGGGGGACAGCACATTCGCCCTTGGCAATGTGCGGTGGAAGGAGAATGCGGGTACGGCTTCGTTTAGGTTACTGTATTTTGTTCACCTTAGCTTTACGTTTACGAACTCTCCTTCAGTCTGCTCCGCAGACAGCTTCCTCTCGGAGGAAGCCTTTGATTACGAAAGTTTTCCATCCGAGCCCAGCCACGATGGGCTCGGATGGTTATTAGATTCGTTTAATCGCGGGGATTAAATTAAATTAGTCAACCTGAGTTACTGTGATAGTAATACCAACAGATACATCAGTGCTGCATCCTGCGGGAGCATCATCAACAATACCTGCAGCTACATTACCAAGGTAAGTATCAGCCTTATCGTTACCATCAAATGCCCATGCCCAAGTAAGAACATATTCACCATTTGTATTAGTAGCTATTGTAGAAAGGTCAGTGTTTGTCTGGTATACCTTAGAAAGACCTTCGAGGTATGTCTCAATAGTCTTTGCAGTTCCAGTAGCAAGTACTGTAGCCTTATCCTTGTTATAAAGAGTAAATACAACAGGAGTATAGTCAGTATCAATTGTAAATGTATCATCAGTTTTACCTGTTGTATAATCCTTGTAAGTACCAGCAGGGAGAACGATATCCTTTACATCAAGAGCGATAACCACATTGGTATCAACTTCAGGAGTACCCTTAAGCTGGAATGTCATACCAGTTTCATTCTTGGTACCAGGAGCAACAACATTCTGTTCAACGGACGCATAATCCTTTACCTGAACAGTAATTGTGTCGTCTGTGTCAGTTGCACTTACTACGGGAATATCCTTGTAAGACTCAGCAAAAAGAGTACCTGTAGTAGTAACTGTAACGCCCCACTTTGCAACTCTTGCTGTGTCAGAAACATTGTCACTTGTTACGTACTTAGCGAATGTGCCGGAAATAGCACAAGTTGTAAGGAGAACTGCAACCATAAGAACGGAAGCAACTCTCATCATTACGTTTTTCTTCATAATAGAAAAACTCCTTTCAAAATTTTGGTCATTTGACCGTTTTTATTATTCCTCCCCATTCCGGGAAGATAGACTTACCGGGCATCCGTCTTTGGATGTCCTTTCCGCAGAGAATGCCGCGGCATTTATATATCACTCCCCGGACGTGGCTTCCGAAGGAAGAATATACCGTGAATTAAATGCAAAATGCAAAATGCAAAACGCAAAATTATTTGTTTTGGGTTGCAGTTTTGCAGATAGAGATGAGCAAAGCAATCAGCTCACGCAAATCTTTGTTCATGCTTTCGAATTCTGCTTCATTCAAGAACTCACTTGCATTAAGCAATCGAAGCCAATAGTATGTTTCATTTGCTTCTTTTAATGCTATGGACATTTTTGCAATAAAATCTGCTTTCGATTGTCCGCGTTCAGCTTCTGATACATTTGCACCAATGCTTGTTCCACTCCGCAGGAACTGTTTTGACAAAACATACTCATGCTTGTTTTCCATCAAGTGTCTGTACAAACGAACACTTCGGACTGCAAAGTTAAAACTTTTCTCCTCAATCGGATTCTGTTTCATCCTTTACATCCTCAGCAGACACTTCATCCTCAGCCTCATTTTGCGTTTTGCCTTGTGCATTATGCATTGCGCGAAGCGCTTCAAGTTCTGCCATGAGGGCGTCGGTGTCGCTCTGCTTGTTCTTCTCGTAGATGCGGCGGCGGATTATATCGTAGCCGATGAGAAGGATGATGGGAAGTACAACGCAGATGATAAGTCCTGCAGTGGACTGCATGAACATTGCAACGTTACCTGCATTCGGAATTCTGAACTTATATGTACCTACAAGCTTGTCCGCGGGCACGAGATCTTTATCTTCGGTATTGTTGTTATCACCCTTCGTGCGGAACATGAGCTTGCCATCTTCATTTATAACCTCAATGACACGGTGCGTTACGATGCTCGTACCGTTTCCTGCGGGATCAAAGAAGGAAATTACATCCTTTTCTTTAACATCCTTCGCCTCTACGGTACTGCAGATAATAAGGTCACCGCTTTCAATGTCGGGATACATTGAATCAGTAAGAACGATAAGCGGAAGCATTCCGCCAAAGCTCGGTACTTCGTCTTTGTTTACAAAGCTTTTTACGATAAGAGTAAGATTGACGATTAGTATGGGAATAAGAATTACGCAGAGTACGATTCCCACTACTGTCAGAACCTTATGAGTAGTTGAAGTTGTTACTTTTTCTTTTTCCATTATTTTTACCTCGTACTATTTACTTAAAAGGCAGAACAGAAAACGGCTGAAACCGGGCTTGCTATAAGATGCCATACGTTTCCATAAACTGCCATATAAAACGTAATGTGGATTATGTTAAAGAAACACTTCCCACAAATACTTATATTTACAGTATTATAGCACATTTTTTAGGGATTTGCAATACATAATGTGGATTATGTTGTATGCACTCATCCACAAATTTTATTGTAAATTTAATTATAGCATAATTATACCGTAATTTCAATACATATCTGTTTGTTTTTCGAAATTCTTGCTTGATTTGGGCATGAAAACAGACCGAGAGATGTTGAAAAATCAACCTCGGTCTTGTTTTAGCGCGGTTTTAAGTCAAAAAACGTCCGCGATGTATACATTTACAGTAAAATGATTCTATATAAACACAACATAATCCACATTATGTTGTACAGTTAATTTCGATGCCGTATGGCATCTTTTTTTATATTATCAAGTGCATATTCTCCATTTTACGACGGTGTTCTTCACCCGTGGAAACAATATAGATACGTGTGGTATTTATACTGCTATGTCCGAGAATGTCCGCAAGCTTTGCAATATCCTTTTCAATTCCGTAAAAAGTGCGCGCAAAAAGATGTCTGAGATTGTGGGGGAACACTTTCTCACACAAAACACCTGCTCTCAGGCACAATGATTTCATTTTTCTCCATATATTACTGCGGTTAAGTGCTTTGCCGTTTTTGCTGACGAAGATCATCCCTTCGGTGATTCCCTTCCCCTCGGCATATCGGAGCAGTTTCTTGCGCAAGGCTTTTACAATAAACACTTTTCGAGTTTTTCCTTTGCAGGACACAACGGCTTCCCCTTGCTTTACCGCTTCTACGGTAATAAATTCAAGCTCACTTACTCTGATCCCAGTTCCGCAGATGGTCTGAATAATAAGGGACAGGCGTTTGTCATTATCCTCTTCTGCCGCACGTACGAGAGAAACATATTCTCCTTTGGTAAGTTCACTTTTCTCGGAACAGTAAGTCTTAGCTTGAAGCTTGAACTGTTTTACCGAACATTCCTGCCAACTTGCAAAGCGTAAAAATGAATTCAGCGCGGCGATCATTGAGTTTGCGCTTGACGGGGCGTAAATTTTACCGATGTAGAGTTTATATTCTATGGTAAGATTTTTATCGATGTTTCGTCCGTCTGCAAATGATTCGAAGTGTCTTACATCTCTCATATACTTTTCGACGGTATTTTCGCTTTTCTCATCGCGGAGAAGGTTGTTTTCATAGGCAGCGAGCATTTTTTCGGTTATCTTTCTTTGTTTCATATGTCGTCCTCCGTTTTTGATAGTCGAATTTTTTGGGAAACGGTTAGTTAAATTATATTATAAGCTAAAGTTGTGAGATTTATATGAGTACCTCGCAGAATTCATATATCTACGTAAAAAAATATGTAAAAAAACTTACCCTTGACAAGGCTGAAAAAGTGTGTTATACTGTTTGGGTATTATATAAAAGCGAAGACGGAAACAAGTAGTGTTTGTGTCGGTTTCAAGAGAGTGTCCGGTTGGTGCGAGGGCATACCTGAGCAAATGGCGAATACATTCCCGAGCTGCCTTTCCGAAATAGCAGTAGGTCAGGACGGGCGCGCCCGATACAGCGCAGTGTGCTTCACACGCCGAGGAATGTCCGGTGACGGGCATTCAAACTGAGGTGGTACCGCGTTTTTTACGTCCTCTTTTCCCCCGTGGAGAAGAGGACTTTTTTTATGTCTTATATCGTAGAGGAACGAAAATGATTTTCAACGGGCGATTCGTGAATCGCCCCTACGATGTTATAAAAACAAACTAAACAAACAATTATCCTAAGGAGATTACAATATGCAGATCTACGAAGAACTTCAGGCGAGAGGTCTTATCGCTCAGGTTACTGACGAGCCTCAGATAAGAGAACTCGTAAACAACGGAAAGGCTAAATTCTACATCGGTTTCGACTGTACCGCGGACAGCCTTACTGCCGGCCACTTTATGGCGCTCACTCTTATGAAGCGTCTCCAGATGGCAGGTAACAAGCCCATCGCTCTCATCGGCGGCGGTACAACCATGATCGGTGACCCCTCCGGCAGAACCGACATGAGAAAGATGCTCACTAAGGAGGACATTGATCATAACGCTGAGTGCTTCAAGAGACAGATGGAGAGATTCATCGAGTTCGGCGAAGACAAGGCTATGATGATCAACAACGCAGACTGGCTTCTTAACCTCAACTATGTTGAGATGCTCCGCGACGTGGGAGCTTGCTTCTCTGTAAACAATATGCTTCGCGCTGAGTGCTACAAGCAGAGAATGGAAAAGGGACTTTCCTTCCTCGAATTCAACTACATGATCATGCAGTCTTACGACTTCTACTACCTCTACAAGAATTACGACTGTAACCTCCAGTTCGGTGGCGACGACCAGTGGTCCAATATGCTGGGTGGTACTGAGCTTATCAGACGTAAGCTTGGCAAAGACGCAAATGCAATGACCATTACCCTTCTCACCGACTCTCAGGGTAAGAAGATGGGTAAGACCGCGGGCAACGCTGTATGGCTTGATCCCAACAAGACTTCTCCCTTCGAGTTCTATCAGTACTGGAGAAACGTTGCTGACGCTGACGTTATGAAGTGTATCCGTATGCTCACCTTCATCCCGATCGAAGAGATCGAGGAGATGGCAAACTGGGATGACAGCCGCATCAACGAGAAGAAGGATATTCTCGCATATGAGCTTACCGCCCTCGTTCACGGTAACGAAGAGGCTGACAAGGCAAGAAGCGCATCCAAGGCTCTCTTTGCAGGTGGCGGAGACGATTCCAATATGCCCACAACCGAGCTTGATGCTTCCGAGATCGGTGACGGTATCACCATCGTTGACCTTATGATGAAGTGTTCCCTCTGTCCCAGCAAGGGTGAGGCAAGACGCCTTATCCAGCAGGGCGGCGTTACAGCAGACGGCGAGAAGATCGCTGATCCCAACTTCAAGTTTACCGCTGACGCTCTCAAAGATGGCGTTAAGATCCGCAAGGGTAAGAAGGTATTCCACAAGGCGATCGTGAAGTAATTCACGAGTCAGGGTACGATAAGCAAGCATAAATTTCAAGTGGACGGTTGGAAAATCGTCCACTTGCTTTTGTTTTAATAAGCTTTTTTTGATTTTTCTCACAAAAAAATCGCTTTCCAAAATTTTTATCACGAAATTCGTAGAAATCGTACGTTAAATGTGATATAATATCTGTGTTTGAGTTTATATGTATATCTGAATTGCACTCATATTATTCAAGGAGACAATCACGTGGATATTATCAGACTTATAATCAAGGTCCTTCAAAACATCGGAAAAGCTATTTCTGCTTGTTACAAGTACAGGGACATCTACAAGATCTTCGGTATTTTTGCTACCCGTAAATTCAAAGAAACAACCAAGTTACATAAGTACGCTGTCCTTGTTGCGGCACGTAACGAGGAAACTGTTATCGGTCAGCTCGTTGACAGTATCCGAAAACAAGATTATCCTTCTGATCTTGTGGATATTTTCGTCGTTGCAGACAACTGCACCGACAACACTGCCGCTATCGCACGTCAGCTTGGTGCTGTATGTTACGAAAGAAAAGACGAAGTTCATAAAACAAAAGGCTTTGCCCTTCAGTTCCTCGTTGAATGTATCAGACAGGACTACGGAATCGAAAGCTACGACGGATATTTCATTTTCGATGCGGACAACCTTCTGAAGCAGGACTACATCACAAGAATGAACGAATCCTTTGCCGCAGGCGAAAAAATCGTTACTTCTTACCGCAATACAAAGAACTTTGATGACAACTGGATCTCAGCATCCTATGGTGTACACTGGCTTCGTACCGTACGTAACGAGCACCGTGCACGTTCCTTCTTCCACCTCGCTACACGTATTCAGGGTACCGGATTCCTTTTTGCAAGCGAGATCATAAAGGACGGTTGGAATTACACGAGCCTTACCGAAGACAGAGCTTTCTGTGCAGATGCGGTTGCTAACGGATACAAGATCTCCTACAACAACGCCGCTGAGTTCTACGATGAACAGCCCGTTGATATGAAGATCGCTATGCGTCAGAGAATACGCTGGGCGAAGGGTCACCTTCAGGCACTTGCTGAAACAG
This sequence comes from Eubacteriales bacterium, assembly GCA_045638405.1. Lineage (GTDB taxonomy): Bacteria > Bacillota > Clostridia > Oscillospirales > CAG-272 > RUG11130. The sequence goes on along the minus strand of JAZUBG010000243.1, from coordinate 1,288 downwards.
GTCCTCAGCTTCTGTGGCATATATTCTATACCGGTGGCAGAGCCAATCAGGGCGAAGAAGCGAAAAAGGCAAGTGTGTTTAAAAGATTTATTAACAACATACGTCTTCGCTTCATGAGCTTTGATATGCTGACCGTTGTATTCCCCAATTCCCTTTTCTCAGTATTCAAGAGATGGATCGTCTATGCACTCCGTTGCGTGCTGATCTTTGGCCCCGGACTGAAGATCGCTTCAAACTACGGTCCCGATTTTATTGCAGAGTTTCTGAAGCTTATAGGTTATAATCCCGTATATAAGTTCGGTTTCCCTGCTGCTACACTTCTTCTTATTCTCACTATTGGTTGGATAGTTGAAGGATACCTTAAGGGAATCTTCACCGCGGCTTACGTTTATATCTTCGAGCATAAGCGTATCAAAAAGATCAAGTGGTACAAGAAGGTTTGGTTCTGTCTCACTTTCCCAATTTTCGACCAGATAGGAAAGATCGCTATGATCATTGCCCTCTTTACCAAGGTTGAGTGGAAACCTATTCCCCACAAGGCTGCTATCGCGATCGAAGAGATCAACCCGCAAAGTAAATAAGTCGTCACAACTGCACCTATAAAACGGTGCAGTTGTTTTGTTGAGCAATAACAAAAAAATTAATTTTCCTCTTGACAAGACATTTACACAGTGTTATAATAGTTATAATTTAATAAAGTAAACCGTTGAAGCGGAGATAACGGCGAAAATGCCTTCACAGAGAGCCCGTGGTGCTGGAAATCGGGTAAGAAACAGTTTGTCAAATGGACCGCCGAGGGTGCAGTGAACCGCATTTTTTGCCAAGTATTCTGCAACGTATGACATACGTCAGTTGTCGGGGATATGTCAGTATCCCGCTGAGAGCACATAGCACAGTGAATTCAAGGTGGTACCGCGGATAGTTTATTCGTCCTTGACAGTTATGTCAAGGATTTTTATATTGTCTAAAACGCAGGAGGCACATATGTTATTTTCCAAACGATGGCGAAAGCCAAAGGACTGTGTTTTTCATTAATTGCTATAAAATTCAGAAACAATTTTCACAACTCATAATCGGAGGAATACATAATGAAACTCGGTAACGTTGATTTCGAAACTTATTTTAACAATTATCCCGACCGCGACGGTTATTTCGGCAGATACGGCGGTGCATTCATTGAGGACAAGCTGAAGGCGGCTATGGCAGAGATTACAGAAGCTTACTTCTCTATTGCTCAGTCAAGAAAGTTCATGGCTGAGCTTCGCAGAATCAGAAAAGAATTGCAGGG
>JAZUBG010000242.1:0-3798 GCA_045638405.1 Eubacteriales bacterium | reverse complement strand
ACCTTATGTACGAGGGCGGTATCAAGAGTTTTGTTTCTCACCTCAACGCCGCAAAGCACGCGGGACTTATCCACCAGAGCGTAATTTACATGAAGTCCACCAAGGGTGACATCACCGCCGAGGTGGCAATGCAGTACTACGACAGCTACAACGAGACCATCGTTACCTTCGCAAATAATATGTCCACCATAGACGGCGGTACTCACGAGACAGGTTTTAAGACTGCCATCACAAAGGTGCTTAACGAGTACGCGAGAAAGTCAGGCGCATTGAAGGACGGAGATAAGAACCTTACGGGCGAGGACGCACGTGAAGGTCTCTGCGCGGTAGTTTCCGTAAAGCTCCCCGACGCGCAGTTTGAAAGCCAGACCAAGGCGAAGCTGGGTAACAGCGAGGTTCGTACCATCGTTGACAACATAGTTAGCGAAAAGCTCGCTGAGTTCTATGAGGAAAATCCCTCCGTAGCTAAGGCCATAATTGAAAAATCTCTTGCCGCATCCCGCGCAAGAGAGGCGGCGCGCAAGGCGCGTGAGCTTACACGAAGAAAAGGCTTCCTCGAGGGCGGCTCGTCCCTCCCCGGAAAGCTTGCAGACTGCCAGGAAAAGAGACGCGACCTTACCGAAGTCTACCTCGTAGAGGGAGACTCCGCGGGCGGTTCCGCAAAGAGCGGACGCGACAGCCGATTCCAGGCTATCCTTCCCATGAGAGGTAAGGTACTTAACGTAGAAAAATCCCGTCTTGACAAGGTTTATTCAAACCAGTCGCTGATCCCCATCATTCAGGCTCTCGGCTGCGGTATCGGTGAGGATTTCGATATTGAAAAGCTCCGCTACGGCAAGATCATCATCATGGCCGATGCCGACGTAGACGGTTCTCACATTCAGATACTTCTTCTCACCTTCTTCTTCCGTCACATGAGACCTCTCATCGACGGCGGACACATATTCCTCGCACAGCCTCCCCTTTACAAGATCAAGGGACGCGGCGGCAAGGAGAGATACGCCTTCTCCGACGCGGAGAGAGATGAGATCGTCGCTGAAATGGGCGGAAACCTCACAATCGAGCGATACAAAGGTCTTGGTGAGATGGATGCGGAGCAGCTTTGGGAGACCACAATGGATCCTGAGACACGTACCCTTCTCAGAGTAGATGTAGAAGATGCCATGGCGTGTGACGAGGCGTTCTCCCTTCTCATGGGTGACAAGGTTGAACCCCGCCGCGAATTTATTGAACAGAATGCGAGATATGCCGAGAATCTTGACGTTTGATGCGGGATGGACGATAAAAAATATCCCGAACGTAAAAGCCATCGTTTGAAATATTATGATTACAGCCGTTGTGGCGCGTATTTCATAACGATATGTACCTATGACAGACAAAAATTGTTTGGGGAAATAAATTTTGATGAGAACGGTAAGGTTTTGTCATCACAAAAAACAGAAAATTATCCGAACGGTCACACCGTAGGGGCGGATTCTATATCCGCCCGTATGGTAACGGACGTATATTATGAATTGATCAATAAATATGATGGTTACGGAAGCCTCGGATTTGTTGTAATGCCGGATCATGTGCATTTTGTTGTATCTATAACGCGGGCGGATATGGAATCCGCCCCTACAGAGATTCCCGTTGACCGGGCGGATATGGAATCTGTCTATCCGTCGATACCTGAATTTGTTCAGGAATTCAAACGGTATACAACGATAAAATACATCAATCTCGTTAAACAAAACGTTCTTCCCCCATTCAAAAAACACGTCTGGCAACGTGATTATATCGATCGCGTTATACGTAACAGTGACGAATTATACGAAATTCGCAAATACATCAAACAAAATCCCGTAAGGGTGATGTATGAATCTACGTAAACGTGATGAACGGCGTTTCATCGACCCAATATTCCCCCTATTTCTATATCCTGTATAGCCAGGCATCCTCGACTGTATTATAAAATCAAAGGAGACGCGACATGAAAAAAATATTATCATTTATCCTTGTTATTATCATGATATTATCCCTTGTTGCTTGCGGAAATACTGAAGAAACCGATACAAAGGCGAAAAATGATAAGGAAACAACGGAAGAAACGAAAAAGGAAACAGATAAAAAAGAAGATAAACCTGAAGAAGAAACCGAAATCAACAATTCAAATGATGACGTCATTGATGAACTTCCCGTAGCTGAGGATTTTGAGTGGACATTGGAAAACGGTGTTCTCACCATTAGCGGTAATGGAAAAATGCCTGATTTTTTTGAAGAAAAGAATTATATAGGTTTAGATTTAAAAGCAGACAATTCCTCTGCTCCCTGGTTAAGCAGAAATGAAGAAATTGTTGAAATTGAAATCAGAGAAGGAATTTCCAATATCAGTTATGGGGCTTTCGCTTTTCTCAGAAAGTTAAACAGTGTTTCTATTCCCGATAGTGTGAAGGTAATAGAAGACAGCGCATTTTTTGAATGTCTAAAGTTAACCGACGTAAAGCTTCCAAGCGACCTTACAAAAATCGGTGCGGGAGCATTCTTTGGCTGTGGTAGTCTCGAGACAATTGATATTCCCGACAGTGTTACCGACATTGGTGAGGAAGCATTTTCGCTTTGTTTCACGCTGAGTATCTCAAAATTGCCTGAGAATCTTGAAACCGTTGGTGACCGTGCGTTTGAAGAATGTATAATTGATGAGATCACTCTTCCTGCAAGTCTAAGAAATATAGGCACTAACGTTTTCGATAATATAAAAAATATATACACAGACGAAAATAACGAGAACTTCGTATCTGTGGAAGGTGTTCTGTTTACCAAGGATAAGAAAGAACTTATAGTTTACCCCACAGGAAGAAGTGACAAGAGTTACGCTGTTCCTAATGGAGTTGAAAATATTAGAAGTTGTGCCTTTGAAGGAAGCCTTCTTACAGAGATCATTCTACCCGAAGGACTTGTAAACATAGGGGAAAGAGCTTTTGGCGGTAGTGATATTGTAAATATTACGCTCCCCGACAGCGTAAAAAGTATTGGTAACCAAGCTTTTGCGGGTTGCATGGAGCTTGAAAAGATAGATCTTTCCGATGGTTTAACTGAAATAGGTGAGGGAGCTTTCGATAATTGTATTAAAATTAAGAGAATAGATATTCCTTCCGGAGTAACAAACATTAAAAAGAATTTGTTTGATGGTTGTAGGGATATTGAATGTATCACCATTCCCGCAAGCGTGACAAGCATTGATATGTCAGCTTATCCCCCTGGATTTAAACACTACGTAATTTTCTTCGACGGTACAGTGGAGGAATGGGAAAATATTGTTTATTCTTATGTAGACGAAGATAACAACCCTGTTGATTTAGAAAGAATTTTCGGAAATCCGGAAAATACTAACGGATTAAAAACGGTAAAATGTACTGACGGAACGTGGAATTGGTATGCTTACATGAATTGATCCACTGCGTTATACGAAATACGTAAATACATCAAAGAGAATCCGATGAAGGTGATGTAAATATTTAAGTAGGAGACTTTTATGAAAAAAATACTGTCATTACTTTTTATAATGCTGATAATCGTCTCGCTTTCCTCTTGCGGAAATGAATCTGAGAATAAAAAAACATCTGAAAATAAAAACAAAAAAGAAGAATCTACTAAATTTGTTACCACCCTTGAAAAGCTGCCGGACGGTACGTATGACAGCGGAGCTGTTATCAATATGTACCTCACTGATGAGACATTCGACTTTGACCCTCAGAAGCCCATCACCGACGACGCTCAGCTCAAGGAAGTCGGAGGCCAAGCGGTCTTAGGAAGACA
>JAZUBG010000241.1:0-10094 GCA_045638405.1 Eubacteriales bacterium | reverse complement strand
CATGGACTTCAAGGTAGCAGGTACTCACAAGGGTATCACATCCATCCAGATGGACCTTAAGGTTGACGGTCTTACTCCCGAGATCATTAAGGAAGCTTTCGAGGTAACTCACAAGGGTCGTGACTACATCCTTGACGAGATCATCCTCAAGGCTATTCCCGCACCTCGCGAGGAAGTTTCCGAGTACGCTCCCAAGATGCTCACCATGAAGATCGACGTTGAGAAGATCAGCGAGGTTATCGGTAAGCAGGGTAAGGTTATCCAGGGTATCTGTGCTGATACAGGTGCTAAGGTAGACATCGAGGATGACGGTACTATCTTCATCTCCTCTCCCAGCAAGGAGTCTATCAACGCTGCTAAGGCTATGATCGACGCTATCGTATTCGAGCCTGAGGTTGGTGCTATCTACACAGGTAAGGTTACAAGAATCATCCCCATCGGTGCATTCGTTGAGTTTGCTCCCAAGAAGGAAGGTCTTGTTCACATTTCCAAGCTCGACAAGAAGAGAACCGAAAAGGTTGAGGACGTCTGCAACGTAGGCGACGAGATCCAGGTTAAGTTCCTCGGCTTTGACGAGAAGGGCAGAATGAACCTCTCCAGAAGAGACGCTCTTTAATCTGAACAAATAAATCGGCTGCAGGGCACTCTTCCGGGGTACCCTGCGGCTTTTTCAGTATAATATATAGGTAAAGGAGGCTCTCACTGATGGATCGGAATAATAAAAACAGTAATTCACGGGTGAATTATCCGCATACGAACGGTTCGCAGACAAAATTTAATCAGCGAGACGTATTGAGAGGGGCGACATCCCGATACAGACGTCGCAGAGTAAGCCGTTCGGGCATTGCCGTCATCCTTTGTACGGTACTTTTCATCGCTGTGATCGCCGCGTCAGGTTGGCATATCAGTACGAGGCTTATAAAAGAGGCTTCCTCTAAGCTTAATTACGAAGAACCCACTCTTTTCGCTCCCGAAGACAAAACTCCCCCTCCCGAACTGTTTGAAAAAATAAGCGTGGATAACTCAGGGGCAGTTAAGGGAGATTTGATACTTGTAAATTACGAGTATCCATACACCTTCCCCGAGTCGGAAGACCACCTTGTCAATATCTACGACAACAAAACCGAAAATTACGGTGTATCATACAGTAACTATCTCCTTGACGGAGATATCCTCACGATCCTTAACACGGTGACTGATGAGCTTTACGAGAAGACGGGGGATAAATGCGTGCTTATCAGAAGCGCGTACCGTTCTCTTGCCGATCAGCAGTCGATCTACGACTCATACCTCAATGACCCAAACTACGGAGAATCATACGTGAAAGAATACGTTGCCACTCCGGGGTACAGTGAACATCACACGGGTCTTTCTTTTGACATTAACATCCGTCTTGCCGACGGAAGCTACGTTCTCGTAAGAGATTACGAAAACCTTAAAACTCTCAGCTCCATACTGGTTTCTCACGGGTTCGTTCAGCGTTACGAAGAGGCGAAATACCCCATCACGAAGATCAAAAACGAACCGTGGCATTACAGATACGTAGGTATTCCTCATTCATACGTCATGACAAAGGAACACCTTTGCCTTGAAGAGTATATCGAGTATCTCCGTGCGCTTTCAGAGGGAAAGCCCACTGAAGATGCGGGACACACACAGGACACCGAAAACGGAACCATGCTGTGGCTGAATGCCCTCGGCGGAATCGAAACCTGCAGTGAAGACGCGCTTCCCGTAGAAGGCTACCTTATTTATTACGTCAAAAAGTCCGACGGAGCGACGACCGAGGTGAAAATACCCAAAAATGCGAAAAACTACACCGTGTCGGGTGACAACGCAGGCGGTTTTATCGTGACCGTTACACTCAGTGACCTGACACTTCCCGAACTCGTCACTCTTCCGTGATGCAAAAAAAGTTAAATTCAAATAATATTCCGCCCGTTTTCATGATTCCGTCACATTGGGGAAGTATAATATAGTCACACGGAATGAAAATATATTTTTCAGTGTAAATTATCCGCGGAAAGGAACATATGGATATGGATGTAAATTTTGGTGAAAATAATAATAGAAATACAGATGAAATCAAACCGCTTGATCGCGAAATAAACGACAAAGCCCCTGCTGAAGAGAAAGAGGCGGAGCACGTTATTTCATACAGGGATTCGGATTCTCCCTCTACCTATCATATGACGGGAGATCAACTCGTAAAGGACGAGACGGATACAAAGTCGGAGTCTGCGTTTGAGGCTCCCAGATATAATGCTACCTATACCGAGGGCGGAGATGCTACCTATGCTCCTGCTCCCGATAAGAAAAAGAAAGCGAAGAAAGAGAAATCCTCCGGAGGTATCGGCGGAAAGATAATTCTTGTTGCCGTTTGTGTTCTTCTTTCCTTTGGCTGCGGTGTTATGGGTGCGTTCCTCGGTAATTTCCTCAGTCCCGATAAAACGGTGGAGGGAACAGGAACCGACACTCCCGTGATCAAAGATAAGATCAGCTCTCTTGAAGGTGAGATCGCAGAGCTTGAAGAGGCTCTTGCAGATCCTGATCTTGAAAACAAGTCCGAGCTTGAGCAGCAGCTTGCCGAGCTCGAAGCAGAGCTTTCTCTTCTCAAGGACGGTACAAAGCTGGTTGTGGTTGAACGTCCCGTTGACAGAGTTGACGAAAACGGTGACGACTCTCCGTATACCTACGCCGACGTTGCCGCAAACGTAAAGGACAGTGTTGTTGCCATCTCTACCGAATATAAGGTAGTAAGCTATTGGCAGGAATACGTTACCGGCGGTGCGGGTTCAGGTGTGGTTATGTCCGAGGATGGATATATTATTACCAACTACCACGTTGTTTCCTCTGAGGGAAGCTACTATCAGAACGAATATGCAGATACCATCAAAGTCAACTTTGAAAACGGTAAGATTTATGATGCAGAAGTGATCGGCGGCTCATCTGAGCATGATATTGCCGTTCTTAAGATCACACCTGAGGAAGGTGAAAAATTCACACCCGTTATCTTTGCCGACAGTGATAAGCTGAAGGTTGGCGACGAGGTAATGGCTGTGGGTAATCCTCTCGGAGAGCTCAGCGGTACTGCGACCAACGGTATTATCAGTGCTCTTGCAAGAGAAGTTGAGATAGAAGGCGTAACGATGAAGCTTCTTCAGACCAATGCGGCAGTCAACCCCGGTAACTCAGGCGGAGGTCTCTTCAACATGAAGGGTGAGCTTGTAGGAGTTGTAAACGCGAAGTCCTCGGGAGAGGGTATCGAAGGACTCGGATTTGCCATCCCGTCAAACGATGCACTTTCCATCGCACAGGAAATCGTTGAAAACGGCGGTCCCGTTGAAGAAACTCCCGATGTGCTTGTAGGAATTGAGATCGTTACAATTCAGACAGCGGCTGATGCCAAGGAATTCGGTGTTAACGCTTTCGGCGTTTACGTTTCACGTCTTGAAGAGGGTTATAACGATGAGGTTCTTAAGGTGAAAGACCGAATTATCGCAGTTGACGGTAATGAGATTGCTACGGGAGACGACGTAGTGAAGCTTGTACGTGAGTCTGAGGCAGGCGATAAGCTTGAATTTACAATCTACCGTAACGGTAAGCTTAAGTCGGTTGAGGTAACCGTATTCCCCTACGACAAATAATTCGCGCACGCAAAGCCGCCCGTTTTACGGACGGCTTTGAAGTGATTTTCGCAGAAAAGTATGTTTAAAATTCTTATAGCAGACGATGAGGCGGGCATCCGCACACTCATCGCAAAATACGCACTATACGGAGGACACTCCGTTATTGAGGCAGGTGACGGTATGGAGGCGGTGATCCTCTGCCGCAGTGAAAATCCCGACATTGCCATAGTTGACATTATGATGCCCGAGCTTGACGGATTTTCCGCTTGCCGCGAGATCAGAAAATTTTCCGATATTCCCATAATAATGCTCAGTGCAAGGGGCGAAGAATACGATAAGATCAACGGATTTGAGATCGGTGTTGACGACTACGTGGTAAAACCCTTTTCGCCGAAGGAATTGATGCTGAGAGTCGAAGCCATAATGAAGCGTGCCCGTGTCGGCGTAATGTCCGAAGTTCAGAATCAGAATGAGATATTTGAGTACGGCGGTCTTAAAGCTGACCTTACCGCGAGGGTAGTGTGGATCGACGGAGAAAGAGTTGACATGACTCCCAAGGAATACGACTTGTTCTTCTACATGGTGAGAAATAAAAATATCGCTCTTACGAGAGAAAAACTTATCTCGGAGGTCTGGGGTTACGATTATTTTGGTGACGACAGAACTCTTGACACACATATCAAGCTCCTCAGACGGAGCCTTGGAAAATACGCGGACAGGATCGTGACACTGAGAGGTGTCGGATATAGGTTTGAGTGGAATGTTTGACGAAAAAACAGCTTTCCGTGCAGAGACGGAAAACCTGAAAAAACGGAAAAGCCCCCGAAGAAGCAGACTCAGCATGCGTACAAAGCTTTTTATCGGATTTATCATATTTGCGGCTGTCATGATCGGCATGATCTGGCTCCTTCAGACAGCGTTTATGGAGGATCTGTATAAAAACGTGAGACTCCGTGAGACTTCAAGGTGCGCAGATGTGCTTTCGGAAAGCGATGCCTCTGACTACAGAAAAGTCTCAGAAGAACTTGGTGAAAAATACAATATTTGTATATCAGTTTACAGGATCAGCCGAGTGAGTGAAGAGGGTATACAGAAGGTTCGTGTACACGAGAATCAGAACTGCTTTATCCATAATATCGCAACCGATAAGTTTCTCGACCATCTTTATGCGGGAGCAAGCCAAAACGAAAGATATTTTGAGAGAGTGTCACTTGATCCCGACCGTATCAAATCCGGCGGAGCTTCAGGAAAGGACGCACTCGATGAATCGGGGGATGCCGGAGAGAGTATAATCCTTGCTCAGCTTATTTGCGATGGGGACATGGAATATATGCTCCTTTTCAACACGGAGATATATCCTCTTTCATCTACCGTTTCAACAATGCGGCTGCTTCTTGCGTATGTAAGTGTGCTTCTTGTGGGGATCGCGGCTGTTATGTCGCTGGTGATCTCCAAAATGATGGCACGTCCCGCGGTACAAATGAGCCGTGAGGCTTCGCGACTCGCAATGGGTAACTACGACGTTACGTTCGACGGGGGCGGCTACAGAGAAATGTCACATTTGGCCGATACGCTTAACCATGCGGCGCATGAACTATCGGGACTTGATAAAATGCAGAAGGATCTCATTGCCAACGTGTCCCATGACCTCAGAACACCTCTCACCCTGATATCGGGTTACAGTGAGGTAATGCGTGACTTCCCCGATGAGATGACTCCTGAAAATATGCAGATAATAATCGACGAAACGGAGCGTCTTTCTTCTCTCGTCAGCGATATGCTTGATATGTCGCGTCTCATGTCAGGTACTCAGAAACTTAATCTTACCACTTTCAGTCTTACGGAAACGGTACGGGAGACCGTGGCTCGTTACGCTAAACTCCGAGAGAGAGAAGGTTATGTTATCAACTTTGAGTATAATTATGAGGTGTTTGTTACCGCAGACAGAGTGAGAATCCTTCAGGTAATATACAATCTCGTAAATAATGCCATCAATTATACGGGAGAAGATAAAAAAGTAGTTCTGCGGCAGACAGTTGCGGACGGATACTGCAGAATCGAGGTTATCGACAGCGGAGAGGGTATTCCCGAAAGCGAGCTTCCCATGATATGGGAGAGATATTATAAGTCAAGCTCCTTCCATAAGAGGGCACATCTCGGAACCGGTCTCGGACTTTCCATAGTCAAGAATATACTTGCACTTCATAAAGCGAAATTCGGAGTCAGAAGCCGCGTGGGTAAGGGAAGCTGTTTTTGGTTCGAGCTTGAGGTGACGGGAGTGTCTGAAAAACCTTCCACGGATGGAAAGAATGACTGATTTTTCGGTGATTTTTTGACTTTTGTTGCAAAATAACCGAGGTCGGTTTTGACCAAAGTTAAATTTTGTTAATATCGTAAACAAAAAAATCGTCAAAGCCTCTTGCATTCCCGCAGTATATGTGGTAAAATATAAGTGTAAGATCAATGAATTCTCAGGAGAGTGGGCAGAAAAGTCCACTCTCTTGTTTATGAGATCACAAATTCGGTTTTACTGAAAGGAAGATGTTAAATTGAATCCTTACGGAAAGAAAAACATTGCAGGTACGGTCTGGGACATTATTGAGCCTACCGCTGACGAGCTCGGTTATGAGATCTGGAACGTGGAATACGTGAGAGAGGGCGCTGATATGAATCTCAGAATCACGATCGACAGCGAAAACGGCATCGATCTCAGCGATTGCGAGAAGATGACCCGTGCTATTGACCCTATCTTAGACGAGGCAGATCCCATTGAAGGAGCATACTATCTTGAGGTTTCATCTCCCGGAGTTGAAAGAGTGTTGACTCTTGACCATCACTTTGAGGTTATGGCGGGCTGGGACGTAGAGGTTAAACTCTTCCGTGCGGTAGACGGCAATAAGACCGTGTACGGTGTCCTTGTCGGAAAAGAAGAAGGCGAGCTTGTGCTGAATTCCGACAGCGGTGAAATCAGACTCGAAATGAAAAACGTTGCAAAGGTTACCACAGTATATGACTGGCAGGCTGCCATGAAGGACTGAGCTGGTAACGTCCATATTTTTAAATAAATCTACGATAGGAGAAAACTAAAATGAGTGCAGAACTCTTTGAAGCTCTTGAGCTTCTTGAAAAAACCAAAGGTATTCCCGTTGATTATATGCTTGAAAAAGTTGAGGCGGCTCTCGTGTCAGCTTACAAGAAGGAAGAAGGAAGCACCTCCGTTCGCGTAGCTATCAACCGCGAGAAGCGTCAGATGAAGCTTTTCCGCGTAAGAGTTGTCGTTGAAGAGGTTACTGATCCCAAGAGCGAGATTTCTCTCGAGGATGCTCAGAAGATCTCCCGCCGTTACGTTCTCGGAAGCTCTGTTGAAGACGAGGTAAAGACCAAAAACTTCGGCAGAATCAGTGCTCAGACCGCAAAGCAGGTTATCGTTCAGGGTATCCGCGAGGCTGAGAAGAGCAACATTCTCAGAGACTATGAGAAGAAGAGAGAAGAGGTAATCTCCGCAGTTGTTATCAAGCGCGAGGATGCAACCGGTGACGTTGTGGTTGACACAGGTACAAGTAATGCACTTCTCCCCAAGGCTGAACAGATCCCCGGTGAAGAGCTCTTCGTTGGCGACAGAATCAAGGTATTCGTTACCGAGGTCGGTAAGGTTGACGAAAAAGGTCCCATGGTAACCCTTTCAAGAACTCATCCCTCTATGGTAAAGCGTATGTTTGAGTCCGAGATCCCCGAGATCCGCGACGGTATCGTTCTCGTTAAGGGAATCTCCCGCGAGGCAGGAAGCAGAACCAAAATCGCCGTTGAGTCAAGAGACGAAAACGTTGATGCAGTAGGTGCTTGTATCGGTAACCGCGGTATGAGAATAAATGAGATCGTAAACGAGCTTCACGGCGAGAAGATCGACGTAGTACAGTTCTCAGAGTATGCAGAGACCTACATCGCGGCGGCTCTTTCTCCCGCAACCGTTAAGGAAGTTGAGTTCGACGGAGAGAGAAGCGCAAAGGTTCTCGTTGACGGTGATCAGCTCTCCCTTGCGATCGGTAAGGAAGGTCAGAACGTACGTCTTGCGGCTAAGCTTACAGGCTACAAGATCGACATCAAGGGCGTAAAGATCTGAGTGTAGCGGAATATAATGAAGAATACACAACCTAAGCAGAAAAAGATCCCCGAGAGACGCTGTACGGGATGCGGCGAGAGTTTTCCGAAGAAGGAGCTTATCCGCGTTGTACGCTCTCCCGAAGGTGATGTTTCAATAGATTTTACAGGCAAGAAATCCGGCAGAGGAGCGTATATCTGTCCTAAAAGTGCGTGCTTTAAAAAGGCGCGTAAGCAGGGGCGTATCGCAAGAAGTCTTGAAGTAGCAATAAGCGACGAGCTTTACGATGCTCTTGAGCACGAGGTTGCGGTTTCCGAGGCGGAAGCGGAGATGCGGATCGACTGATATGGAAAATAATCAGATTTTAACGAAGCTTCTGTCACTTGCGGGCCTTTGCAGAAGAGCAGGCGGAGTTCTTCCCGGTGCAGATGCGGTGATCTCACAGGTACAGCGCGGCGGCAAGGCGAAAACGAAATGCGTTATCATGTCCTCCCGCGCAACCGACAGAACAAAAAAACAGATCACGGATAAATGCACGAATGCAGGCGTTACGCTTTACGTGATCGACTGTGACCCTTACGACATCGGTGAAAAGCTTGGTGTCAGGTCTTCTCTTGCGGTGTTTGCGCTGACGGGAAAGGGTCCGACGGCGGCGGTGGCAGACCTTGCAGATCAGATCAGCGTTAAATAAGTTGGATACAGAGAGATTAAATAGAGAAAGTACATCGAAAGGTACGGTGGAGAGTTTATGGCAAAATCAACGCCAATGTTTAAGATAAATCAGATGGCAAAGGATTTCGGAATGAAGACAAAGGATCTTTGTTCTTCAGTAGAGGAAGCCGGCGTAAAGGGTAAGACCACGTCAGGCAGTCTCGAGCCCGATGAATTTAACAAATTCTTCGAGCATATCACTTCGGGAAACCAGATCAAGGATATGGATGGATACCTTAAAGGTAAAACTGTCATAAAGACTCCCGAAGTGCTTGCAGCAGAAGCAGAAAAAGCAGCAGCTGAGAAGGCGGCAGCTGAGAAGGCAGCGGCTGAAAAGGCGGCAGCTGAGAAGGCAGCGGCAGAAAAGGCAGCAGCTGAGAAGGCAGCAGCAGAAAAGGCAGCAGCTGAGAAGGCAGCAGCAGAAAAGGCAGCAGCTGAGAAGGCAGCGGCAGAAAAGGCAGCAGCTGAGAAGGCGGCAGCAGAAAAGGCAGCGGTAGAAAAGGCGGCAGCAGCTGAAAAAGCTGCACAGAAGGCAGCGGCTGAAAAGGCTGCAAAGCCTGCTGACGACCGTCAGAGACCTCAGGGAGAGCGTCGTGACGACAGACGTGATGACAGACGCCGTGACGACAGACAGGGCGCAAACGCTCAGAGACCTCAGGGCGAACGCCGTGATGACAGACGTCCCCAGGGCGAGCGTCCTCAGAACGGTGAGTTCAGAGGTAACCGTGACGGTGACAAGAAGTTTGAGCAGAGAGGCGACAGACAGGGCGACAGACGTCCTCAGGGTGACCGCCCTCAGAACAACGGAGACTTCAGAGGTAACCGTGACGGCGGTAAGTTCGAGGATCGCGGCGACAGACGCTTTGACAAGCAGGGCGACCGCGGTGGAGATAAGAGATTTGACAACCGCGGAGGTAAGGATGCTCCTCAGAAGGATAAGGGTTACGGCCTTGACAGAGCTCCCCTTAAGCCCCAGCCCAAGCCTCAGATCGAGACAGGTGTAGAAAAGAAGAAGACAGGTAACGTTCGCGTTGTCGACACAAGAACGACCAACGTAAACCTTTCCAAATATGACGAAAAGCTTGACAGCTTCGTAAGTGATGCTCACGAGAACGTTGCAAGCAAGCAGAAGCTCAAGAAAAAGAACGACAACAAGTTCAGCGGCAAGAAGAATGACAAAGAACGTCAGGCAATGGAGAAGCTCCACAGAGCTAATATTGAGAAGGCTAAGAAGATGCCCCTCAAGGTTACCATTCCCGATGAAATTTCCGTTGGAGAGCTTGCATCCCGCCTTAAGGTGACCGCAGGTGAGGTTATCAAGCGCCTCATGATGATGGGTGTTATGGCTAACGTAAACCAGGAGATCGATTTCGATACTGCTTATCTTGTAGCAGACGAGCTTGGCGCTGAGGTTACCCGCGAGGTTAAGGTTACCATCGAAGAGAAGCTCTTCGGTATCGAAGAGGTTGACGCAGAAGAGGATCTTCTCCCCCGTGCTCCCGTTGTCTGCGTAATGGGTCACGTTGACCACGGTAAGACATCTCTCCTTGACGCTATCAGAAACGCAAAGGTTACCGCAGGAGAAGCCGGCGGTATTACACAGCACATCGGTGCTTACAGAGTAAATCTTGACGGACGTGAGATCACATTCCTTG
>JAZUBG010000240.1:0-38062 GCA_045638405.1 Eubacteriales bacterium | reverse complement strand
ACAGATGAAGCAAGACCGTCTATACCGACCGTAAGGTTTACGCTGTTAAGCATTCCGCAGATGAGTATAAGCGACACTATGTAATAAGCGATACCAAGTTCAAGAGTAACGTCAGCAAAAGGAATATAGATTTCTGTGTTTATTCCGAATACCATAGCCATACCGAAAAGGTAGAGTGCCGCCGCCACAAGCTGCAAAAGGAACTTCTGTGCCGCTGTAAGACCCTCGTTACGCTTGTTTCTCAGTTTCGCTGCATCGTCAACACAACCGATAAGACCACCTGCGAGTCCAAGTCCGAGAGTAAATATAAGAGGAAGTGCCACATCTGCACCGTCAAGCACCCAGATAACCGCAGAAACGATTGCTCCGACGATAAGCATTGCCGCGATAAAAGCGATTCCGCCCATCGTAGGTGTACCTTCCTTGCTCTTATGCCATCTCGGTCCGATATCAAGGATCTTCTGTCCCATTTTCTTGCTTTTCAACACGGGAATAAGCTTTCTTGAAAAAAGAACTGTCAGCACAAACGTTACAACGAGGGCTGATGCCGCCATTATTTTATATATCATAGTTATATCCTTGCCTTTGATTTATTTATTCTTTTCTTGAGGCATTCGATTACCTTTTCAGCATGGATCGCACGACTCGCTTTAACGAGAAGTACGTCCCCCGGTTCAAGTGACTGGAATATCATATCAGCCATAGTTTGAGGGTCTCTGGTATCGAGACATACAAATACATTTTCAGCTCTAATACCCTTCTTTATTGCAGCTTCGGCTACGATGTCACTCATCATACCGTAACAAAAAAGCTTTGACACCTTTGACTGTGCCGCATACTGGCCAAGCTGATCGTGCATGAGACGTGAGTAATCACCAAGCTCAAGCATATCACCGAGAAGGGCAAGAGGACGCTTACCCTGTCTTGACGAGAAAGATGCAAGCACGTCAAGGGCCGCACGCATTGACTCGGGGCTGGCGTTGTAACAGTCATCGATAATTGTCAGATTTCCGACCTCGTAAATTCTCTGACGTCTCTCAGCACTGACGAAACTGAGAAGGCCACGTCTGATCTCCTCGTCAGTCATTCCGAGGATCGTTCCCACAGCATAGGCTGTAAGAGCATTGTATACATTATGTTTTCCGAGTATCGGGATCTCAATATTTGTTATTGCTTTATTATCATAGATCATGTCGAAAGTGATTCCATCGACACCCGTTCTGATATTAAGTGCTCTATAATCACCGATTCTGTTATAGATACTCATCAGTCCGACTTTTTTGGCGATTTCATCACGTTTTTCAACAAGCAGAGGCTCATCAGCGTTGATAAGAAGGATTCCGTCTTCCTTCAGGCCCGTCGCGATCTCCAGCTTTGCCTTACAGATGTTCTCTCTTGTACCGAGAGTTGCAAGGTGAGAGGTACCGATATTAGTAACGATAGCTATATCGGGTTTTACGATCTTTGACATATATTCAATCTCACCGAGATCGCTCATGCCAAGCTCGATTACGGACACTTCATCCTCAGCGCTGAGACCGAGAAGAGTAAGAGGAAGTCCAAGCTCGTTGTTATAGTTTCCCTGAGTTTTGTGAGTAACGAATCTCGCACCGGCAACAGAAGCAATAAATTCCTTAGTCGTCGTTTTACCAACACTTCCGGTGATAGCAACGAAAGTTGCCTTGGACTGATTTCTGTACCACTCAGCAAATCTTCCAAGAGCGAGGATCACGTCATCAACCACGATTGCCGCGAAGCTTCCGCAATCCTTTACAGCATCCGGAACGTTAACCGTCATAACGCACACAGCTCCGCGTGAAACGGCATCGGGAATGAAGTCTGCACCGTCAACTCTCGTTCCTTTGATCGCACAAAACAGCGTTCCACCCACGGCTTCTCCCGAAGATGTTGTAACAGATGTGATTCTGCTATCGGTATCAATATTTCCAAAGCACTCTGTCTTGCCTCCGACAATTTCGGCAAGCTCTTTAATGCTCGGTGTTCTAAGTTTAAGTTCTACACTCATTGTGATCCTTCCTTTCTGCAGTCCTGTTATGTTGAAGCCGCTTAAAGTTTCGCTGCGGCACGTCTTGCAATTTCACATTCATCAAACGGGATCATTTCGCCCCGTATTATTTCGTATTTTTCATGACCTTTACCGGCAAGAATTATAATATCTCCATCACCTGCGGTTGTTATGGCATACTCAATAGCACTTCGCCTGTCAGGTATCACCTTGTATGGTTTTTCTTTATCGATTCCAAGTAATATTTCACAGATTATCTCATGGGCCTCTTCGCCTCGACAGTTATCCGATGTAATTATAACAAAATCGGCAAGTCTTGATGCCACCGCACCCATTTCACGGCGTTTTCCCCTGTCACGTTCTCCTCCGCAACCGAAGAGCAGAGTGATCTTCTGATCGTTCCGTCTGCACTCCCGAACCGTTCTGAGCATACCTTCAAGCGCTGCGGGAGTGTGGGCATAATCAATGAGTACCTGAAACTTCAAATCGTCTCTTCCGAGATATACTGTCTCAAGTCTGCCGTCAACACCCGCAAGATTTGCGATTCCATCACGTACCGACTCAGCCTCAATGCCCATTTTCATCGCTGCCGCTGCGGCAAGAAGCGAGTTGTACACGGTAAAGTCCCCTATCATTGGACTTTTCACCTTAAAAACTGCGTTTTTCGAGAAATATATGTACTCTACTCCGTGAAGTCCCAGTTTGTTTCTGCACAGTGCGGTAACATCGGCAATACGGAAGCCGACTGACGCGGGATCGGCACTAACCGAAGTTACTTTCTTATTATTTTCACCGACAAGCAGTCGTCTCAAATATCCGTCATCCGCATTCAAGGTCAATTTATCCGAAAGGTCTGAGAGATGTCTTTTTGCCGCAAAGTAACTTTCCATGTCACCGTGATAATCGAGGTGCTCACGGCTGAGATTGGTAAACACAGCCATGTCAATTTTCAATGGGTCAAGCTTATTTTGGGACAGTGCATGGGACGACGCCTCGAAAATGAGGGTATCAATCCCTTTTTGTTTCATTAAATATATACACCCGTAGAAATACTCCGGGTCGGGAGTTGTCATGGAACACACTTTGTCAGAGACTGATGATAGTTTATGGTTACCAATTATCTCATCCTCTGCCATCGCCTTTAGGGTAGTTATGACTCCCACACGCTTTCCTGCGGCACGGAAGATCGCCCGCAGAAGAAGTACAGTTGTAGTTTTACCGTTGGTACCCGTGACCGCAACGGTCTTCATGCCGTCTGTCGGTCGCGAGTACCAGTTATTCCATATATGAGCTTCCGCAAGTCTTGTGTTATCGGTGATGACCGATTCGACCCCTTCCGGAATCGCAGTCTCGTCCGATGCCACTATAACCGAAGCACCGCGCCTTAAGGCTTCATCTACATACTCATGACCGTCGGTACTGTTACCTTTGATACAGATAAACATTCCGTCTTTAAGAACACATCTTGAGTCCGAAGTGATGTGAGTTACATCTCGGTCACACTTGACATTCCACTTTACCACATCAACTCCGCGAAAAAGCTCGGATAATCTCATATACCCTCCAAAAGTTAAAATATTGTTGTATTATTTTAAACTTCCGTGGGATTTTTCACTCTTTAGTCTGTTACGTCAAGGTGTCTCAGTTCAAACTGAACGATGGTTCCGACTTCAACTTCAGTACCTGCTTCAGGATACTGACTGATTACGGTTGCGGAAGAACCGTTTGTGGCTCCCGTGATCTTCACGTTCAAATTTGCACTGAGAAGTAATTTATTTGCGGCGTCAGCCGTCATATTCATGAGGCTGGGTACTACTGTTGTTTCACGGGGGGCACTTTCTCCGCAGTAAATGATAACCTTACCGTTTTCTGCTCTCATTGTACTTCCCGAGATGGGGAACTGAGAAGTGATAACGTCACCGTCACCGATGATCTCGCATTCAAGGCCGCGAAGTGCGAGGTCTTCCTTTGCTGCATCAGGCGAACCGCCTACATAATCGGAAACAAGCACGTCAAGAGTTGCAAGATCCGCTTCCGTATACTGCTGTTCAACACCAAGATAAGGAAGGATCGTTGCGAGAAGGTTTGATATATAAGGAGCCGCAACCACACTTCCGTAAACCGCGCCCTTCATAGGTTCATCTACGATTATAATAGCAGCTATCTGCGGGTCGTCAATAGGTGCATACGCGGCACATGAGCCTACTCGGAAGGATTTTTTACCATTCTCGTCTACTTTATCCAGCTTTTCAGACGTACCGGTCTTTGCGGCTACCTTATAGCCCTTAACGTAAGCGTTTTTCGCGCCTCCGTCGCCCGATACACCGTCTTCAAGCACGATAGTTATTTCCTCACATACGTCACTGCTTATTACCTGACGTTTTATATTGGTCTCGTAGCTCTTTATAACCTTACCGTCATCGTCGACGATCTCTTTAAGAACGTGAGGAGTAATGGCATAGCCGCCGTTGGCGATAGTGGAGATCGCCGTGATCTGCTGAATGGGAGTGGTCTTAAATGTCTGACCGAATGAATATACCGCAAGGCTGACAGGGCCGAAGTCTTCACGGGAGGAGGTAATTCCTTTGGCTTCTCCGGGAAGGTCGATTCCCGTAATTGAAGTATAACCGAGAGCTTCAAAGTAATTAAAGAATCTTTCGGTACCGATCTTTTCCGCAACCTGCATCAGCGCAGGGTTACATGACTGCTGAAGACCGTGTCTGTATTTCAGCCATCCGTGACCGGCTGTGTAGTGACATTTGATCGGATCGCTCCATCCCTCAACCTTATATCCTCCCGAACAGTAGAACTGATCGTCAAATGTTATAAGCTTTTCTTCAAGAGCCATTGCCGTAGTCATGATCTTGAATGTAGAACCGGGTTCGTAAAGCTCGGTTATAGCCTTATTCTTCCACATGGTAAAGAGAAGCTCACCGAACATCTTATCATATTCTTCCGTACCTTCTGTATATTGTGAAAGCTTAGCTACCGAATCTTCGTCAAGCTCATAGGGCACGTTAAGGTCAAAGGCAGGATATGTTGCCATTCCGAGAATACCGCCCGTCTTAACATCCATTACGATTCCCGTAACGCGGTTCCCCGCTTCTGAATCGTGATAGGTCATCTCAAGCTGATTCTCAAGAGCACTCTGGATATACTTATCGATGGTGGTTACGATATTGTAACCGTTTTCTTCGGAAATGTACGTTTCATACTCAAAAGGCATATCGTTACTCATTGCATCCTGTGCCTGAACGTATTTTCCGCTTTTTCCTTCGAGAATGTTATTATAAAACGCTTCAATACCGTCGCGTCCAACACCTTCGGAGTTGGTAAATCCGATCACGTGAGAAGCAAGACTTCCGTAGGGGTAATATCTTTTTGAAGATTCTCTGTCGTATATCTGGTCTTCAAACTCATATTTTGAAATAAACTCGCGAACCTTTACGTCAACGGATTCATCTACGTTATTTTTTATCACCTCATACTGTCTGTCGGTCTTTCCCATCTTCTCTCTTATAAGAGAATAGTCGACCTCGAGAGTATATGAAAGAAATTTCGCAATAAATTCATCCGCCTCGGCACCGCTATACGAAACAGTACCATCCTCAGACGTCCATTCGTATTTTACGTTGTTATTCTCTTTAGTGTCCGAATTATTTTCTTCGTTCTCTTTATTTCTCTCCATAATATGCTTCGGAGAAATAATTATATTATAAACCGATTTATTTGTAGCAAGTACAACTCCGTTTCTGTCGGTAATATCTCCTCGCTCAGGGTTTACGTTCACTTCGGTCGTCAGCTGATTAAGCACCTGCGACTGATAGTATGCGTATTCCTTAAGCTGATACTTTGCAAGACGTCCGACGATCAAAAGAGCCATACCCGCAAAAAAGCAGAAAGCTATCGCAAGTCTTAGATAGGTTTTTCTGTCCGTTCTGTTTCTGACTGTCTTGTTCACAACTCTCTCCCGTTATCACCAAAGCCGTATATCAAATTTTACTACGGCATGTAAAAATATATTCCACTAAAATCAAAGCGCACTCACACAGTGCGCCGATTTTTACGAGTGCCATGGCACTGTAAGCATTATTTGATATAATCAAGCAGATCATCAAACATTGATGCCGCAGAGGACATCATGCCGTTCATGAACCCGCCTTTTTCTTCTGTTTCAACGTTATCAAGTACAACTCTGTCGCCTTCCGCAAGAGAAATGTACTTTTTCTGAACAGATCCTTCTTTTACCATGTTATATTCTTCGGTTGCAATCTTCTCGATCATGGTAAGGTCGTTCTTTTCTTCAAGCTGAAGCTTAAGCTTGTCCGCTTTCACCTCAGCCTCGCTGATCTGAGCTTTTATCTCTGCAAGTTCTCTGTTCGATTCAGAAATCTGTGCAAAGCTGAATACCATTGCCATAAGAAGTGTAAACGCTATAGCAACACAGAGAATAAACTGCCAAGGCATCTTCTTGCGGGGGACTTTGATTTCATTTCTCAGTGTTGCCTCAGCCTCGAGACGTGCCTTTTCACGGATCTTTGCCTTCTCCGCTTTTCTTGACACCTGCTCTTCACGCTTCATTCTTGACTCATATGCCTTACTGCGCGAGATGTATCTCTCTGCCTGTCTGATGCGCGCGTCTCCCATACGGCCTGCTTCAGCCTCCGCCCTTTTTCTGCGGCGGATCTCTGCCTGACGGATGCAAAGCATCTCTTCTCTGCTGAGTGCGTCAGCCTTTCTTCTTTCGGGGGCAGTCTCACTTCTTGCAGGACGGTAATTATTTCGTGCGGTTGTACTGTTTCTGCCGGATGTATTACCGTAAGCATTTCTGCCGTAAGGCACTGCATTCGGTCTTACCGCCTGATAAGTCATGTTGCTTCCCCCTTTCGTGGATTTTATCTCAAAATTATTTTAAAGTTTTTCACAAACCCTAAGCTTTGCACTTCTTGCTCTGGGATTAAATTCAATCTCTTCATCCGAAGGAATAATAGGCTTCTTAGTTACAAGCTTTACCTTCGGTTTGTTTCCGCATACGCAGATGGGAAACTCGGGAGGGCACGTACATCCTTCAGCGAGAGATGCCATCGTTTGCTTCACGATTCTGTCTTCGAGCGAATGGAATGTAATAACCGCCGCCCTGCCGCCAACGTTCAATCTTCTTACCGCCTCTTCGATTGAAGGACGGATCACTTCGAGTTCTGAATTTATGTGGATGCGAAGAGATTGAAATGTTCTTTTCGCCGGATGCTGTGTCTCTTTATACTTTGCTGCCGCTGGCATTGCACCTTTGATGACATCTACCAACTGTAGTGTAGTTTCTATCTTTTCAGTTTCGCGTTTTTTAACGATTGCCGCCGCGATCTTTCCCGCAAACTTTTCTTCACCGTAAGTAGAAATTATCCTGCGAAGTTCGCTTTCCGAATAATTGTTGACAACGAACGCCGCATCAAGAGTTGCCGTTCTGTCCATTCTCATATCAAGGGGCGCATCGTTCATGTAGGAAAATCCGCGTTCAGCTTCGTCAAGCTGATATGATGAAACACCGAGGTCCCACATAACTCCGTCGATCTTATCGATACCGAGGCTGTCCAGCGCCGCACCGATGGATGAAAACTCGCATTTCACAAGAGTGACCTTATCGCCAAACTCGGTAAGTCTCTTTCTGCACGCCGCCAGAGCATCGTCATCGCGGTCAAGGCAGATAAGACGCGAACCTTCAGGAAGTCGTGACGCGATACCGTAGGAGTGACCTCCGCCGCCTGCCGTACAGTCTACATACACACCGCCTTTTTCGGGCGAAAGTGCTTCCATACATTCGTCAAAGAGGATCGATACGTGTTTAAATTCCATATCCGCACCTCACATCAGAGACCGAGTCGCGCGAGAGTTTCAGCGAAGTCCTCAGGCTCGTCTCCCATGTTCATCTCGTTCCATCTTTCCTCAGCCCAAATCTCAACGTACTTACCGCATCCTACGGTAACAACGTTTTTGGTGATACCTGCGTACTCGATCATGGTCTGGGGAATAAGAACTCTTCCCTGTGAATCGGGCTGTACTTCGATGGCGTTGGAGTAGATATATCTTGCAACAGCTTTTGCCTCGCTCTTTGTGAGCTCGTTAAACTTGGCAGTGTAGTTCTTCCATTCCTCTTCGGAATAAACACACAGACACTTGTCCGAATCCTTGATGATGGTAATGTTGGCACCAAGCTGTTCCTTGAGCTTTGCAGGAATAATCAGCCTGTTTTTAGCGTCTATTGAATGCGAATAATTACCCATTAACATGGCTGTTTTCCTCCCTTTCGCTCATTTTTGTGGCACTTTCCACCACTTCTCTATAATTATATACCACAACGGACTAAATTTCAATAGTCTCATGCAAATATTTTTAGGTTTTTTTCGCATTTTTTATCATTTTTTTCCTGATTCCGCCACAGTCTACAAATTTCTCCCCCACGGTTCTCTTTTATTTCCTGTTTTTTCCTTTATTTCCACAAAGTGACGGGGTGCAAAGTTTCCTGACGGCGTGTCCAAAACTCCCTTATTTTCCAATGCAACTTAACATTTTTCTCCGTTTGTTTTTCCGCTGCAAAGCTTAATTGTCACTTTGTCAACGAACTGTGACAAAGGTCGTTATTTCCCCATGCTTCAGACAGCAAAAAAAGCACCTCGGGAAGTCTCACTTTAAGACTTTTCCCGAGGTGCTTTGCAACTTCCTCAAGGGATGTTTTTTAATCTGTCTGTTTCCTTATCGAAAAAGCTGACATAGCTGTCGTAGTTTCCGTTTTCCATCACGGAGATAAGTTCCTTCGCACGCCCGATCTCGCGGATAGCTGTTTCAGGATCACCTACGGATTCGTAATACTCCGCAGTCTTGAAGATCATCTGAATGAGATTTTCAAAAGAGATCCACTTCTGCTTCTCTGCGGCATCAAACATAGGCTTTCCCTCGAGCAGATACGCCACTTCGGTCAGTTTTGTGAAGTAAATTTCGGGAATCTGCTCCACTGCGGCTTCCGCGCTTACAAGATCTCCTTTTGCTTTATAAGCATAAGCAAGGAATCTGAGTGCATCGTATTTCACATCGGGCATCGTCGTTTTCGATGCAAGGCGAGACGCTACGGCGATGGTCTCGTCGGGATTTTCGCTGTAGTTTATCACGTAGAGAAGGTTATTTAGCAGTATGTCGTTTGCAGGATATTTGCCGAGCCCTTCCTCAAGGATACGTCTTCCCTCAGCGGGGTCGCTTTCTCTGAATTTATACGCCTCGGAGCATATCGACTCCACTTCCGCTTCCATCTCGTGCATATTATAGTCAAAAAGTTCGTCAAGGCTCACTCCGAAATATGACGCAAGTGACGGAGCTATGGTAATATCGGGCAGACATATCCCACACTCCCATTTACTTACCGCCTGAAAGGTCACGCCTATACTGTCCGCAAGCTGTTCCTGGGTTACTCCACGTGCGTGTCTCAGTTCTTTGATTTTATTTCCAATATTCACTTTAATCACCATTTCTTTCACGTTACTTGTTGAAAGCGGCGCCTGCTTTCTGAACTCATTATAGCACAGCGGGTAGATACGGTCAATAAACGGCTAAGTTACGATTATTCAACTGCAGGTTGAGCAAAGAAAGTTCACTCAAAATATCTGTCAACGGCAATATTTACTTTCCTCGGTTCTGCTCTTCCGCGGGACAGCTTCATGACCTGACCGACAATCACTTTTTTAGCGGTAAGCTTACCTTTTTTTATCTCGGCTACCGCCGCAGGACACTCGTTCACCGCCAACTCAACAAGGCGCATGATTTCTCCTTCATCGCGGAGCATGAACATACCCAGTTTCTCGGCCAAATTTCTCGGAGATTCACCCGTATCAACACACATTTTCAGAAGTTCTCTTGCGGACACGATATTCACGTCTCCTGAGAGGTACATACCGAGGCACTCGGAGAACACTTCGGGAGTGGGATAACCCCAACCCGACGTCATTTTCGGTATCACATCTGACACAAACATATTGGCTGCCGCCGGCACGTCGGAGACGGCAAGCTTCACCTTTTCAAAGTAATCTGCAAATCTCGGTTCACTGCAGATAAGCTCCGCCTGCTGAACTTTTACACCTGACGAGATAAGTTTTTCTTCCAATTCGCGCGGAAGTCTGCCAAGTTCCCCTTTTACTTTTTCTACATAGTCTTTGTCAGTCATAATCGGCAGTATATCCGGTTCGCGGATATACTTGTAGTCAGCCGTAGTCTCCTTGTCACGCATTCTTTCGGATATACCCTTCGTCTCGCTGAAGCGACGTGTTTCCGTAACTATCGTCCCTCCTTCAAGGATAATATCCGTCTGCCTTTTCAGCTCACTGTCTATGGCCCTGCCAATAAAATTCACCGAATTTATGTTCTTTATCTCGCATCTGTTTCCGAGTGTTTTCTCACCCACGGGACGAACGGACACGTTCACGTCACATCTGAGAGAACCTTCGTTCATTTTGCAATCCGATACTCCCGCGAACAACAGTGTTCTCCGCAGTTCGTTGACAAACGCCATCGCTTCTTCCGCACCGACCATATCGGGGTACGTTACTATCTCAATCAGAGGCACACCGCATCTGTTGTTGTCGATTATCAGATTTTCCTCCTCGTAGCTGAGTTTTCCCGCATCCTCTTCCATGTGAAGCCGTTCTACTCTCACGTTTTTTTCACCGTTCGGTGTTTTGATCTTCACTTCTCCGTTTCTGCAGATTGGATCATAAAACTGAGTGATCTGATAACCTTTCGGAAGATCGGGATAAAAATAATGCTTTCTGTCAAAACGGGAGATTTCCGAAATCTCACACCCGAGAGCAAGTCCTGCCCTAAGCGCAAGTCTTACCGCTTCCGGATTAAGAACGGGAAGCGCTCCGGGCATACCGAGACAAACGGGACAGCATTTTGAATTAGCCTCTCCGCCGTATTCCGCAGAGCAGGAACAAAACGCCTTCTCTTTTGTCTTCAGCTCCACGTGAACTTCAATACCAATAACTGCTTCATAACCTTTGTAAGTCATGCCTGTGCCCTCCCCTCAATCAGTCTCGCGGCTCCGTAAAGCAACCTTTCACCTCCGTGAGAAGCCATCAGCTGAACTCCCACAGGAAGTCCCGTCACGTCACGTCCGAAAGGAATCACAAAAGCAGGACAACCGCAGAGGTTAGCGTATACCATAAAAAGGTCCGCACTGTACCCGAGATTCCCTGCAATGGGTGCGGCAGTATGGCACACGGGTGTGAGTAACAGGTCATATCTCTCGTATAGCGAATCCATACCAACCCTGATGTTTCGTCTTAACTCCAGGGCACGTCTGTACGTCTCGCCCCCGTTGTGCTCCAGCACATACACTCCTTCGGCAATTCTCTCTCTGAGGGTTTTACCGAATCCCTCGGTACGGGAATCCGTAACACTTCCGCTTTCTGATCGGTGTCCGTACCTCATTCCGTCAAATCTTGCTAAATTTGAATAGGTCTCGGCAGACGAAAGAGTGTAATATACTCTTACAGCACTGTCCGCTTCGGGTAGTGTCACGTTTTCTACATAGCATCCGTTTTCGGATAATTTTTCCGCCGCAAGCTTCAATACAACTTTCACGTCAGAATCACATCCGTCAGGTATAAACACCCCCACTTTCAGGATCTTCCCGTTTTCAAACGGACGGAGTGTGACATCCCTTGAAGTCATGTCACGCAGATCCCTCCCCGATATGACATTTAAGAGAAGTTCGTTATCCTCAAGGCTCCTTGACATGGGGCAAATCTGTTCAAAAGACGGTGCCATGCCAACAAGTCCGAAACGTGATACGCTTCCGTAAGTAGGCTTCATGCCGTACACACCGCAGAAAGCCGCAGGGAGTCTCGCAGAGCCTCCGGTATCGCTTCCGAGAGACAGAAGTACACTTCCCGATGCAAGAGATACGGCAGAGCCCGAAGATGACCCTCCCGTAGTCCTTCCCTTGTCAAGGGGATTTACGGAAGCACCGAAATAAGAAGTGTCCCCCTCTCCGCCGACGGCAAACTCGTCCATGTTAGTTTTTCCAATGGGAACAGCACCTGCTGAAATGAGATTCAGGTATGCAGTTGCACTGTATGACGGCACGAAATCTCTCAGGAAACGTGAAGCACAGGTCGTCCTCACACCATCGGTACATATATTGTCTTTAACCGATACGGGAACCCCGGCAAGAGGAAGATATTCTCCGTTTGCCAAACGTACGTCCACTTGGTCAGCTACTGATACCGCCTCTTTTTCAGTCACAGTAATAAATGCGCCGTAAGGGTCATTTTTCGCACGCCTTATAAACTCAAGAGTTACTTCTCTTGCCGACACTTGCCTGTCTCTTACCATGCGTGCAAGGCAGAGTGCCGATATGTTATTAAGCTCACTTGTCATCATGTCCCTCCGAGTTTCCCCGAGATTTATTCTGTTTTATCACAAGTGCTCCGTCTTCTCTGCGTTTAAGACACGCACTTGAAGCAGGCTCTCTTCGGATTATATTTTCAGGTGACACAGGAGTGTACCCGTCAAGCTTGCCGTCGGTGTCATGGTAAAGCCGAAGTTCAAAGCATTCATTCCCCTCTTCGCCGAGTAATCCGCCAGTTCCTATATCGGCAAAGCCGTTATATTCATCTGTCGAAAGTCTGACTCCGCCGTGTTTGGCAGCCAAGGCAGCCGCAGAATAAGTTACAAAATCTTTTTTCATCAAAGTTTCAGCTCCTTAAGCATTCGTATCTCAGATGCATATCCGTCCAGGTCACATGGTGTTTCAAGATAGAACGGTATTCCCTCCGTCAACGGATGATTTATAAGATATGCCATGGTTTCAAGCGGGATCGTACCTTCGCCCAGTCTCTCATGACGGTCTTTTGATGAACCCATTTCGTTTTTACTGTCATTCATATGAATCGCTTTAAGATATTTTATTCCGATAACTCTGTCAAATTCAGAAAGAACAGCCACAGGATCCGTCGCCAAAGGATAACCTCCGTCGTGAACGTGGCAGGTATCAAGGCACACACCGACATGGTTTCTCAACGGCGGAGACAGTTTACCGATCACTTCGGCAAGCTCCTCGAAGTTCCTGCCAAGCTCAGTTCCTTTACCTGACATAGTCTCAAGCAGAACAGTGGTCTTCATTCCTTCCCACATTATGTTGTTAAGCATTTCCGAGATATAGTCAATTCCCGCTTCCACACCCTGTCCAACGTGACACCCCGGGTGAAAATTATACATCGCGCCCGGTATAGACTCAAGAAATCTGAGTTCTTCCCCCATAGCTCTCGCGGTATATTCTCTTATATCAGGATCCTTCGAGCACGGATTGTAAGTATACGGTGCGTGAGCAAGAGGCACTCTCATTCCGTTTTCAGCGAGTATTTCGCGAAGAGCAGCTACGTCATCTTCACCGGGAAGATTTCCGCTTGATCGCCCACGCGGATTTTTTGTAAAAAACTGAAAAGTATTGGCACCGATACTGAGCGCACGTCTTCCCATTGCCGCATAACCTTCCGAAACCGACAAATGGCAACCTATATAAAACATTTTCTTTTACCTCCAAAAATATTCAAATCCACCGTAAAAAAGCGAAGTAATCTCTGAAACATCATGTTTTACACATAATAACAGGAATCTTAACCGTGTGGTCACACTTTTATATTTGACAAAACGGGTTATTAGTGGTAGAATATATGTGTATACTTATTATATCAAATCATATGCGATAAAGCAACCCATTCGGTGCGGAAGTTACCGCAAGGTAAATTCAGTCTTCCGCGTCGGGAAGCTATGTCTTCAAATAACGGAGAAATGTCAAACAAAAAATCTCATACATTTTCTCTCAGAGGCATCGTAAACAAGGTCAAAGGCGCTTTTGCCGTCATTGATGAAGACCGTGTGACCGTTTATGCCGCACAGGCTTCGTTCTTTATTGTTATTGCCGCTATTCCGTTTATCATGTTGCTGTTCAGCGTTTCAAGATACATCATTCCCGAAAGGTTTTACGATATAATGTTCGCCTTCGGAAACAATATTCCGGGTGGAATCAGAAACCTTTATTTGTCCATTATCAACGAAATGATGGCTCGACCTGAAATGCAGCTTATCTCCATCACAGCGGTAATCACGTTCTGGACCGTATCGAGAGGTATAGCATCGGTTAAAGACGGTGTTGCCACAGTTTACAAAGCCCCCGCACCAAAGTCTTTTATACGCGGAATCCTTAGTTCTTTTGCATATACGGCGGTGTTTATCGTCCTTATCATTGCGGCTATCACTGTCCTTCTTTTCGGAGAGCAGCTGAACGCCACACTACTCGAGCACTTTGAATTTTTCAAAAGATTTGAAGGAGTGTTTGAGTACAGAAATGCGATTTTCTACGTAATTTTAGCACTGTTCTTCACGCTCCTTTATTTCTCGGTAGGCAGACGCAGTACCCTTCCCGGAAAGCGTCTTTTCAGTCACGTTCCGGGAGCTCTCGTGGCATCTGCGGGCTGGCTTCTCTTCTCATATTTTTACTCACTCTACACCATATATTTCACAGACGTTTCCTACATTTACGGTAGTCTTACCGCCATTGTACTCCTTCTTTTCTGGCTCTATTGCTGTATGATAATACTGCTTTGCGGAGCAGAATTTAACAAGCTTTGGGCAATGATCGGCAGAAACTTCCGCAGAAAAGCGAAAGTCAGACGTGAAATACGAACTTCAAATACGGAATCAGACACGGAAGTCAACAAATAACTCCATCACCAACAGTTCTCCTTTACTCAGGATAGCTCAGACCACTGACAAACCCTCAACGCAAGAGAACTGATATATAAAACTGCACAAATAACAAGGTTCCCTTGTCAAAGGGTGACGCCTTATAAAACGTGAAGATGTCCGAAGGACAGAAGGGACCGGCCTGTTAGACCTGTCGGCGAAGCTGACTGAGGGATTGTTTTTGGGAGGTTTTTGTCTTTTACAATCCCTCCGACCAAAGTCAAAAGATTTTGCCCACCTCCCTTTACACAAAGGGAGGTTTTGATTTGGTTTCGCTTTGTGCATTTTGCTAAGTATATTATTAAAAATACACTTTGTCATCAAATTGAGCTGTTTTTTTACCCGTTAAGTTGACCTAAGAAGCACAGAAAAAACTCTTTAGTGTGGCAATATACACGAAATCTCGATTTTTCTGATTTTTTTTGAAAAAAAGCGGGACAAGCCTATTTTTATGTGATATAATAAAGTGAATGATTATGGGATTTCCCAAAAACGACTTTGCCGATATTGGCAGAATGGAGAATCATATGGCATTTATAAATGAAGCACCCAAACAGGTGCCCGTAATTTACGAAGCCGATATTTGTGTTGTCGGCGGTTCAGCAACAGGTGTTTTTGCCGCTGTAAGAGCTGCAAGACTCGGTGCAAAGGTAGTTATCGTTGAGTGTCAGAACAGCTTCGGAGGCGTTGCATCCAACGGTCTTGTAGGTCTGTGGCACACCTTCCTTTCCACTGACGGAAAGACTCAGGTCATTTCAGGTCTTACAGAAGAGACTCTCGAACGTATGGACAAAATTGACCATACTATCTACGGTGCTGACGATGGAAAATCTCACGTATTCAATCCCGTTGAGCTGAAGTGCGAGCTTGACACATTGCTTCAGGAGTGCGGTGTCAAGATCTACCTCCATACATATTACGCAGGTATCGTTACCGACGGTAAGGACATTCAGGCTATCTTCGTTGAAAACAAGGACGGCCGCGGCGCTATCAAGGCTAAGTTCTTTATCGACGCTACAGGTGACGGCGACCTTTGCCGTGACCTTAAGATCGAAAGATTTGAAAACGATCACATTCAGCCTCCCACATACGTATTCCTCCATCAGGGTGACGACCAGATCATCGTTGACAGATGTCAGATCGTAGGAAGCGACCCCGTAACTCACCTTCTCAACGAGCACTGCGAGGAGTTCGACATTGAGCGCGACTGGGGTTGGGCTGTAAAGATCCCCGGTCACTACAAGATGAAGATGAGAGCCAACACTCACGTATTCAACGTAAACTGCGCTAAGGCAGAGGATCTTACCTATGCTGAACTTAAGGGACGTGAGAAAATGCGCAAGGTCAATAAACTTCTCAGAAAGTACGGCGATCCGAACGAGACCTACTCTCTCATTTCCGACTGTTCTTACATCGGTATCAGAGATACTTACCACTACAAGACAACTTATCAGGCTAATGCCCTTGATCTTCTTATGGGTCAGAACTACGACGACTGTATCCTCCGCGGTACCTACAACGTAGACGCTCACCATGATAAGGAAGGTATCAAGTTCCTCAGACTTGACGGTACTTACTCCGTTGAGGACTCCTACGGTAATATCCGTCAGGGTAACTGGAGAGCTGAGCAGGGTCTTCCCACAGACGGTCCCATGCCCACCTTCTATCAGCTTCCCTTCAAGGCTATCGTTCAGGATAACTACTCAAACCTCATCGCGGCAGGCCGTATGATTAATGCTGATTCTTCTGCATTCGGCGCACTTCGCGTAATGGTCAACCTCAACCAGATCGGTGAGGCTGCAGGTGTTGCGGCATATCTTGCTATCCACCAGAACAAGACAATTCAGGAAGTATGCGGTGTTGAGGTTGCAAAGACCCTTTCCGCAGGCGGCTCCGCAAACCTTGGTTAATTGAAAAAAACAGAAACGGACTTAGTGAAGGTCGCTTCTCATAAGAATATTAAACCCCGACAGATTTTTACAGTCTGTCGGGGTTATTCTCTATCTTTCTGTTATTATAGCATCTTGATCTCGGAGTCTTATTATGTTTTGTTCTCCTTGATTAACCAAATATATGTAGTCTGCTTGACGTAATTCTGAATAATGACATATCAAAATCCCATTAAATAAATTCAGACCTGAAAAATCTGTTAGTCCAAATGTGTCAACATCATATTTAGCAACATGTTCAATTGATCGGGATGCAATGTGTGCGCCGGCACTACCTCCAATATACATTGATCCGCAAGACACATAATTTAAAATTATCTTATCTGCCCCTGACTCTCTAATTCTTTTTAACGTTCCAAAAGTATTTCCGCCACTAATATATATAATGTCTATACTGTTGCTTGCATCAAAATCTTGAGGAGAAAAGTAATTAAAAATATATATATTTTCTTTCTTAAATCCAAATTCAGAAAGACGATTATAGAACTTATTACTCCTTATACTTTCTACGGTTGCCTTTTCGTTGGGGAAATATAGCACCTTACATTGCTGTATTGGGACAGGCAAATTATCATATATACATTTAGCAGATTCGTCATTCCTGAAATCACAGGATGACAATATTATTTTCGCCATTTGTTTTACTCCTTTACTTTTTATCGCGAGTTTCGTATTTATATAACAAGCTTATCAGTTATGTCCCACCCCTATATTTCTATATTCTAATATTTATAATACCAACGCATAGGATTCTCATATATATTTTTTCTTCGTGTTTCGTAATCTTCTCGGTCGCGAACAATATGATCGGCAGATGATCTCTGAAAAATTCTTTCAATACCGTATTTTTGCTTACAAATACGTGATGTTAACGATTTGAACGCGCAGATTACATCATTCAAGGTAGGGGAGGGGCTTGCTCCTCCCGCATTTTCGTGTAAGAATATAATTGCATGAATATGATCGGGCATAACGACAAAATCTTTAACGGTTACGCTCGGAAAGTGTTTTTCAATCAACTGTAATTGTTCCTTAGCAACCTCGCCACAGGGTTTCAACATAATCGAATATTTGAGGAACGCGGGAGGAGCGAGCCCCTCCCCTACCGCGAAATTGAACGTTTCGGTGGTAGTCGCAAAATCTGTTTTGACAACTTCGGATAATATTTGTAACCTGTCCCGTGTACATATCGTAATGAAATATGCACCTATAGTACTATAATCAAAATTCTTTAGTCGTGTGGATTTTCGTTTTGGTAATTCTTTTTTCATATTTATCACCCGTATCATTATATCACAAAATTGTCAGGAAGAAAAGTTCTTCTGCCGAAATATGCGATACTTCCCTATGCCAATTCATACAAGAAGTCTGTTTTTTACTACAGAAGTTTTTTCGTATGGCGGCTTGCTGCCGCCGAAGAAAGGTAATATAAAATGTCGGGAGCGAGTCATCGCCCTACGACGATATTTTAAATTGCATCATTAAAAAACGGTGCCTTTCCCTTTCGGGACGACACCGTCTTTCATCATTTTACGAAATTCTCGTCGTATTTGTTATTATTAAACATTCCTCTCATGGAGAAATATCTCTCGTGAGTTCTCCAACCGCTTGAAACCGAGTCTTTGTCTTCAAACACGATCTGTGCATTAGGAAATGCGGCAGATATGCTGTCTCTTGCACTGTAGGGAACATGATTTGTGGGAAGCCACAGACGCTCTATCTTCGGAAGTGAGTAGATAGGTGAAATGTCGTACACTCTGTTCCAGCCGAAATTCAGGTCAACGAGCTCCGTGCACTGTGCCAGAGGTGACAGATCCGTGATCCTGTTTACGAAAAGTTCAAGATACTGAAGCTCCTTCAGATTACCGAGAGGCGTTACGTCGGAGATCTCGTTATCCGCAAGGATAAGCACTCTGAGTGTGGTTATCTCACCAATAGGAGTAAGATCCGTTATATCCTGATGACCGAGGTCAAGAGCATAAAGGTTCGTGCAGTAACGAAGAACCTCTATATCCTCCGTCGTTAAAGGCTTGTATGTATCAGCCGCATATATCATAACGGAAAAAGCTTCGTCGTCTGTTCGGAGGTTCCACTTGCTGAGGTAGAGTCTCCACACAAACTCAGTGTCCGCGTACTTCTCACGTAACTCTCCCATTTCTTCGTTGGTATAGCCGCAGTCGCACATGATAAGCTTACGTCCTGCCGGGATCACGGAAAGAAATTCCTCAAAAAGAATCTTGTCTGTAACTACAGTACCGCTGATGTCGATCTCGTCAAGAGAAAGGTCAGCCACCGTACCGTCAAAGGCAACCTTTGTTATTACGTCAGCCTTACCGTTCATCTTACATATCTCAACGTAATCCTTCATCTGAAGGGTTACGTCTGCCGCTGTGAGCGTTTCGAGATTCGGATAAGTCTTCATGACCTCGCGGAGAGTGTCTGCAGTAACGTCTGCTTCATCCGTAAGATCCACCGTTTTATCCGGCTTTGCGGGCACGGACGGCTCCGTTTCGGTATATTTCCCACTTTCCGTACCCTTTCCCTCGGTCTGAGTTACGGGTATATCCTCACGTGCGGGAGGATTTGTCTCTTCTCTCAAAAGCCCGCCGCATGAGACCAAAGATGCCGCAACGATCCCCGAAAGGATCATTGCGGACATTATTTTACTTGTCAGTTTTTTCACGTCGCTTACTCTTCGATAACAACGATGCTATCGATAACCTGATCTCTCAGAGGCTTATCCATGAAGTTTGTCTGCACGTTTGCGATCTCGTCAACAACTTCCATACCTTCAACAACCTTACCGAATGCGGCATACTGACCGTCAAGGAACGTAGAATCCTTGTGAACGATAAAGAACTGAGAAGATGCGGAGTTGGGGCTCTGTGCGCGAGCCATGGAGATAACGCCGCGTACGTGAGAGATGGGGTTGGGATGACCGTTCATGGCAAACTCACCGATGATGTTCTTGTCGGAACCGCCCATACCGCTTCCTGTGGGGTCACCACCCTGGATCATAAATCCTGCGATAACTCTGTGGAAAATGAGTCCGTTGTAGAAGCCTGCCTTTGCAAGACTAATAAAGTTTTCAACTGTTTTGGGGGCAGCTGTACTGTCAAGCTCAAGCTTGATTACGCCGCCGTTCTGCATTGTGATCTGTACCATTTTTAATTCCTGACCTTTCTTAATTTGGTTCGGGAATATTTTAGCAGATTTTCTTCCGTTTGTCAAGAAGCTTACTGCTTTACTTGATCTTATATTTCAATCTAAGATTATCTGCAATCATTGCGATAAATTCACTGTTCGTAGGCTTACCGCGATTATTCTGAATCGTGTATCCAAAGTAAGAGTTCAGAGTGTCAATATCGCCCCTGTCCCATGCCACCTCAATAGCGTGACGGATCGCTCTCTCAACTCTTGAAGTTGTCGTCTGATACTGTTTTGCAACGGAGGGATACAGCACCTTCGTTACGGAGTTGATTATGTTACTGTCATTTATAGTCATAAGTATAGCACTTCTAAGATACTGATAACCCTTGATATGGGCGGGTACACCGATCTGATGGATGATCTTCGTAACCTGAGACTCAATATCCTGCGGTACGTTCAGCTTAACGTTTCCTTTCTGTCCCGATGACAGCGATTTTACAAGTCCGCGATTGCGGCAGATAGTGTCAAGCTGCCCCGAAAACATGGAGTAATCTATAGGCTTAGTAAGACAAAGTTCCGCCCCTGCCCTGTTTGCTTCAACAAGCACGTTCTGGCTTGCGATCTGTGTTACTATAACAAATGCGGGAGGATTATCTTTAAGTGCCGCCGTACGTCTTATCAGTGTGAGCCCGTCCATACCGCTGAGCCATGCGTCTGCAATAGCCACGTCGTAGTCTCCGCTGCGAAGTCTCTCATATGCTGTCTCTCCGTTATCCGCTTCGGTTATTACACATCCGCCTCGCTTGGTAAGAAGCTCCCTGATACTTCTTCTGGTTTCCGCATTTTCATCCGCTATAAGTACGTGAATTTCCTGATTCATTATTTTCCCTCTCAGTTCTTTTTCATAGTGTTTTTATTTCCTGAAATTTCCATTTCAATTCCATTGTTATTTTACCATAAATTGGATTAATTTGCAATAACTGACCAAAATAAATAATAACCAAAATTTTCCATGAAATCTTGGTTATTATTGACAGAGATGTTATGATTATTTGATTTTTGAGAGGAAAGCGTGTTTCAGTTCAGAAAGTACGGTGAGAAGTGAGTATATTCCCACGTCGGTCTATATTAATAATACCATAGGAGCACGGGTATCCTCTTCCCACCGATCCCGGATTAAATACTCTGATACTTTTACCGCTTTCAAGATTCATGACCGTGTCTTTGGCAGTATGTGTATGTCCGTAAAGGAGTATATCGGCACCGTTTTCCTCTGCGGCGTAAATTGCTCTGTCGAGAGAGGACTTTACACCGTAGCTGTGACCGTGCATACACATAAATCTCACTCCGCACTCATCAAACACCCTCACGTCACGAAAAAGTGTCTCGCCGTTGCCCTTAAGAGATACAACGGGAACCTCAGGATAAAATGACGATACGTATTCTATGTCGCGCACACCGTCACCAAGATGAATTATCATGTCACATGATGGCATATGATCTGTTATCGCTTCCTTCATGCGGGAAGTATTACCGTGAGAGTCAGAGAAAACAAGTATTTTCATAATCGAATTTACTCCTGAAATTAAAATTCCTGTATCGCTTCAGCACATAGATACATATACTGTTCTCAGAATACCGTTTGCAAAGTGCAAACCGTGATTTCGAGGTAACAGATGAAGATAGACAAAAAAACTATTAAAAGTTTACTCAGTCTGCCCGACGACAAGCTTGTAATGATGCTTCGGGTAATATCAAAGGGGGAATATCCGAAAAAAGACCCGGATCCGGCAACTTTAGCAGGGCTGAGAGTAATGCTCAATGAGGTAACTGAGTATGATCTCAACCGTGCAGCAGAACTTATCAGTATTTACAAAAAGGGAAAAAGACACTAAGACTGACAATACCGCAAATCAAAGAAAGGCTTGGTTATTATGGACAACAGTGAACTCAGCTCAGTTCTCGCGTCACTGATGAGTGACAGCAGAGTGGCAGATACCGTAAAGCAGCTTAAAGAATCTCTTTCCGAAACAAAGCCAACTGAAGAATCAAAGACAGTTCCCATTTCTCAGAATACAGAAAACCTTACCCAAACCGAAAGTTTTCCCGATATTGGTGCACTAACCAAACTGCTCGGCATTTCCGAGAAAAAAGCAAAAAGTACCGACACCGAAACGGAAAAGAGAAACAGACTGTTATCAGCTCTGAAGCCGTATCTCAGTGAAAACAGACAGGACGTCATCGACAAGATCATGTCTCTTTCAGGTCTGACGGGACTTATGGACCTGTTCACTCCAAACAATTCTTAAAAGAAAGGAGCATTATATGTACAGCAGAAATCAAAGCCGCGCTTTTGCCGACGATGACTACGAAGATGAGGAATTCGACGACGAGTATGAGTTCTACGGATACAATCTCCCTCCGAATTATGACGGAAACAGATTCCGAAGGTCAAAAAAGAGAATCAGTCCACCACATCTCCGGCATACCGAAGTTCTGCGTGATACAGTGCCGCATGATGAAGAAAACGAACCGACAAACGATACTGTACATACGGAGAAAAACAGTATCGTGAAATTCCTCGATGCACTCGGAGGACGT
This sequence comes from Eubacteriales bacterium, assembly GCA_045638405.1. Lineage (GTDB taxonomy): Bacteria > Bacillota > Clostridia > Oscillospirales > CAG-272 > RUG11130. The sequence goes on along the minus strand of JAZUBG010000240.1, from coordinate 15,547 downwards.
TTCGGATACGAAGAAATGCTTATAATCTCTCTGATACTGATACTTACCGCAGAAAAAGGTTGCGGTGACATAATTATGTTACTGGCTCTTCTTCTGATCGCAGATTGACAATATCGGCGAAGTATACACAGAACACAGCAAAAGCACAATATGCTCCGAAAGTTCTTTCACATCTCTGTAATTGAAACGAAGAGCATTGTCGGATACCATAGGAACTCCTACTGTAAACTTAATCTGCGATTCTGTACATTTCATCATAATACGAATATCCGTTTCAAGCGCCGCAAGCTCGGCAAGAAACAGATACATAAAGCTTCCGGGTACATGAGATGCAAGTCCCGTAAGACTTGCAGTTTCACCGCGAAGTTTTATATCGCAGGGAAGCTCGGTTGACACCTCTACCCTTAATATATCATCAGTAACCTCTGCTGTAAATGTCAACACAGCGTTTTTAGACATAGGACCGAGTACACCTATCAGTGAAACAAGAGAAAGCGAAATTCCTCCGCTATGTACCCTGACGTCACGATCGGGAAATTCTTCGATCCCGTTAATTGTCATACGATACGGAAACAGATCACATTTCCTTACAAGTTTATCAAAAAAATCCCGGAGAAAAGTTGTACTTTCACGCAAAAATATATAGCTGTACGGACTCACAAGCATTCTGAATGCACCGAAAAAGTCCCCGTCGTTTTCAGCCTTTTCCCTGCAGTACGATTCAAAAGTTTCCGGCGGCATCATACCGGCAAGATACGCCTTTAATGTCATCGTATCTTTAACCGTGGCGGAAAGAAATAATATTGTAACCCTCTTATTTCCGCAAGTAACAGCGTGTGCAACAGCATATCTGTATTTTTTGTAATACATTCTGCAAAGAAGAGTATCACTTTCTTTTTCCCTGCAAAAAGTTTGTAACTTTACATAATCCGCATCTCTTAATATTTCCGATAAAAAGGTCCTGTTTACGTTATCTGCGCAACAGGACCTGAAACATTCCGATACATCTATAATCTCACAGGTCTCTGACAGAAACAGTGACGGATATTCCGACACAGAGGTTCGGTAAATATCCGTTTTCATTATCTTTTCTGAAAAACCGTGTACAAGCTCCCCATTGGGTTCATTCGTTCTGAGTATTTTCGCCATTTGTCAAATAGTCTTCCTTACTTACTGCATTATCATTAACCACACCGGTATCGACAGACTCGTCCGGAGTCTCAGCAGGAATTTCGGCCACGTATGCAGGATCAGCTACGTAAGTCGAAAACTGCACGCTCTTAACAGACAGATCACAGAGTGCAGCATATACAGCCTGAGCTACTTCGATGTCTTCCGTTTCAATCATTCCTCTTATATTATAAACACTGAAATTACCTTTCAGAGAGTGGCAGTTATCGTAAACCGAAGAATATGCCGCAGCAGGCTCCTCAGCCTCAGTGTTCACGGAAATTGCAAGGAAATCCGCATATTCCGATAGTGTCTTAATAAAACTTGCACTTTGAGGCACCAAATACACCGATGACGGAAGAACCACTCCGATGTCTATTTCTCTCGAATAGTCCCTGAGCGAAGAAAGATAGGAAACGATCTTTTTTAAAAGCTCGGTAGTGATCTCAGCGTCCTCACTGACGAGTGAAGTCAGAATCACCTCATCAAATCCCATGTCATACATTTCGCCGAGAACGATACCGTCCATAACTCTCTCATTATGTGAGGCGGGACTATTCTCAAGAACATTTGAAGAAACGGAAAATACCGCACTTTTTCTCATGTCGAGTTCATCCGCTACGGCAAGTGCAGTCTTTATTGCAGGGAGAGCATCTCCTTTAACTTCGGATCCTTCATCTTCCCCCGCAGCCGGTCTTACGACAAGACCGCCGTCAAGTCTGACATAACTCATAAGTGCATCTGACAGATAAACAAGACTGCCCGTGGGAGACACCACGTTTATAGACACAGCACTGTACATACTTCCGAGAGCTCTGATACTTTCGGCAACAGATTCTTCACTGACACCTACTACTTCAATGTGAGCCGCACATACACTTTTTTCGGTAACGTCCGAGTCAGAGAGCACTCCGCCGGGAAACATCTCCGTTTTCTCGTTAGACGGTTCGCTTTTCCCGTCAGTTTCAAGGAGGGATTCGGCAAAATTTGCTCTCTCATCAAGATACGATCCGAGAAGCAGTGCGACACTTGCGGTAACCGCCGCCAAAACAAGAACGAACGCCACTCTGATAAGTATGTGCTTAATTGATTTTTTCTTTGTTCCCGAGCGATATGCGCTTCGGATCAGTCTGCGTCGTCTCATCTTTGATAATCAGGCCTTTCGTTGATTTGCGTTATTTTCATCCTCTGCAAACGTTACTCGGATAAAAAATTACTTAAGCGTTAAAATATTATACTTTTCAGGAAGTTCGCCGATCTTACCGTAAATCTCATCAAACTTGGTCTCATACTTTGCGGTATACAGTGACTCAAGATATTCTTCCGCAAGTTTTGAGAAGTTCTCTTCAATGTAGGACTTTTCCTTCTCATATCTTTTAATGATAGAGTAACCTGCCGCAGTTTTGACAACCTTACTTGTTTCGCCAACTTTAAGCGCAAAAGCCGCCGACTCAAACTCGAAGTCGCGGGTTCCCTTCATAATGTAGTACCCGTCATCATTTTCAAACATAAAGAGATCGTTGTTATATTCCTTTGAAACAGCATCAAAATCCGCACCTGCATCCAGTTTAGCTTTAAGCTCCTTCGCCTTTTTAAGGTTCTGCTCATCTGTTCCCGCATTTTCTCCGCCGACAAGAATCTGCTTTACTCTTATAAAATCATCGGACATGAATTTATCCATCATATAATTCTTGTCAGAGTAATTCTTATTAGCGTCGATCATTGCTGAATACGCCTCATTATTGAGAATATCGTTGGAAATCATGAACATAAAGGTATTTTCAGTCATGAAGTTTTCCTTGAGAGACGTTAAAAATTCTTTTTCGTTCTCATAATCAAGCATAATCTCGTCACGCTTCATTTTCGCCGCAGCGCTTACAGCACCGCCGTCCCACGTAAGATCGTATTCCGCACCGATAGCAATTACCGTATAGAGATTAGCAAGAGCGTTCTTAATATTTTCTCTCAGTTCCTTTTCTGCCTTATCGGCATTCTTCGAATCCCAGACACCCTCACCGTACTGCTTTTCGATCTCACGTCTTGAATTGATAACAACATATCTGTACACGTGATACGGAACCTCAAAGTCTCCAATAGTCATTACAGTTTTATTCTCTCCGCAGGACACAAGCATGGGTATAAGCATTGCAAGTGTCAGCAGAAGCGCCATAATCTTCTTAATTCTCACTTTGTTTCACCTACCATTAAATCTATTATAATTAGTATAAACAATACTGCGCAAAAAGTCAATAAGTAAACTGTGAATTTTCCTTCCCGGAAGTTTTAGTTGACACGATTTACAAAAACTCTCAGCAACCCGTAGTCCTGCGCACAAAATGAAGTAATATCTATTGTAAAATCCGACATAACATGGTATAATTAGAAGGAATATAATAAATCCGCCGTAACACGGCAAAAAGGAGATAAATATGGCAAAACAGGTTCAGATGACGTTCTGGAACTACAACAGTTTCAAGGACTACAAGCCTCACATGCTCAGAGACTGGATCGAGCTCGGTATAACGCTTCCCCTTCTCCCCATGTTCAACATGAACAGGGACTCCAAGGAAGATCTTATCGCTATCCTCGACGACGCACAGAGTCTCGGCGTTCAGGTGCTTCTTCAGTTCAACACCATGATCCTCGAATCCATCAAGGATCTTGACGCATACAGAGCTGAAGTTGAAAAGATCCACGCTACCTTCGGTACTCACCCCGCAGTATACGGTTACTACGTAGGCGAGGAGCCCAACATCAAATCTCAGTGGCAGTACTTTGAAGGTACAAAGATCATCAAGGAAGTAGCTCCGAACGCTGCTGTATACACAAACTTCGGTTCCATCGAGCGTACAGAGAGAATGATGCTTCAGGGCACACAGTCTCTCGACGAGTGGATTGGCAAGTTTAAGGAGCACTCCGGTAACGACATTATCGGTTTCGGCTGCTACTCTGCACTTTTCCGTGACAACACCGGTTCTTTCGAGCATTTCTATAACCTCAACACATTTGTAGAGGCTGCCAAGAAGCACGGCGTTGACGTATGGGCAACAATGCTCTCCAGCGCTCACGACTACTACCGTGTTCCAACAGAGGATGACTACCGTTGGCAGATCAACACTTGCGTAGCTTGCGGATGCCGCGGTATCGTTTGGTTCAGACTTTACGACAAACTGGTTGCCGCAGACTACCGCGGAAGTCCCATTGACGAGTTCGGAGTAAAGACTCAGCACTTCTACGACATGGCTCGTGCACAGAAAAAGTTCAATATCCACTACGGTAAGCTCTTCGGAAGACTTAACCACGTAAGCACTCACGGTATTGGTGTAAGCTACGGCGGTTATCCCTACTTCGTACCTTCCACTACAGACGAAGCCGGTGCTGTAACAGACCTTATCAGCCATGCTGACTGCCGCGCCGGTCTTATCAGCTTCTTCAAGGACGAGGACGGCACAGATTACATAGCAGTTGTAAACACAGATACAGTTAACTCCTACCACATGACTCTTACATACAGTGCAAAGGTTGAAAGAGCCGACATGGTGTACTATGACGAAAAGCAGCTTAACTGCCACGTTAACAGAAACGGTCAGGAAGGTGAGCTTAGAGGTCAGTCATTCTGTCTCGCTCCCGGTCAGATGGAAGTTATCAAGGTAATTCGCAGAAAGTAATAACCACAAGAGGTGCCCGATATGGATAAAAGTCTGCTAAGTAAGCTCGCGGCATACGCTGAGGAAGACTATCTTCCCATGCATATGCCGGGGCACAAAAGGTGCGACGGATTTCCGTATCCGGCACCTTTGCCGTTTAAATTTGACATCACCGAGATCGACGGGTTTGACGACCTCAATCACCCCGAGGGAATTTTTCTCGAAAGCCAGCATCTTGCCGCATCTCTTTGGGGAAGCGACGAGTGCGTATACTCCGCAAACGGAAGCTCAGGTGCGATTCTTGCCGCCATAAGAGGTTCGCTTATCGGCAAGAGGTCAAAAAAAGTCCTCATGTCAAGAGGTTGCCACAAATCAGTGTATCACGGTGTGGAGCTTAACCGCGCCGTACCCGTCTACCTCTCCGCTAAAATAAACCCCTTCGGATTTTACGCCGAAGTTTCCCCCGAAGAAGTTAAATTAAAACTTTCGGAGAATCCCGACACTGCCCTCGTTATCATCACAAGTCCAACCTACGAAGGCGTTATCTCAGACGTTCGCGAGATAGCCCGAATCTGTCATGAAGTGAACGTACCGCTGATGGTAGACGAGGCTCACGGAGCTCATCTTTCCCTTCACGGCGTGTTCCCCGAAGGAGCCCTGTCTTGCGGTGCGGATATAGTTGTACAGAGCATACACAAAACTCTCCCAAGTCTTACCCAGACTGCGGTTATGCACCTAAATGGTGAGCTTATCGACAAAGACGAGATCAAGCGTCAGATGAGCATTTTCCAGACCACAAGTCCATCGTATATTCTGTCAGCCTCCATTGACTGCGCGGTGAGATACCTTTCGTCAGAGGACGGTAATAATCGTCTGGCAGAATGGCACCGCAACGTCATGTGTGCCCGCGAACGTCTCGCAGAGTTAAAGAATCTCGCGCTGTTTGAAAGTCCGAGATATGACGTATCAAAGTTCGTTATCTGCGGTGCGGGTGCTGAACTTTCAGAGTATTTGAGACGCGAACACAAAATTGAGCTTGAGATGTCTTCCCTCTCATACGTCATCGGCATGACGGGAGCAGGCGACGGCGCGGAATCCCTTGACAGATTCGTACAGGGTATGTTTGCAGCAGATAAATGCTTTACATGTAAACCTCCGAAAGCTCCTCAAAGTGTGAGCTTTCCGCGTCAGATTATAACTCCCTCAGAAGCGGTGGAATGCGAAAGTGAAGAGTTGCTTCTCAGCGAAGCTGCAGGCAGAGTGTCCGCTTCATACGTATATGCGTATCCTCCGGGAATCCCTCTGGTAGTCCCCGGAGAACTTTGCGACGGATTTTTTGCGGCAACAGCGGAATCTCTTGTCAGAAAAAACGTGTCGCTCAGAGGAATAAACAACGGAAAAATCAGAGTTATAAAGGAATAACCTATTAAAAGGCTTAGTATATATGAACAGTAAGAAAAAATACCACGGAATCTGCGAAGAGTGCGAGTATTACGATGTGTCGGACGATCCCGATGATCTTGGCGAGAAGTACTGCCACGCAGATCTTGACGAAGACGACTACAGGATATACCTCTCGGGAGATTTTTCAAGAGGTTGTCCCTATTTCAAACCGTATGACGAATATAAGGTAGTGGCAAAACAAAATTAGCTAAATTTACTGTACTGTATAAATCCATCTTGACAAAATCGGGATTTTGGTATAAAATATAGTCAGTATAGGAAAGCTAAATTCGAAAGAAAGGTATGGATCACAAAAATGGATAACAACGAAATCTACGATCCCGAAATTTATACTCTTACAGACGAAGACGGAAACGAGCTTAATTTTGCACTTCTTGCATCTCTCGAGCATGAGGGTGCTGAATACAAGGCACTTATCCCCGTTGACGAGAACGGTGAGGAGACAAGTGACGAATACGTAATTCTCAAGGTCGGCACTGACGAGGACGGTGAGCCCGTTCTTGAGACCATTGAGGACGACGAAGAGTTTGACAGAATCGCAGACATCTTCGACGACGAGTTTGCTGACGTTTTCTACGACGATCAGGACTGATTTAAGATAAAAAATCCCTGCGGTGTTCGACCGAAAGCGATAAAAACCCACAAAGAGTAAAAAGGAGCCCGGACTTCGTACGTGAGGATGCAGACCTCCCTTTATCTCCATCGCGCATTCAGCGCCTCTGAGGTAAAAGGAAGCTGGGAGCACGAACCGGACGAGAGGGCACCGCCCTTGCAGAAGAGCAGGGTTTCTTCTTCGCTTTCATCGGCACAGGCGGGGGTATTTTGTTTTTGCCTCAAGCAAAAATAAACGTGAGGTGTAATTATATGGACAATTTTAATACGTATTTTTTGAAGGATCGAAAGATCTTTCTTGAAAATATAAATTATGAAACCGTAAAAGCTGAGTCGGTTGAGCCTATGCGCCGTCTCGGATGCCGAGACACCATTGTCGCTCAGCTTATCGGAGATCGCGGTGTAAAGATCATATTCAACAGACGTTTGAACTTTGAACCTGAAGCACTCTTTACACTTTCTGTTTCTTTCGGAGTGTTCCTTAGATTCGATCCCACACGTTACGGTGAAGTAAACTGGAAGGAAGTAAACATAGTAAAACAGTTTACAAGCGACTGCCCTGCCCTCGTCAGTGAGCTTAATGCGAGAACCACTATGCTTGTCGCTCAGATCACCTCAGCCTCAGGCGGAGTCCCTATCGTTACGGGAAATCCTCATGACACTAAGGCGAACGGGTAATAAACAAGCGCATCCAAGTCAAAACATATATAAAAACGGAACTTTCCGCATGGAAGTTCCGTTTTCTTTATTCATTTAAAGCATAGTCGATCTCAGCTCATCAGCACTCTTCATACTGAGATATGCGGGAGCGATGTCAAATACAGTCTTACATCCACACACACCCTCTGTGTGGAGTCTGTATGCCGCACGGGCATAAGCCACAATAACGGATGCGGTAAACTCGGGGTTGGAGTCAAGCTTGAGGCTATATTCGATAATATGGCTGTTCTCAAGATCAAATCCGGTCTTTCCGGAACGGATAACGAATCCGCCGTGAGGAATTCCGCTGTGATCGCGAAGAAGCTCTTCCTCGGTGATAAAATGCACAGTGGTATCGTAATCCGCAAAGTAGTTGGGCATTGTTTTGATCTCGTTTTCGATACGAGCAAGGTCAGCACCTTCTTCAGCAACCACAAAACATTCGCGTGTGTGTTTCTCTCTTGTTGTAAGCTCGGGCGCAGAGCCGCTTCTTACAGCATCGAGAGCCGCTTCGACGGGAATCGTGTACTGTTTACCGTTCTTTACGCCCTCAATTCTGCGGATAGCATCTGAGTGTCCCTGACTTACGCCTTTGCCCCAGAAGGTATAATCCTTGCCGTCGGGAAGAATGGCAGATGCATAAAGTCTGTTAAGAGAGAACATTCCGGGATCCCAACCAACAGAGATAACGCCTACCTTACCGGATGCTTTAGCTACGGCATCAACAGCAGCAAAGTGTTCGGGAATTCTTGCGTGAGTATCAAAGCTGTCTACTACACAGAAATTCTCAGCAAGTGCAGGGGTCTGAACGGGAAGATCGGTAGCACTTCCTCCGCAGAGGATCATAACGTCGATCTTATCTTTCATTGTAAGGACATCGTCCGCAGAAACAACGGGAACGCCCTCTGTCATAATCTTAAGTGTTTCGGGAGCACGACGAGTGAATACTGCAACAAGCGTCATGTCGGGATTCTGGCGGATTGCCGCTTCAACACCTCTTCCGAGATTTCCGTAACCGAAAATACCAATACGAATCATTTATATCAAGACCTTTCTGTAAAGTGCAAAGTGCACATAAAAAACTACGCTATATTCTAACACAAAATAAATAAAAATGCAATCGTTACGAGAAATTTATCTGAAATTTAATTTATCACGCCGCTAAAAAAACGGAACCCGTCTGAACGGGTTCCGTTTGATGAAAAAGATCAGTTTCCTTTTTCAATATCTTTGAGAATTTTTGAGATATTATTGTTTACGGTTCTAACCTGCATCTTCCACTTAGAAGCAGTACCCTGGTTTGTTTCCTGGATAGCACGCTTGTGGAGACGCACAAAATAACCGTCACCGTTGTTACTACCATCGGGTACAAGGAAGTTAATAATGTCGTATACCTTTGTTTCAAAGATAATATCGATCATTGCCTTGGAAGCCTTGTCATATACTGAACGACCCTGGAGAAGAGTATCATAGTATGCAGGCTTGATATAGCGGAGACCGAGTGCCGCCATTGCCTCAAGGAGAACACCTGTTACCTTACTGTCCTTTGTTGTCTTGGGAACGAATACGTTGAACGCACTCCAAGGCTCTGCAAAGGAAATGTAATTTTTCTGAGAAGCACTTCCCTTGGGAAGAGGAAGAATTCCGAACTCTACGTCTTCTTCACGAAGTTCAGCAGCACCACCGGTAGTGGTGAAGTAGAAGAGAATACGTCCGTCAACGAACATTTCTGACATACCTTCAGCACCATCGTACTTTTCAGAAAAGCTCTCAGAAGTGTTGTGGTCAAGAACGCCCTTTACATGAACTGTCTGAGCATCATCACCGAAAACAGCAGAGTACTTATCTGAAAGGTCGGAAAGTTCCTTAGGATATGATTCGGGGAAATAAGGTGTGGAATCCGCATTGAACTTAGTGATGGAATAGTCGTTAGCATAAAGGATGGCAAGACCATCGGGCTGTGAATATCTGTATGTACCGGCACCATTCTCATTTGTAGGGATTTTATTGGAAGCAATTTCGAACATCTTATCAAATGTCCAAGAGCCGTCCTCTACTAATCCGTACATGTCAGCGATTCCATAGTCTGCAGCAACCTGCTTATTGAAAAGAACTGCGTTGGTATCGGTATAGTTAGAAGTAACTATAGCACCGTTAACAAAGAAGTTAGAACCTGCAATGTGATATGTTTCAAGCAGGGATCCTGTCCACCACTTGCGTGAGAAATCAATGCCGTCAAATGCAGCGATGTCTGTAAGTGTATTGTTAAGGAAAAGGGGCTGACATACTGCGGAAGGAGTTCCGTAACCTGCGTCATAAGCCTGAGAACCTGCCATAACGTCTTTAATTACAGCATCAACTACAGGGTGATTTTCGGAAGTGTTACCTTCGATCTGTTCGGGCTGATAGTTTGTCCATGAGATCTTAAACTTTTCTTCAACATCTCTCTGGCGGTAGTAAAGTGAATCCTGAGCAACGTCACCTGTCTCCTCAGCTTCCTTGGGAGCCTGTGAACCTCCTCCGATCCAAGTAAATGACTTACCTGAGAAATCGTTCTCAGAAGCAAGCTCATCTACATAAGCCATGATCTCTGCGCGCTCTTTCTTGTCTTCTTCACTGACCTTATCATCACCCTCAGAAGGCTTGATAATGTTAACAGCGGTAGTAGATACAGTATCCTTCTTGTCACCGCAAGATACTACCATAGGAAGAACCATCAGAATCACAAGAGTGAGTGCAATGAGTTTCTTTAACATGATTTTTCTCCTTTTAAAAATATATTTCGAAGCTGTAAAAGTCTTCGCATATAAATTATATCACAAAGCTTATGCTATTTCAACTAAAAATAATCGTTAGCTTGTTTTTTCGCATTTTGCACATATTTAAAAGATATTTTTAGTCGAAACAAACAAACCACACGTCCACGTCAGTTCTTTTTGATTTCTCCATCGCGGTTAATACGTGCTCATTTGATCTTTTTCAATATTTGCAAGTAATTTTTTTATGCTTCTGTTTACATTTTTAGCTTGAAGCATATATCTTGACACAAAGCTGTTGTTATTTTCCTGAAGTCCTGCGATCACAACCTTGACAAAGTCTGTTTCCTGATTGATACCTCCGTCAATAGCAAGAAAATCCACAAGATCATATACCTTGCTGTCAAAAATAATATCTATCATATCTCTGGAGTCGTGGTCATACATAGCTCGGTATTTGAGTATCTTATCATAATATGCGGGCTTAATATATTTTCTGCCAAGTGCCGCAAGAACTTCTATCATCAGATCGGTAAACTCATGATCCTTGTTGGATTTGGGGACAAAAACGTTTACAGTACCCCAGTTATCGGTTGAAGAAATATAGTGTTCCTGTTGCGGATCGCCTTTAGGCATCGGAAGAATTCCAAACTCTACCTCATATGCTCTCAACTCCGCAGCATCTCCCGTTGTAAGATTATAGAACAAGAATTCGTCCTTTTCAAACATCTCATGAAAGCTGTCACGTCCGTACTTCTGTTCAACCGTCTCTGATCTGCCGCCTTGACGTATCTTAACGTGTGCGGAAAGTGAGTTGTCTGCATAAATACTGCAAAGCTTTACCGAAAGATCATACAATTCCTCTGATATCTTTTCATCAATATACGGTGCTCCCGTCTCGTCAAATGATGTAAGAGTCATCCCGTGGGCATACATTGCGGCAAGCCCGCTTGGATTACCGAAACGGTAAACTCCGGATCCATTTTCGTTTGACGGAATCACGGATGCAACTTCAAACAGCTTATCGAAATTCCACTGATCGTTATATACAAGATCATATAGATTCCCGATATTGTAGTCAAGAGCTATCTGTTTGTTGAATGCAAAGCAATAAGTATCCTCGTAATATGTGGTAACTATAGGACCGTTCAGAAAATACATGGAGCCGTTGATAGAATAGTTATCCTCAATATTAGCGGGCCACCACTCGCGATCAAAATCAATAATATCGTAATTTGATACGTCGTACAGTGTATTCTTCACCAAAAGAGGCTGAACCACCTGTATTGTTGTACCGTAGCAGGCATTATACGCACCGTTACCCGCCATTACGTCCTGTATAACGTAATCGTAAACCGAATAGTTTGGAGTTATACCGTCGTGAACGGTAACAACATTATTCCATGTAATACCGAACTTCTCTTCAATCTCGCGCTGTCTGAAGTAAAGTGCATCATTTTTTATGTCTCCCGTATCTTCCTCATTCACGGGATACTGCCCCTGATTTCCGCACCATGTAAATGTCTTTCCGGCACAGTCATCATACCATTCTTCTGCAAGCTTGCCAATGTATTTATCAACATCCGAGATAATCTCAGAATCGATCGCGTACGTAGCTGATTCCACAGATAATGTCGATTTACCGTTGTCCCCTCCGTTTCCGCAAGACACAAGATACGGAACAATACACAGTACCGATAGGAACATTGCCACAATTCTCTTTATCATATTCACTTCCCTCTGTCAGAAAAACAACATCAGCTTTCCTGATCTTTCTCCACCATTTTTCTGATTCTTTTTATGTTGTTGTTAACGATCTTTGCCTGTAATTTATAACGCGAAACAAAGCTTGAAGCATTCTCATCAATCGCTCCGCGTACCGTACGAACAAAATCACTGTCCATATTAATATTTCCGCCCGTAGCGAGAAAATCGATTATATCGTATCTCTTTGTTGTAAATATTATATCGATCATTCCTTTTGAGGCGTAATCATAAGTCGCCCTGCTCTTGAGGATCATATCGTAATAAGCGGGTTTTATATACTTATATCCCAGAGATGCAAGAGCTTCAAGCATTACATCGGACATTTCAACGTCCTTTGCCGATTTTGGGACGAACACATTGGACGCCCCCCAAGTTCCTGTACCTGATATATAATTTTCCTGGCTTTTATCTCCCTTGGGTATCGGAAGAATTCCGAATTCTACTTCATAGATTCTAAGCCACGCAGCCTCTCCCGTCGTCAGAAAGTAAAAGAGAAAACGGTCTTTAGCAAACATTTCACTGTAATCTTCGTATCCGTATTTATTTATGCACCATTCTCTTTCTGTGAAACCGCTGTAGTCTCCTTTACTCATGGCACAAATACTCTCGTCTCCGTATACCTGAGAGAATTTCACAGCTAAGTCGTACACTTCTTTGGAAACGTTTTCATTAACATAAGGGAAACCTTCTTCATCATACTGAGCGAGCGAATGTCCGTGAGCATAAAGAGTAGCAATAGCATTGGGGTCACCGAAGCGGAACGTACCGGAACCGTTCTCGTTTGTAGGAATGACAGAAGCTATCTCAAACATCTTATCGAATGTCCACTCGTTATTGTAAACGAGATCGTAAAGGTTTTCGATACCGTACTCGTGAGCTATTTCCTTGTTGAACGCAATACAGTAGGTATCCTCATAATTCGACGTAACGATGGCTCCGTTGAGAAAATAAAGCGATCCTCCGATGGAATAAAAATCCATCAGCCCTTGTGTCCACCACTCACGGTTAAGATCAAGGTACTGAAAATCACTCACGTCCATGATAACATTTTGAATAAACAGAGGCTGAGCTATAGCTATCGTCGTACCGTAGCAAAGATCGTACGCACCGACACCTGCAAGAACGTCCTGCATCACGTGGTCATATACACCTTGATTGCCCGTACCCAGATCCGGCGGCCAAAAGTTCACCCAATCAACACCGAAATGTTCTTCTATTTCACGCTGTCTGTAGTAAAGGGCATCGTTGCAAAGGTCTCCCGTTTCTTCTTCGTTCACCGGAGCTTGCCCCTCATTTCCGCACCAGGTAAATGTCCTGCCGTTAAAGTCGTTACTGTCCGCGAGATCGTCAATATAACGGTCCACATCAGGATTATCGAAGGATACAAACTGTTCTGCAGTACCATTGTTTGTCAGAGGAACGGTCTCGACTGTTTTTACGGTCTCTTCCTTTTCGGAACAGGATGACATCAGCATAACGAAAACAATAAACAAAGAAATCAAGGACAGAAATCTGCTTCGCATATCCACACCTCCACACTTCAAGGTCTATGCTTATATTTTATCATACTTTTCCGTTTTTTTCATCTGTTTTACCGAGATTTTCATATTTTTTCTTTGTCTTTTACATTATGATATATTCTCCCTTGACATACATTGTATTTTTTGTTATCATATAGACATAAAAAACAGTAAAAAGCACGTCATTGTCGGCAAAATCCGACACGTGTTTGTTTCAAAATAGCATTCGAAACGGAGAAAAGTTATGACAATGGAACAGATTCTGGCGGACATCAAATCCCCGAGAATAAAAAAAGTAATTCACGACGCGGATATGGGCATGGAAATGGACGACCAATACGCACTGGCGTTCTGTATCGGAGCAAAGGATAAGATGGAGCTTATCTCCGCTCAGGCTGCCACATTCGGTAAGGGACCCGAGGGTGACTATTACCGCGGAATGGAAGCAAGCTATCAGGAAATCATGAAGGTACTGAACGTTTGTGGCGTGGCTGACAAATATCCCGCGTTCAGAGGTCCCACACGTCCCATGGAATACGGTGAACCCGTTGACTGTGACGCGGCGAGAAACATCATCAATATGTCAAAGAAATATAAGGATGAGATAATTTACGTGCTTTCCACAGGCTGCTGTACCAACATCTCCTCCGCATTCCTCATGGACCCCTCCATCAAGGAAAACGTAGTCGTTATCTGGCTTGGCGGAACCTGCCTTGAAAACGACACAGAGCTTAGAGGCGAGTGCAACCTTTCATGGGACCACGTTGCAGGACAGTATCTTATGTCACTTGACATTCCCCTTATCTACCTCCCTGCATACGACCACGGCACCTGCGTGCTTGAGATCACACGCGCAACTCTGAACGAGGCTTTCAAGGGTGACACAAGCGTTGACCGCTTCTTCCGTGACGAACTTCCCGACAGATACTCTAACGAGCCTTACTACGTAAACGGCTTCTGGAAGAGAATACTTTTCGACGTTGCGGCTCCCGCTGTTCTTACAAATCCCGAAGCTTACGACTTCAAAGTCGTACCCGCTCCCGTTATCACCGACGAGGGCAGATATGCCTTCGACTCCACACGTCACAAGATCATCTACATGGAAAAGATGGAAGCAGCTCCGGTTCTTGAAGCTACCTGGAAGTACATGAACAATATTCTGAAAAAGTAAAATACTAAACATTCGAGTATATTCATATAAGGAGAATCAAATATGTATTTTATTCACGTGAAAATATACGGAACCGATCTTGACTATAAGTCAATAGAAAAAGTCCTCGGCTTGACACCATGTGTCTTCGTAAAAGCCGAAAGCACAGAATATGCCAAGGAAGACAACTGGTCTTACTCAGTCAGGAGTGATGATCTGCCAGGCATGGAAAAAGCTGTCTGCGAGTTGGCTGACCAACTGTATTCAAAAAAAGACTTTTTGCTCGGTCTGTCCGCATCAAACGCTAAGCTTTATTTTGTTCTGACACCGTATATTGAAACGTATCAGACAATTCTAAACCTGCCCTGCGATATTGTTACCAAGTTAAGTACGTGCGGCTTTAACATAGTCGTTGATATAATGAACGTTTAGCTATGTACCAATAATATGAAATCCCAATGAATAACTCTATACAAATAAAAAAGAAAGGATACTGAAAGTATAACGGTATTATATGGAGATCTTATATCAAAACCTTACCTACATCGACTGGCGTATGATCGTTATGTGGGTCATCGGTGCAGTTCTCATTTTCCTCGCAATCAAGAAGGACATGGAACCCACCCTCCTTCTTCCCATGGGATTCGGTGCGATCCTCGTAAATCTTCCCCTCTCGGGAGCAAAACACGTAGTTGACAGACTTTTTGACGTAGGTATCGACAACGGTGAGCTGATGCCGCTTCTTCTCTTTATCGGTATCGG
>JAZUBG010000239.1:0-3423 GCA_045638405.1 Eubacteriales bacterium | reverse complement strand
CATTTTGCACTTTGCATTTTGCATTTTCAAAAAATCCCCCCTTGAAGTACACGGCCGTTTGTGATATACTCTAAAGTAGCAGATTACCGTTGTATCTATGGAGGTTTTTAACTATGTCAATGGTAGAAAAAATGTTACAGTGTCATCTTCGTGAGGTAGTTACGGATGAATATGTGATCGACATGAATATGCCGACAGACTATCCCGCAATAGAGGCGCCCGTTACCGAAGAAGGCGGAGTCAGAGAGAGATTCTTCAAGTCCGTTGCTGAACTGCCGGATGAGATCACCGTGATTCGCCCCTTTAATGTTGATGCTTTTGAAGGAAGCAACAAGAACACCTTCTACGTTTCCCCTGAAGGATGCGATCTCGGTGACGGTTCAAAGGAACGCCCCTTTAAAACCATTGCCAAAGCGCTTGACCGCGTGCGCGGTCTCGGTGGTGCAAAGATCGTACTGATGAAGGGTAAGCACAACGTTTCCGAAACTATAAATATCACGTCCGAGCACTCGGGTACGACAAAGTCTCCCCTTATCATCACCTCAAACGGTGAAAAGGACGTTTACGTTTCCGGCGGAGTTGATATTCCTTTCTCTGCTGTAAAGCCTCTCACCGACGAGACTGTCATCTCCCGCCTTCCCGATGCGGTAAAGGGCAAGGTAATGGTGATCGACCTTTGTGAACTTGGACTTTGTGAGTTCGGTCGCTTCCGCCGCGGCGGTATGATCCAGTTCATGATAGGCGGTGTGCCTCAGAAGCTTTCACGTTACCCCAAAGAAGGGGAGCCTGAAATAAAGAAGGGAAAGGTGTACTCCGATCCCAAACCCGGCAAAAACAGAATTTGCGAGGTGCCGTGGGAGGTTGGATTCGATGACGCTCACGCTCTCACGTGGGCGGATTGTGACAGCCTTGCCATATACGGCTCTTTAGCCAACGAATGGGACCGCCGTTACGGAGTTATCGACGGCATCAACAAGGAAAAAAGTACTATTTACAGTAATGTAGCATTCTACGGTTTCCCTTTTGGAAACAATCCTCACAA
This sequence comes from Eubacteriales bacterium, assembly GCA_045638405.1. Lineage (GTDB taxonomy): Bacteria > Bacillota > Clostridia > Oscillospirales > CAG-272 > RUG11130. The sequence continues at coordinate 2,381 of JAZUBG010000239.1, read as the reverse complement.
CTCCTTCTATTTTGCCAATATTATCGAGGAGCTTGAAGCCCCCGGCGAATGCGTTATCGACTACAAGAGAGGTAAGATCTACTTCATACCCGACGAAAACTTCCGCGAAGGCTGCCTCATCAATTACGCTTACAAAAACTACAATATTTTCGCCTGCGAAGGTGCGGAGAACGTTATTTTCGACCGTCTCGACATCGGCAGATGCTGCGGAAGCGTACTGAGAGCCAATGACTGCCGCCAGCTCCTGATGCAGAGATGTCATATCATCGGTGTCTCGGGAAGCAGCTTTGATGATTGCGATACATTCGTCATAGAAGACGGCTTCAGGAACGGTGTTATCGACACGGTTATCGAATATTTCGCGGTTCCCGCAGGAAATGTCAGCGGCGGTGACAGATTTAACCTTATCCCCGCAAACAACTTCATCCAGAACTGTAAGGTTATAAATCCTCTCGTTCGTGTGGGACTTAGCACAGGCGGATGCGGTAACGTTGTGTCCCACAACTACTCTCATAACACGACCATGGGAGACAACGGTCACAACGAGGGTATATTTGAATACAACATCGTTGAGGGCGGTGACACCGAAGCTAATGACACGGGTATCATCTACGTGGGCGGCGGCGGATGCTCATCCTGCGCTAACCACTATCGCTACAACTATTTCTTCGATTTTGTGAAGGGTGACTACGGAATCTACTTCGACGATCTTTCACGCGGAATGTACGCATATGGTAACATCATCGTAGGAAACGGCACTGACCCTGATGATCCTACCATGTGGCACGCAGGCGGAAGAAGCTTCAACCACCACAACGGCGGTGAGCACTGCTTCTGGAACAATATCAGTATCGATGCGGGATACTTCGCCTTCGGTGGTGACATTTCCTACTGGCTTGGCGGTCTTGGAGGATGGAACGGCTTCTTCGACGGAATTCTCGATGCGGCAACCCGTATGTCAAAGTCAAAGAAGTACATGGACAGAAACCCCACCTACAGAGATTACTGCAAGGCTGTATTCCAGTTTGCCGAGGACAGAAAAGACCCGAACTACGTTTGCAAGTCCGGCTGGGCTGAGAGAAGACTTCGTGCAAACTGGTGTAACCACTACGAAAACAACCTCATACTCCGCGCGGCACGCCCCTATAAGCTGGATCTTGGGCTTGAGACTGCCACGGGACTTGAGACGAACTACATTACGTCTGAGGACGTGGGATTCGTAAACGAGGCGGAGAGAGACTACCGCCTGAAGGAAGATTCAATCGTATTTGAGAAGATCCCCGGCTTCATCGCGCCTCCCTTCGAGAAGATGGGCCCCGTCAACGATTTCGCGGAATAAAGTTTCGGGGAGATAAAGTCTGAAAAAGTCATCATAAATACAGAGAAAGGAACCAACACGGCTATGGATATTAAAAAGAAAATTGACGAGATAGTTAAAAAGATCAAGACCGACAAGGAACTGCAAAAGCAGTTTGCAAAGGAACCTATTAAGGCTATCGAAAAGCTTATCGGAGTTGACCTTCCCGATGATCAGGTAAAGAAGATCGTGGCGGGAGTAAAAGCGAAGATCGCCCTTGACGATGCTGACTCAAAGCTCGGCGGACTCGGCAAGAAGCTTGGCGGACTTTTCAAGTAAAAGACCACTGTTCTTTGAGGCGAAGATGCTTTGACACGGCAGGAAGAGCATCTTCACTTAAGTATACATAATTCAAATAAAAGTTAAGGAAAATTAATTATGGCACAAGTATATGCTCTTTGTCCTGTTTGCGGTATGCAGATTACCGTGGAGGATACTGACGACGCCACTATTTGCTCCGTTTGCGGAAAACCGTTTATTACTTCAAAAGGCATTGAAGCGTTTTCCTCATCTCCCGACAAGTTTACGGGCTCGGAAAACGATCCCGATATGTTCCCCTTCTTCTACAACATAAACATTGAAAGAGAAAAAAAGATCGTCGGTGCACTTATATCATATGTTTTTATGATCGATAATCAGCCTGCAATCATTGGTAATGGACAGGGAATTACTATCACCACCAACCGTAAAAAAATAGAGATCCCCGTGCTGAAAACCAACAACTCCGATCTCTTTGTTGAAGGCGTCCTTGTGGGTAGCGCTGACGGCAGAGACATAAACCTCAAATTTGCGGCTTGTCTCGGCAAAAGCAAGGTTGCAAATCTTAAGGCTACCACAAACGGAACGATTTCTTTCGTTACCACGGGAGAAATATAAAAAACTCACTTCGATCAGACGGGCTTCATAAAACAGTTAATCCTCCCTATGTTGGAACGTAGGGAGGATTTTGTTTGGTGTCTTAGATAGCAGAGAGGGGGAGGGAAATGGGAAATGCAAAATGCAAAATGCAAAACGCAAAATGATT
>JAZUBG010000238.1:0-4099 GCA_045638405.1 Eubacteriales bacterium | reverse complement strand
AGCTCCTCAATGGTCATCTCCAGAATCTTTTCCTTGACGGTTTCCTGACGTTCTACCATGATCTCTGTCTTCTTTGCTTCATCTGAAAGATCCACAAAGAGACTGAGGTGTTCATTGAGAATCTTGGCGGCAAGGGAAATCGCTTCCTTTGCAGTCGTTGTTCCGTCGGTTCTTACCTCGAGTGTGAGCTTATCGTAGTCTGTAATGTTTCCTACACGAGTATTTTCTACTGTGTAAGACGCATGGTAAACAGGTGTGTAGATGGAGTCTGTGTAGATTCTTCCGATTTCGCCTGAACCTGCATTCTGCTTGTTCTTGTCGCTGGAAACATATCCTCTGCCGTGGTCAAATGTGAGTTCCATTCTGAAGGTTTCACCGTCAGCAACGTATGCGATATGATGATCCTTGTTGAGGATTTCAATATCAGCATCGCCCTTGATGTCGCCTGCCTTGACTTCACATTCGCCGTGAGCTTCGATAGTTACCGTCTTGGGTGTTTCGGAGAAGAGCTTCGCGGTGATACCCTTAACATTGAGGATAATCTCCGGTACATCTTCCTTTACGCCCTTGACTGTGGAAATTTCGTGAAGAACTCCGTCTATCTTTACATTGGTTACAGCAACACCCGGAAGTGAGCTCAAAAGAACACGTCTTAATGAGTTTCCGAGAGTAACGCCGTAGCCTCTCTCAAGCGGTTCTATGACAAATCTGCCGTAGGAACCGTCGGTGCTGATGTCTTCTGTTGCTATATTCGGTCTCTGAATCATTACAAAACCCTCCTGTCATGCCGCGGTTTGTGTGTTTTTAATCATTATACACCATACGCGGTTGTTATTATGTCGTAATACTGACGTAACATCGAAAATTTTCTTCGGCCCGCACAAAAATTCTGCCTTGTGTGAGCCGGCGTAATTTTCGGCGAGGATCTTATTTGGAGTACAATTCGACGATAAGGTGTTCTTCAATTTCGAAGTCAACATCTTCCTTCTTGGGAAGTGCTGTAACTTCTGCCTTGATGTTTTCCTTGTCGAGAGAGAGCCAAGCGGGTGTGCGAACGTCAGCGAGCTCCTCGATGAGAGCCTTGAACTTTTCGGACTTCTTGCTTGTATCCTTGAGAGTGATAACGTCGCCTGTCTTGATAAGCATGGAGGGGATGTTAACCTTCTTGCCGTTGAGACGGAAGTGGCCGTGAACTACAAGCTGTCTTGCTTCACGTCTTGTCTGAGCCATACCCATTCTGTAAACTACGTTGTCAAGTCTGGATTCGAGAAGAGTAATGAGGTTTTCACCTGCCATACCTTCCATTCTTTCAGCCTTCTTGTAGTAGTTGGAGAACTGCTTTTCAAGTACGCCGTAAACAAACTTGAGCTTCTGCTTTTCTCTGAGCTGGAGACCATACTCGGAGAGCTTCTTTCTCTTGTTTGCGCCGGGGTTTCTCATGTTCATCTTCTGAACCTTGCTTCCGGTATAACCGAGAACTGCAGGGCTGATTTCGAGTGAACGACACTTCTTAACTATAGGATCGTGATTTACTGCCATTTCTAAATTCCTCCGTTATTCTAATATAATATCGGCACATTTTGCCGACGCCGAGCAAACGAACCGCTCGGTTGATAATTTCAGATACGCAATCCGTACCCGATTGTCTGTCCCGAAAACGAGAGATTAAACTCTTCTTCTCTTGGGAGGACGGCAACCGTTGTGAGGGATAGGAGTTACGTCCTTGATGAGTGTAATGTCAAGACCTGCTGTCTGGAGAGCTCTGATTGCAGATTCTCTGCCCTGACCGGGGCCCTTAACGAAAACTTCTACAGTCTTAAGACCGTGTTCCATTGCTGCCTTTGCTGCAGTTTCAGCTGCAGACTGAGCTGCAAAAGGAGTAGACTTTCTGGAGCCTCTGAAGCCCATTTCACCGGCACTAGCCCAAGAAAGTGTGTTACCGTATACATCGGAGATGGTTACGATAGTATTGTTAAAGGTAGAGCTGATATGTGCTGCACCCTTTTCGATATTCTTGCGTTCGCGGCGCTTTCTGGAAACGCCCTTCTTAGCTGCTGCTACTTTTGCCATTTTGTTGACACTCCTTCCTGCACGAAGAACAATGCTTCATGCAAATTTGAATTACTTCTTCTTGTTAGCGATTGTCTTTGCAGGACCCTTACGTGTTCTTGCATTGGTCTTTGTACGCTGACCTCTTACGGGGAGACCCTTACGGTGTCTCTGTCCTCTGTAGCAATCGATTTCAACAAGACGCTTGATGTTGAGCGCAACGTCACGGCGAAGGTCACCTTCTACTGTGTATTCGTGCTCAATTACCTCACGGAGCTTTGCAACATCGTCTTCTGTAAGGTCTTTAACTCTTGTGTCGGGGTTGATTCCTGTCTTTGCAAGAATCTGATTGGAGCTGGTTCTTCCGATGCCGTAAACGTATGTCAAACCGATCTCTACGCGCTTTTCTCTCGGAAGGTCTACACCTGCTATACGAGCCATTATTCAATGCACCTCTTTCCAAAAATTTTAAAGAGCTTTTTCCGCCCGGCGGAATTTTAAATCAGCCCTGCTTCTGCTTGTGCTTGGGGTTTTCGCAGATAACCATGATAACACCATGTCTCTTGATTATCTTGCACTTTTCGCAGATTTTTTTCACTGAAGGTCTAACTTTCATTTTCTTTTACCTCCTGTTTTAATCTTTAGCGAATTACTTCGCACGCCATGTGATTCTGCCCTTGGAAAGGTCGTAAACCGAAACTTCAACGGTTACCTTGTCACCGGGGAGAATTTTGATATAATTCATTCTGAGTTTTCCCGAAATGTGAGCGATGATTACATGCTCATTCGAGAGTTTGACTTTAAACTGAGCGTTGGGAAGTGCTTCGAGCACTACGCCTTCGAACTCTATAACGTCATCCTTTGCCACAGAACTGTCCCTCCATGTATTTAGGATTATGGGATTTTTGCCTTATGCTCTCACCACTGCCGCGGCGAATATCGTGAGGTAAGCTCTTTTTCGCTTCCTGCGCATTCAGCAAGCTGCGCATTCGGTATATCACGGTACCCAGCCATTGGAGACGAGCTCCGGCAAGCTCCCTTGGGTTTTAAATTTTTGTGAGTATTTCCGGACCGTTTTCCGTAATTGCAATTGTGTTCTCGTAATGAGCTGACAGCGAGCCGTCAAGGCTTACAACCGTCCAGTCATTATCAAGAACCTTTACTCTCCAGTCACCGACGTTAACCATCGGCTCAAGAGCGATTACCATCCCCGCAGTAAGGCGGATGCCTCTGCCGGCTCTTCCGAAATTGGGAAGCTCCGGATCCTCGTGAAGGTCGCTTCCTATGCCGTGACCGACATAATCGCGCACTACCGAGAAGCCTGCGTTTTCAACAACCTCCTGCACCGCCGCGGAGATATCTCCAAGACGGTTGCCGACAACAGCCTTTTCCATTCCCGCGAAGAAGGAAAGTCTTGTGACCTCCTCAAGTCGCTTTGCTTCCTCGGAAACATTTCCGCAGAAGAAGGTTCTTGCGCTGTCGCCGTGGAATCCGCCGATGTAAGCTCCGACATCAACCTTAACAAGGTCTCCGTCACGGAAGGGCTTATCGTTTGGAATTCCGTGGATTACTTCATCGTTTATGCTTATGCAGGCGCTTGCGGGGAACCCGCCGTAACCGAGGAAAGAGGGCTTTGCGCCTTTCTTCTCGATATAGTGACGGATTGCTCTGTCAACGCTCAAGGGTGTGGCACCGGGCTTTATATGCTCGCTTGCGACCATAAGAGCCCCTGCCGTAATCCTGCCTGCTATACGCATTTTATCAAGTTGTTCGGGATTTTTGAGTTTTATCATAGCAATTTAGTCCTTAATGCCGAGAGCCTCAAGAGTGAGCTTTGTCGTGTCGGCAAGCTCTTCCTGACCCTGGACTTCACGAAGGACGCCCATTTCGGCATAGTAGTCTTTAAGCGGTTCGGTTTCCTCGTGGTAAACCTTAAGTCTTGACTCAACGACCTCGGGAGCGTCATCCTTACGGATGGGGAGTGCGTCGGCGCAAACGAAGCAAACATGTTCCTTTGCGGGCTTCTTATATTCTGTATGATAAGATGCAC
>JAZUBG010000237.1:0-2459 GCA_045638405.1 Eubacteriales bacterium | reverse complement strand
ATGAGCTGGCTTCACTGTATGTGGGGCGTGGGTACGGTGGTAGGTCCTTACATCATGGGCTACGCCCTCTCTCACGGTGCAGAGTGGAATCTCACCTACCGCGTTATCTCGATCATTCAGATCACCCTCGCAGTGATACTTATAGCCACCCTTCCCGTGTGGAAGATCCACAAGAAAGCCACATCGGACGTTCAGTCTCCTGAAGAATCACAGAAAGCGCTCACTCTCCGCGAGACCTTCCGCATTCCCGGTGCCGTTCAGATGATAATCACCTTCTTCTGCTACTGCGCGCTTGAGATCACTCCTATCGTATGGTCAGGCAGCTATCTTGTTCATACCTGCGGCTTCAGCGCGGACACAGCCGCTTCCCTTTCAAGTATGTTCTTCATCGGAATCACTGCGGGACGCGCCGTCGGCGGATTCCTCACCTATAAGTTCTCCGACAAAGTCATGATCCGCATAGGTTGCTCTCTAATTGCCGTCGGTACCGTGATACTCATTCTTCCCTTTGGCAAATACGTAACTCTCGCGGGACTTCTCACCATTGGTCTCGGATGCGCGCCCATCTACCCCTCCATTATGCACTCCACACCCGATTATTTCGGCAGAGAAAACTCGGGCGCACTCATCGGCGTACAGATGGCAAGCGCGTACACGGGATTTTGTCTGATGCCTCCCGTATTCGGCTTTATCGCGGACAAGCTGGGCATCGTCATTTTCCCCGTAATGCTCGCAGTTCTTCTCGGTTTACTCATAGTGATGCACGAGGTACTTGTCAAGCGTGCAAAAAACGGTTTTGCGAAATAATAAAATGGGAGACTGACCGTCTCCCATTAAAATTTACAATATACCTATTTTACTTTTCTCCGCGTAAGTGTATAATCAGTTATATAAAAATAAAAGGACAGCAGTAAAGTGAACATAGAACAGTTACTCGAAAGTCAAAAGGAATATTTTAGTACGGGCGAGACACTGCCCGTCAGCTTCAGAACAGAAATGCTCCGCAAACTTTACGATGCGGTAAAACGCCGCGAAGATGACATATGCCGTGCGCTAAAAGCCGATCTCGGTAAAAGTGCCACCGAAGCGTTCATGTGCGAAGCGGGACTTGCTCTCACCGAGATCAGCTATATGATCCGCCACGTAAAAAGTTTTGCCAAAGAGAATAGAGTGAGGACACCTCTCGCACAGTTTGCCGCCGTTAGCTATACCAAGGCGTCTCCCTACGGTAACGTGCTTATTATGAGTCCATGGAATTATCCTTTCCTTCTCACCATTGAACCGCTTACCGATGCTATCGCCGCAGGAAATACAGCTATCGTAAAACCGTCTGCTTACTCTCCGAACACATCGGCTATTGTTGCTGAGATAATCTCCGAATGCTTTGAACCGCGTTACGTTGCCTGCGTTACGGGAGGCAGACGTGAAAATTCCGAACTTTTGAATCAAAAGTTCGACATGATCTTTTTCACGGGCAGTATCGGTGTAGGTAAAGAAGTTCTCCGTCACGCCGCAGAGAATCTCACACCCACAGTACTTGAACTTGGCGGAAAAAGCCCGTGTATAGTTGACGAAACGGCAAAACTCCCCCTTGCCGCGAGACGTATAGTATTCGGAAAATTTCTCAACTGCGGTCAGACCTGTGTTGCCCCAGACTACGTGCTGTGCCACGAAAGCGTGAAAGATGAGCTTGTTTCTCACATGAAGCGTGAGATCACCCGTCAGTTCGGTGAGTCTCCCATAAACAACCCCGATTACGGTAATATTATAAATGAAAAGCATTTTGACAGACTTCTCTCTCTCATTGATACAAAGAAAGCCGCCTGTGGAGGAAGTTACTGCCGAGAAAGATTGAAGATCTCGCCAACGCTCATGACAGACGTCACCTGGGATGATGCGGTAATGGGTGAGGAAATATTCGGACCAATTCTGCCCGTTTTGACATATAAAAACATAGAAGATGTCATTGATACGCTCCACGGAAAAGCAAAACCGCTTGCAATGTATGTGTTTTCGGAGAACAAACGTACTCAGAAGCTGCTGACGACCCGTCTTGCCTTTGGCGGAGGTTGTATAAACGACTGCGTTATACATCTTGCAACGTCAGAAATGCCTTTCGGCGGTGTAGGTGAAAGCGGAATGGGTGCGTATCACGGCAAAGCGGGCTTTGACTCATTCTCACACACGAAAAGTATCGTTGATAAGAAAACCTTTATGGACCTCGGAATGCGTTATCAGCCGTACGGAAAGTTTTACGGCAAGCTGATCAGAATGTTTTTGAAGTAAAATAAAGCATAGCCCTCGCAACTTTACGTTGCGGGGGCTATGCTCAGAAACAAATAAAACAAAAAAAGCACCCGCTGTTGCAGGCACCCTTTATTGTGTTGGCATCTACCTATCTTCCCGGCACGTCGCCATGCAAGTATTGTCGGCACGACAGAGCTTAACTTCTGTGTTCG
>JAZUBG010000236.1:0-2931 GCA_045638405.1 Eubacteriales bacterium | reverse complement strand
CGACTTCGTCCTGAACAATGCCGAAAAGCGGACCATGTTCACCGAGGACGAGAGACTTTGTATCGTCACCGCTGCGATAGAGGGACTTCGTGCGCAGGGTATCACGAACGTTGTCGCAGAATCTTTCTCGGGGCTCACATCTGACTATATGAGGGATCGAGGTATCACCTATATCGTAAAGGGTGTCAGAAATTCCACCGACTTTGATTACGAGTACGGTATGGCACAGATAATGAAGAAATTTCTCCCCGGGTGCGAGACTGTGTTCATTCCTGCCGCACCCGAGCATATCCATATAAGCTCCACATTTGTCCGTGAGATAGTAAAGTACGGCGGACCTCTTGAGGATGCGGTCCCCGAGGGATGTGCAGAGCTTATCCGTGAGCTATATAACAAACATAACTGAGAGGCGAGATATGAAAAAACTTGATGCGAAAACCGAAGCAAGAATTGAAGAGATAATAAACACACTCACCCTTGAGCAGAAGGTCGGTCAGATGAATCAGTTCTGCTCCTGGGCAGGCACCGTTGAAACTTATGGTGAGAGGATCCGCCGGGGTGAGATCGGTACAATGATCGTGGGTGTACCCGGTGTGTCCGATGACCGCTCTGCAGAGAAGGGATTCAGAGACTTTCACAACGCCCTCCAGAAGATCGCCGTTGAGGAGAGCCCCTGCGGTATTCCCCTTATGTTCGGTGCGGACGTTATCCACAGTTACCGCACATGCTATCCCGTAGGTATGGGAAGCGCCGCATCCTTTGACCCCGAGCTTGTTGAGAAGTGCTATTCCAACATTGCCGAGGCGGCATCAAGAGACGGTCTTAACTGGACCTTCTCTCCCGTCCTTGACCTTGCACACGATCCCAGATGGGGAAGATGTGTTGAGTCTGAGGGCGAGGACCCGTATCTTGCAGGTGTTATCGGTGCCGCAATGGTACGCGGATATCAGAAGAATCTCGACAATACCGACAACCTTATTTCCTGCGCAAAGCACTACATAGGGTATGGCGCAATGGACGGCGGCCGTGACTACCACAACTGCGATATCTCCGATTACTTTATGGAGAACTATTACGCCGCACCTTACCGTTCAGTGGTCGATGCAGGTGTGATGACCGTTATGTCATCCTTCAACTCTGTGTCGGGTGAGCCTGTGACTTCCTCAAAGAAGCTCCTTCGCGGACTTCTCAAGAAGCAGATGGGCTTTGACGGATTCGTCATCAGTGACTACGATGCCGTAATGCAGCTTGTGAACCAGGGTGTTGCCGAGGACCTTCGTGAATGTGCAAGACTTGCCGCAGAGGGCGGTGTTGACATGGAGATGGTGCAGACATCATACCTGAAGTATCTGTGTGAGCTTGTTCGCTCGGGTGAGCTTGATGAGGAGGTCATAAACGAGGCTGTGCGCCGTGTGCTTCGTGTTAAGTTTGCGGCAAATCTCTTTGATAACCCCTATAAGAATGACCGTCCTCTTGATGACGATGCACACCTTGCAGATGCACGAAAGCTCGCATCCGAGAACGTAGTTCTTCTGAAGAATAAAAACGGTATCCTTCCTCTGAAGACCGATGACCGTGTGTTCATGGCAGGCCCCTTCTTCGAGGAGAAGCTTGCGCAGGTCGGCGCATGGGCGAGCCATTTCAAGACTGAATGGATCCACAGCTACCGCGAGGCTCTGTCCGAGGTGGTGACCATGGTTGAGGTAGAGGACGAGTACGACGTTGATATTCCCGAGAACAACGGTGATTTTGCGGCGGCAAAGAAGTACAAGGCTGAGGCAAACAAGGCGTGCTTCATCGATATGTCAAATCACGCTAAATTCGGTGATGCTATCGACCATAATCTTCTTGACGGTTACAAGGCGATCGTACTGTTCCTTGGTGAGCTTCACTATTGTACAGGCGAGGCTGTGTCTGTTGCGGATATCGGAATCCCCAAGGATCAGGTTGAGCTTGTGCGCAAGGCTCACGCTACGGGACTCCCCGTTATCGGTGTGATGAACTTCGGTCGTCCCCGTGCCATAGGAGAGATTGAGCATATGCTTGATGCCATCGTCTGGGGATGGCACAACGGTACAATGACCGCTGAGGGAATGCTTGATGTGCTTTACGGAAAGAAGAATCCATGCGGACGTCTTCCCATGACGATCCTTCGTCACGTGGGACAGATACCGCTGTATTACAACGCACCCAATACTGCCCGTAAGGTGAACGCTTACTACGGCGAGGGCAGAAGCTACTACGATATCAAGTCAAGCCCTATGTACCCCTTCGGTTACGGACTGTCCTACACTACGTTTGAATATTCCGAGCCTGTGTGCGACCGTGCCGAGATATCCCTTGAGGATATTGAGGCAGGTGAAAAGGTGAAGGTCACCGCCACCGTTAAGAATACGGGCGATATGGCAGGTAAGGAAGTGATCCAGTGCTATGTTCGTGACCATGTTGCCACGATGATGCGTCCCCGCCGTCAGCTCGTGAAATTCGAGAAGCCCGAGATCGCAGCAGGTGAGACCTGCACTGTGACCTTTGAGATCGGAAAGAAGGAGCTCGGCTACTACCTTGACGGTGAGTTCATCTGTGAAAAGGGCAAGTTCACCATCTATGTAGGCGAGAACTGCTACACCGAAAACGGCGTGGAAGTTGCGATAATATAATTTTTGCCGGGGGAGATGCTTTTTGAAAAAAGCCCCTCCCTCCGCACATCGCTTCGCTTGCCGACACTCGCAAGCGAGGTCGTCCCCTCCGCAAAAACTTTTGAAATAGAAATATATAAGGAGTGGGAAAAGAGTAAACACGAATAATTTGTTTGAACTATATTTAGATAAGCAAAAGAAAAAGGCTAATGGAGTAATTCTAAACCATACGATGGGAGGACACAAGGCCCTCCCCTACCGGGTTTGTTCCAACTGTAACAAATCCTCATCGGGA
>JAZUBG010000235.1:0-1946 GCA_045638405.1 Eubacteriales bacterium | reverse complement strand
GCTGGGACTTATGAACGAAGATGCCTTCACATGCGCCTGCTACATGGACGAGGTCGGCAACAAGCCTAAGAAGGGTGAGGTGCTCTCCTGGGCTGAATCATCAGCGGTAGTTTACGCAAACTCCGTCCTCGGCGCAAGATGTAACAGAAACTCCGGTATTATCGACATCATGGGTTCTATCGTTGGTTACGTGCCCGAGTTTGGACTTCTCACCGACGAAGGCAGACGCGCTACCTGGGTGGTCAAGATCAATACCACAAAGAAGCCCGAGGCGCAGCTTCTCGGCTCCGCTATAGGCATGAAGGTAGTCGAAGACGTTCCCTACGTTGTCGGTCTTGACAAGTGGATAGGTAATGAGCTTAACGAAAGTGCTACCTCCTATCTTAAGGATTTCGGCGCGGCTACCGCATCTAACGGTGCCGTTGGACTTTACCACATCGACGGTCTTACCCCCGAAGCTGTTGAACTTGGCGAAAAGCTTATCGCAGAGGACGCGAGAGAATACGTTATCGACGATGCGGAGCTTGAAAGAGTAAAGAGCGAGTACCCTGTAATCTGGAAGAAGCCCGATGCGAAGCCGAAGCTTTGCTTTGTCGGATGTCCTCACCTCTCACTCCGTCAGCTTATTGATTGGACTGTAAATATTGAAAAGTCACTTAAGGAAAGCGGAAAGAAGAAGGTTGTTATTCCCACCGTTCTTACCGCCGCACCCAAGGTGCTTGAAGCGTTTGAAAAGACCGAATATGCAGCAAGACTTAAAGCAACGGGCGCTATCATATCCTATATCTGTCCCCTTATGTACATGAACAATCCCCTTTGCAAGACCATGCCTGTTATCACATCATCCAATAAGCTTCGCACCTACACCAGTGCAAGATATTATACAGATGCCGAAATTCTTGCGGCTATCACGAAGGGAGGAAAATAATAATGAAACAGTTTAAAGGCAGAGTTATCACTCCCGGTGAAGTGAAAGCAGAGGCTCTCGTTACGACTCAGGGCTTCAATACTCTCGCATCCTTCCAGATGGCGCTCCAGTTCGGAGACAAGGAAGTGAAGTGCGGAGACCAGAACAACGCTGACATTCACGGTAAGCCCATGATAGGCAAGGCGCTTTGTCTGCCTCAGACCATCGGTTCAACTACGGGCGGACTTGTGCTTTACTGCGCTTGTGCAATGAAGAAGAATCCTGCTTGTATGCTCTTCTCAGAGCATATCGACTCTCTTGCCGCCGCAGGCGCAGTCCTCGCGGGAGTATGGGTAGACGGTGTTGATATGCCCGTTGTCGACTCCCTCGGCGAAGAATTCCTAGCTTACGTTAAGGATGGCATGACCGTAACCGTTAAAGAAGGCGGTATAGTCGAGGTTGAATGATCGATAGTCATTTGACTAAAATGATATAAAAATCACGTACCTCAAGGAAAAATTTCCCTGAGGTGCGTTTTTTATTAAAGCTGCGGCGTAAACAACTTAAATGCCGCTTCGGACATCACGTAAACGTCATCCCTTGACATACGCTTTCCTCTGCTTGATACGAATCCGTTTTCGTCAAGTCCCGTGATCACACAAGGCTTGCCTTTGATAAGCACAATGGATATTTCATCAGCCGTGCGGGGTGGCTTTATGATAACGTTTGTATCGGGTAGAATGCCTGCCATACCTACAGGACGAAACTGCGTAAAATATACCGTTCCATCCGCGCGACATTCGATGTGAGTTGCCTTGTTTGCGGTCTGCTTTGTGTGATATACAACGAAATTATCTTTTCCGCGGGAAAATCTTACTGTTCTGTACAGCTCGTTCTCTTCAGTTATCTTACCCAGTTTTTTGAAAGCAGAGTACACTGAGAGCCTTTCTTCGCTGACACATTCCATAATATCCCCAACGTCACATGAGAGGGCAGAGCAGATGCGCGCTACGGTGTCGGTAGTCACCGTCTCGTTTTT
>JAZUBG010000234.1:0-8673 GCA_045638405.1 Eubacteriales bacterium | reverse complement strand
GGTGACGTCCGTATACTGTCCGTGCTCGGCGAGCTTTCATCATACCATAAATCAAGAATGGCAATACTCACAACAGGTATCGGTTCAGCCGAAGAAGACTATCTTGAAGGAACCGAAGGCAGCGTTATCTCTCAAGTATTCAAGGTTCCTACCGATGCGGAAGAACTGAGGTTCTCATATAACATGGTTTCGGAAGAACCTTACGAATATTTCGGCAGTCAATATGATGATACCTTTATAGTAAAGATCATTACCAAAAAGAAAACGGTACAGGTAATGAAAAACAATATCAATGCTGCCGACTGGTACGATGTATACGGTATCGACTTTGACCTGGGTGACGACACAACGTATCAAACTCTGTGGGAGACCGTAAATATCGACATTTCAGATTTCGCAGGCGAGATCGTTAAGCTTGAATTCATTGTTTACGACGTAGGTGACTCGGAGTACGACACAGCTACTCTTATTGACAACATTTACGTAAGATGATACTATAACCCGTAACGGTTGTCGCTTATAATACAAATGCAAAGACTCGGCGAGGCATTAAGCTTAACCGAGTCTTTCTTTATTTAAAGTATTACGTAATTATCAAAGAAGTCCCGCACCGCTGAGAGCACCGATAGCAAGGTCGCGTCCGATGATAATAGCCGCGCCGAGAGCGATTATCGTGGGGATAAAGATAAGAAGGAACTTCTTTCTGCTCTGACCGAGTGCCTTGATAAGCTTAAGGACACCAATTAGGTAAAAAATACCGAAAGCGTAGATTACAAGTGCAATGCAGGTAAGAATAGGGCCGCTTGTAAAGAGGAATGCGAGAACGAAGATAAGATACATTGAGAGGTAAGCGCTTCTCATGAATATCTTTCTGAATTCGTCGCGAGGGGGCTCAGACTCCCATCTTTCTTTCATCTCGGAGAGACCCGAGGGGGTTACAAGTCCAATCATTATAAAATCCTTTCAAATCGTTTATTTCGAAAAGACTCCCGCAATAAAACAACCGCGGGAGTCTCTTTGTAAACTTTAATGTCAGATGCTCTTGAGAATTCTTACAACTTCTTCAAGCTCGTCAGCCTTAACCTTTGTAGGCTCAACGTTATTCTTTACGCAATCTGTGAAGTAACGGATCTCGTTTGCATAAGCGTCGGTTGAGGGAAGGTTGATAACCGCGCTGTCACCGTAAGCGTCACCGGATACGGTAAGAACGTTACCGTTATCCTCGTAGATCTTGAGACCGCCCTCGTTTGCAACAACAGCGTGCTCGAACTGGAAACGGAAACGTGCACTGAACGGATAGGGAGAAGCGTACCAGGACGCCTGAGTTGTGATGAAGAAATCATCATACTCATATGTAACGCAGAAGAAGTCCTGCTCGGGTCTCTTGGAACGGTAGCTTACGTGATTCTTCGGCTTACCGAATGCATATACCATGTAGTCGAGGTCGTGAATGTGAAGGTCGAAGGGTACAAGACCGCTGCGGCTCTCGTCTCTCATCCAGTTATCCCAGCTCCACTTGGGAATCTGACCGATTCTCTCCATAGAACCGGAAAGAAGCTTACCGTACTTACCTGTGTCGTAGATTTCCTTGAGAAGCTCGTACTCATCCCAGAAGCGAAGAACGTGAGCGATCATGAACTTTACGCCGTTCTTAGCCGCTGTATCGTAAACGAGCTTAACTTCGTCGGGATTAAGGGAGATAGGCTTCTCGCAGATTACGTTGATACCACGCTCGAGAGCCTTGATGGAATATTCAACGTGAAGGAATGTGGGAAGAGTGATGTCGAGAATATCGATCTCTTCGTTTGCAAGCATCTCCTCGAAATCGGTGTACTTGTTTACACCCTCGTACTTTTCCATCTGTTCGGGACGTACGTCACAAATAGCAACGAGTTCAACGTCGTCCATACGCTGCCACACGGGAGCATGAGCACCGCTGATACCGCCCATTCCAATTTCAGCTACTTTTAACATTACTTATTACCTCCGTAAACTTCGCTAATGATATTTTCAAGATAATTTTTCGCATGGAGAATGTCATTGATCTGCTCGTCACCGTCGATCTCGCGCTCTATAGTAACGTATGAGTCGTAACCGAGCTCGCAGAGCTTTTCAAAGAATGTACGGAAGTTTACCTTGCCGTCACCGATACGTGTTTCCTCACCGAGAGCGCGTCCGTTTGTGGGCCAACGACCGTCTTTCGCGTGAATATTACGCACGTACTTACCGAACACCTCAAGAGAATCGGTGGGATTAGCCTTACCGTAGAGGATGAGGTTAGCTGTATCGAGATTGATACCGAGATTGTTATATCCTACTGTCTCAAAGCAGCGGAGCATTGTAACGGGAGTTTCCTGACCTGTCTCAAAGAGAAGGAACTGACCGTTTGCCTGAAGATGAGATGCAACGGTTCTGATTGCAATGCAGAGAGGCATGTAGTTGGGATCGTAAGGATTCTCGGGAATATAACCCATGTGAGTTATAATGTCGGTAACACCGAACTTCTTGGCGAAGTCAGCACCGTCACAAAGATTCTTGATTCTGATCGCTCTGTATTCGGGAGGAACAAGTCCGAGGGTAAGCTGTCCCTCATAGAAATTCCATGCAGCGGGGCCTTCCCAGCCACACCAGAATCCGGAAATAGTGATACCGTGTTTTTCGGAAATTTCAGCAACAGCGGCAGCATTTTCATCGGTCCACATAGAGGGATCCCATGAGCAGAGCTGACAGGACTCAAATCCGTATTTCTTAAGGTCCGCAAATTTGCGGTCAAGTGCCTCACGGCCTGTGAGGCTTACAAGTACGCCAAGCTTCATAATATTCTCCTGCAGTATTGTATTTTTTGAAAATAATAACTATTTTCACACTTTGGGTTCATTATAACATACTTTTTTCGTTTTGTACAGTATCAAGGGGGAGTTTTTTAGGAATAAGCACCATCTTTTCAGTCAAATGCAAGTCCGAGATGAATGCTTTGTGGAAGGCTTCTGCACAGAGGATACCCCATTGCAAAATGCACGTCCTCACCGACGGTACGAAAAACGCCCCTTTCGCACTCCAGACTTTTTACGATACCGCCGAGAAGTTCTTTGTTACACTCTGTCAAGCCGTCTGTCAGAATCTCTGCCGAGAAAAGCATACCGTTACCTCTCCATGCAGTCATCACTCCTCCGTCAAAAGCGTAAAGCTCCATATAACCCGCAAGATAGACGATACTCCCACCTTCAAATACCGCCCCGTTGTCAGGAAGATATTTCCGCCTCAGTCTGCAGTAGTTTTCAGCATCTATTCTTTTAATCCGTATTCCGTTCTCCGCCGCTTCAACAGTAACCTCAGCAACACTGCCGCAGTCCTTATACCCCAGTTTGCGATAAAACTCAAACAGCGACTCGTCTCCCGGCTTCAAAACAGCAAATTCGTATCCTCTTTCTATAAGATATTCGTGAGTATCCTCCATGAGACGTCTGCATATACCGCGTCCGCGGTGTTTTTTCGACGTGGCAAGTGCATAAATATACGCCGCCTTCTTTCCTTTATAAAAGAAATCCAAAACGTACAATGCCGCCAACGCCTCTCCGTCTTCGTACGCCACGCGGCTTCTTTCGGGTGAAAAAGCTGTATAAAAAAAATGATTGACAGCTTCTTCACTTTCACCGAAAGCCTCACTCCATAAAGCCTTCATCGAGGGGATAAGATCAGGCGTGGGACATTTAATAATCATAACCGTCCTCCTTAAGATGCGCCCACCACTTTTCCACCATGTGATGGGGGTAGTAGCTCTTCTTCGCACGTCTGAGTCCTTCTATGCCCATGTCTTCTTCACGGTTGAGGAGCTTTATTTCGGGGTACTTTTTTCGCAAATACCGAGCGCTCTCGCGGTTGATCATGGCATACGCTCCGTCAAACTCGGGAAGCGCCTTTTCAAAATGTACGTCAAAGGTAAACTCATCAATACGGCTCGACACACTCATGGCAACAGCCGTCTCTCCTACGTACAGCAGGAGTATCTCAAGTCCGAGAGGCTCTCTGTCGCGGAAAGCCTTCCTTATGGCGCATTTCTCCATCATAAAGTCCTCGTCCTCACGGGCGGCATACCATTTTTCAAGAAGCGCTTCGGCATCCTTTATGTTATCTTCACACAGAGGCACGAAAGTATATTCGGGATACGTTTCCTCGAATTTTCTCAGATGTCCCCTCTTTTTGTGATATTTCTTCCCTGCCGTGTCGGCAAGGTCATCAATACTATATACGTAATCGTGGGAATCTCTGTCGGAATGGATTCGGAAAACATCTCCGTATGCAGTCTCAAGCCACGTCCTGTCACGCTCGGTAATACCGGTTATGCGGCACGGAATACCGCGCTCCCGCGCATCAAGAATCAGAGCCTCAACAGCCTCTTTTCTGTCTCCGTCTCCAATTGGAAAAGGATATACACTTTTGCGGTTGAACTGAGAGAAAAACACAAGGCATCCGTTCACCTCCGCCATAGTCTGACGTCCCCAAAGATACAGATTGGCAAAGGAATATTCGCATCCGCGTTCAGCTTCATCTGCCATGTATTTTCCGTGAAGCTCCATGTCCTCTAAGGTTATCCGTTTAAAATCTATCATTTTATTCTCCGTCTGAAATTCCGCTTTTTTAATTATTCTTTACCGAAATTATACACTTTCATAAATCTTTTGTCAATGAAAATATTACGCCGCAGGAAACAAGTTTCTTGACAGTGTCCCTCCGGCAGAGTATAATAAGATCAGAGCTGAATCTCTAAAGATCAAGGAGGTCGACGTGAAAAGAAAGCTTGCACTTGGGCTTCTCGGCGGTACGGGACTGTCCGAAAGAGAACAGATAAAGAAGATAAAAGAAGCGGGGTTTGACAAGGTATTCTTCGACTTTACAAGAGACGAAAAACTTACCCGTACGCTGACAGCCGCGGAAGAGCTTGGTGTGCCCGTCAGCAGTCTGCACGCGCCCTTTATGAGATGCGACAGACTTTGGTATCCCGCGAGCGACACAGAGGACGTGATCGCAGAGCAGATAGAATGTCTCAGAGTCTGCCGCGAAAGCGGAATTCCAACGTCTGTGCATCACGTTTTCATCGGTTTTGACCGTCACAAACCGACGGAAGAGGGCCTGCTTAATTTCGGCAGAATAGTAGGCGAAGCAGAACGGGTCGGCGTGAACATCGCCTTTGAAAATACCGAGGGAATCGAGTATTTCGACGCCGTAATGGAACGGTATAAGGATAGCCCTGCGGTAAAATTCTGCATTGATACGGGACATGAGCTGTGCTATAACAGGGGATACGACTTGATCTCCCGTTATGGAGAAAAGCTATGCTATACTCATATAAACGATAATCTCGGCGTTTGCGGAGAGGAGATAACCTGGATCGACGACCTGCACCTTCTGCCATTCGACGGCAAAGTGGATTTTAATTTTTTCGCACGCCGTATTTCAGATGCGAACTATGACGGGGACCTGACGTTTGAACTGAGCCGCATCAGTAAGCCCGGGCGTCACGAAAACGACTTATACTCTGAGATGAGTTTTGAGAACTATCTCGCAGAAGCTTGTTCCCGCGCTCTTAAACTTTCGGAGCTTTGCGATAAATACGATTCTCTGAAGCACTGCCAAATTAAATAAAAAATCTGTAAAATAGGACTTGCAATTCTCCCCGTTCTGTGATATAATGCTTAGGTAAGCCGTGAATACCTCTTCATTATTCACTCTTACTTATAACTTTAATATGCGGGTATGGCGGAATTGGCAGACGCGCTAGATTCAGGTTCTAGTCGGGGCAACTCGGTGAAGGTTCAAGTCCTTTTACCCGCAAAAGCAAAAAAGACCCTTGTGGTCTTTTTTGTTTTTTGCGGGTAAAAGGCCGAAGAGGCTTCCAAGTTGCAGTGTAGATGACGATTTTCGTTTTCTCTCATTCAGCTTATTCTCCACCGAAGACAAAGCCACACACATCTCTTTCAACTCGTATTTTTGCCGATTTTGTGACAATTACACAATTACTCCCGTATAATTACCATTTCCTCACCACTGATATTCATGTAATTTCACGATATTGACGTAAAGGCATAAAATATGTTATTATACTACCAGTACACAAAACAATGAAAGGTACGTTATATGATAACAATTGCCCTCTGCGACGACGAGGAACTTCACGCATCAAACGCGGAAAAAATCATCAGAGAATCTCTTTGTGACGAACGAATTTGTGACCTTGAATACAATATTGAATCTTTCTACAGTTCAAAGTGTCTCTTAGAGTTCTCAAAAAACGAACACATTGATATACTGCTTCTTGACATCCATATGCCGGAGCCCGGCGGTATCTCTGTCGCCAAGCATTTTCACTCTGCCCATCCGGATACTCTCATCGTATTTCTATCAAATTACGAAGAGTACGTTTTCTATTCGATGAGATTCTCCCCATTCCGCTTCATAAGAAAATCTCACATCAAAAAAGAACTGCCCGAAGCTATTGTCAGTGCCACACTCGCTCTCACAGTGAAACAAAGCTCCATTGATATCTCATCGGGTAACTGTCAGCAGAAAGTTCCGCTTTCAAGGATAGTATATATTGAAAAGATCAAAGGAAAAAACTACGTTCAGATCATCTGTGTGAATGAAAGCTTTGTTCACAGAGAAAGCATATCAGCCATTGAAAAAGAGCTGTCGGGAAACAGCTTCACAAAAATCAGTTCAAGTACTCTCGTCAATATGAAATATATCCACCGTATCAGCGGAAACGACGTATTCCTTGAAAACGGAGAAGTTCTGAAGATTTCCGGTGGCTACGGCGGCAGGCTCAAAGCTGTCAAGGACGATTTCATCAGGTATATGAGAAGCAACAGGCTGTGAGGTATGGTATGGAATTGCTTTTAAATATCCTGATACATCTTTACGATGCCATAGCAGGCGTGATCTTCGTCTCCTCATTTACAAAAACCACCAAAGAAACTCGCCTCAGTGTGATCATCCCCGCAGCTGCGGCAATTTTCATAAGCTCACCTTTTTACTCGGTCACTTCACACATCATTCCGGTAAGTCCGGACATTATTCACTACATAGCATCTCTTCTGATACTGTACTTTTTCGCTTTTGTTCACGGCACGTCGGATACCGTAGCAAAAATCGCCTCCCCAATTATTTTCGAATCAGTCTCACTGTTCACCAACAGTATTGCATTGATGTATTTTAACGGAAATTTACTGTCTGAGGTGACAATTATCGACAGTTCAGCCGTAACAATGGTAATCGCTACAGCGGTCGTTTCAAAAATACTGATGACGTCCATTCTTCTTGTTACCGTTCGAATTGTCAACCGTGAAGGAAGCCACCGTTTTCTGACAATCCTTACTCTCGGACTGTCCCCAATATTTGCACTGTTCACTCTGTATCTTTATATGAAGATCGTATATATCGTCTCGGGTACGTTTAGCGTTGAAGTATACATTGCTGTCACGGGTACGGCAGTACTGAACCTCTTGACATTCTTCCTCTTTGACCGTACAGTGAAAGCCGAAGCTGACAACAACCGTCTTCAAATATACATGAACAAGTACGAAATGGAAAGGATCAGATATTCCGACATTCTGAAAGCAAACCATGAACTTCGCTCGGTAAAACACGATCTGAAGAATCATCTTCTCATTCTGAAGAAATATTCTTCGGAAAAGGATTTCGACGGAATTGAGAGATACATTTCTTCCTTTGAAGAAACCGTGGAGGATGTAGGCTTTCCAAACCTTTCGGGAAACTCTATGCTTGATTACATCATAGCATCTAAAATGCGATCCGTCGAAGGCGTAACTTGTCTCGTTTCCGGAGTTTTTTCAGATTTTTACAAAGTAGATGACGTCGATCTTGCAGTACTTGTGGGAAATCTGATGGATAACGCCATTGAGGCAGTGACAAAACTTGACAAGGAAGAAAAACTCATTGAAGTCACTCTGTCAGTTGTCAACGGGTACCAGAATATTATTATCAAAAACGATGTGGACGCCTCTGTTATCGATAGAAACGAAAAGCTGTTTACCACCAAGGAAGATAAACACTCTCACGGATTCGGACTTAAAAGCGTAAGAAATCTGACAGAAAAGTACAACGGAATATGCGAATTTTTCGAAGAGGACGGAAAGTTCTGCGCTCAGGTTGCACTTCCTCTCAATAATTTGTGATCCTAAGTACCCTTTACCATGCCCGTTTATCTCATGGTAAAGGGTACTTTTTTATCAAAATATACCTCAAAACCATCAAAATATACCAAAACACGTTCAGGTGTAACATTTATGATATTATATTAACAGAAAAACGTAACAGTCGGTGCGGACCCGTGGTAAAGCACATCTGCCGCGGAATTACATTGAATCATAAATTCCACGTTTTAGTAATTGTCGGTTTTCGTACTCCTCCGTCAAAAGAAACGCGGAATATGATTATCCCCCTCGGAATCTGCCGTCTGAGGGGGATGCTTTTTAACTTTATACTATTATACACATCAAAAATCCCGTAAACAACGGCAAGAAAGGATTCACATATATGAAACGAAAGCTTTTATCCCTAATTCTCATTTTAGCCAATCTCATGAGTCTCAGTACCGCAGTCGGCGCGGAAAAGTCCGCTGAAAACCCGTTTCCCGACGTAAATGACAGCGAATGG
>JAZUBG010000233.1:0-12443 GCA_045638405.1 Eubacteriales bacterium | reverse complement strand
CTATTTAATTCAACAGGAGTGGATTGCGGACGTGTTAGAAATGCAATAATGTCTTCATCGTTAAGAATTTCAATTTCATAAGATTCATCGCCAGGCTCATAGCCTTTAACTTCATAACCAGCATCTAGCTTCTTGATGTGGTTCTCGGGAACACCGATCTCGTCTCTCCAGATAGCGAAAGCTTCGTCGTCATGCTCGTAAACGGAGGGATAAAGAAGCTCTGCGGGAATCTCAAGAGTCTGGGTGAGGAATTCCCATGACCAATTGATAGCTTCTCTCTTGAAGTAGTCACCGAAGGAGAAGTTACCGAGCATTTCGAAATAAGTGCCGTGTCTCGCGGTGATACCTACTCTGTCGATGTCGGGTGTACGGATACACTTCTGGCAGGTGGTAACGCGGCGGCGGGGAGGCTCTACTTCACCTGTGAAGAACTTCTTCATAGGCGCCATACCGGAGTTAATAAGAAGGAGGGATTTATCACCCTGAGGAACGAGGGGGAAGGAAGGGAGTCTGAGGTGTCCCTTAGACTCAAAGAATGAGAGATACTTCTCACGAAGATCGTTAAGTGATGTCCATTTCATAGTGTTTTCACCTTTCGTTATATGAAGTTGGCAACATTTATGCATTATAATACAGTATTATATCACATTACGCGTCGGGTTGTCAATAAATGTTGAGGAAAGTTTTGATTTTTAACGTATAAAAGGACGGGATACCCGTCCTTTTTTGCGTTATTCAACGATGGTTTTTATCCATTTACCCTTCTTAACGAAATATGCACCGACACAGCATTTCAAAATATTGAGCCCCTGGCATATTCCGTATACGGGGAGGATTCCGAGAGGTGTAAAGGTTGTGAGGATAAACGCGGCGGGTACACTTACCGCCCACATGAATCCCGAGTCGAAAATGATCGTGATTATCGCCTCTCCACCCGAGCGGAGAGTGAAATACGTGGCGTGAGCGAAGGCGTCAAGGGGCATCACGAGAGCGCATATCTGCATGAGACGTGTCGCCATGTGTCGTACTTCCGGCGGTACGTTGTAGAAGCCCGGGATAAATTCCGCGCATACCGCGAACACTACCGACACGATAATGCTGACGAAAATGGAGAAGGCGATGAGCTTAAGTGAGGTTTCTCTCGCTTCGTCCTTCTTTCCCGCGCCGAGAGTCTGACCGATGATGATACCGATGGCGGCACCAACTGCCATGAAGGCTACTGAGAATACGTTGAAGAAGGTCTGCATTATGTTGTTTGCGGCAACTACGTCAAGTCCGATTACCGAGTAGCATCCGTTTGTCATGGCGAGGCCCGTTGCCCACATAGTTTCGTTTGCCATGAGGGGAAGTCCCTTGGCTACGATACTCTTAACCAGCGGTACCGGAACTATCAAGCTTCTGAACAGACCAATGACGAAGCGGTTACGCTGACGTGTGGCGAGGGTCCACACAAGGACTACGCCAAATTCGACGAAGCGGGAAATTACCGTTGCTGTAGCCGCGCCTGTAACTCCAAGTCTCGGTGCGCCGAAGTGACCGAAGATAAGTACGTAGTTGAGGCAGAGGTTGACAAGTACCGCCGCAACTCCCGCGATCATGGGAGGTACGGTCTGTCCCTTTTCGCGAAGAGTGCTGGCAAAGCACTGTACGAGAGCGGCGGGGATAAGACCGATGAGCATTGTTCTGAGATAATCTATGCCTGCCTTCAGAGACAGCGCCGCAGTTTCGGCAGTGCCCTCGCCCTTCAGGTAAAGGGTGATAAGCTCGCTGTCAAAGACAGCGAATGCGGCGATGGCTATGATGCTGATGACGGTGGTGACGAGTATCTTAAAGCGGAGCGTGTGGCGGAGACCGTTTTCGTCATTCTTGCCTGCAAACTGCGCGCCGAAGATGCCCGCGCCAGAAACTGCACCGAAAATACACAGATTGAATACGAATATAAGCTGATTTGCAACGGAAACGCCGGTCATTGCGGCTTGTCCAACACGTCCGACCATCAGGTTATCAAGCATATTGACAAACTGAGTTATCCCGTTTTGCGCCAAGATAGGCAGCATCAGAAGTATGACGCGGCGGTAAAAATGTCTGTCTCCGATGAATTTTTTTAACATATACGCCTCCGTGGGTAGTTGTTACTCCGACAATTGTATCATAAGTCGTTTGATTTATCAAGCAGAATCGCGAAAGACATAGGTTTTTCGTATCTGTAAAGGAAAAATCGTAACATTTGCTTGTGGTGCTTGCAATAATCGGCAGTTTATGGTATAATAATAAGAGGAGTGGGTTGCCACTTGGATTTAAAAACAAGCTTTTCCCAAAATATATACGTCCGAAAGGGTTCTATGTTATGAAAATTACAGTAATCGGCTGCGGCAGATGGGGTTCCCTTATCACTTGGTATCTTGACCGTGTGGGTCACGAGGTTTCTCTTTACGGCAGAGACGACGATCCTGCCATGATCCGTTTCTTGAATGAAAGATGCAACGACGTTGTGACTCTTCCCGAGTCCGTACGTCTTACCACCGATATAAATGACGTAGCAGGCGGCGACGCGGTGCTCATTTCCATCAACTCTCAGGGACTTCGCAGTCTCCTTGACGAGCTCCGCCCTCTTGAGATAAAGAACAAGATCTTTATTCTCTGCATGAAGGGTATTGAGATCTCCACGGGTATGCGTCTTTCCGAAGTAACAAAGGCGGGAGTTGACGAGTCCAACAATGTTGCGGTGTGGATCGGTCCCGGACATCCTCAGGAGTTCTACGCGGGTGTTCCCAACTGCATGGTCATCGACAGTGACGACAAGGCTACAAAGAAGCTTCTCGTTGAGGAGTTCTCCAGCGACCTTATACGCTTCTACTACGGCGAGGACCTTATCGGAAACGAGATCGGTGCGGCTGCCAAGAACGTTATCGGTATTGCGGCAGGTATGCTTGACGGTATGAAGATGGCGACTCTTAAAGGTGCGCTCATGTCCCGCGGAACACGCGAGGTTGCACGTCTTATCGAGGCTATGGGCGGTAACGGTATCTCCGCTTACGGACTCTGTCACTTGGGTGACTATGAGGCGACCGTTTTCTCCAAGTACAGCCACAACAGAATGTTCGGTGAAAAGTACGTTAAGGGCGAGGATTATGCGCTTCTTGCGGAAGGCTACTACACTGCTGACGCTATCCACAGACTTGCTGAGAAGTTCGGAGTTGATATGCCCATCTGCGAGGCGGTATACCAGATACTTTACTGCGGACAGAACTACAGAGACGCTCTCGATGAGCTGTTCGGACGCAAGCTGAAGAAAGAGCTTCATTAAGTAAACAATACAATCTGATCGTAGGGGTCGGCTCCCTCGACGACCTGTCATCATCTTAAACGTATTTGAACGGGTCGTCGAGGGCGCCGACCCCTACCGTTTTTTTGATCATTTTACAGGTCGTACCCTGTTTCTGCCGCTTTTTACGGCGAATTATAAAAATGAAAGGATTCATGATATGCACATTCCCACATCAGAGTCTCAAAGAGTAGATATTCTCACCTTCGATGATGCGCGAGCGCACCGCGACGACAGTGCGGAGTACGACAGAGAAAAGTGGCTTTACATACCGGATTTTTACTCGGAGTACCGTTATATTCTCGGCACCGCGGGTAAAAATCCTCTTATCACCATTGGTATAAATCCGTCTACTGCAGAACCAGATAATCTTGACAACACGCTTAAAAGTGTTGAGAGGATCGCTCTCGGCAACGGTTACGACAGCTTTATAATGTTCAACGTGTACGCTCAGCGTGCTACCAATCCCGATCACATGGACCGTGAGTTTAACGAGGCTCTTCACCGCGAGAATATGAGTGCTTTCAGATGGGTGCTTGAGAGAAGTGGAGAGAGACCGTCTGTGTGGGCGGCGTGGGGGACCATCGTTGAGAAGAGAGAGTATCTGAAGCGTTGCCTTTCCGACATGGTGGAGATAGGCAACGAATTTTCTGCACGCTGGTTTATGACGGGTAAGCCGTCGGTGAAAGGACATCCTCACCATCCGCTTTATCTGAGGAAAGACTCGAAAGTCGAGCCATTTGACATGGCGGAGTATTTAGATAGCTTAAAATGATCTTTACAAAGTAAAAACACAGTCCCGACGGATACCCGTCGGGACTGTGTTTTTTATAGAGGTAAACAAGAATCCGTAGTTGTCGAATCTCAATAGTCACAATCTGTTATTGATCAGTCTTCAAGGTTCTCTTCGGCTTCTGCCTGGAGTTCCTCGTCATAGGAGAGGATGGGAGCGACGTCCTTGCCGCGAACCTTACGGTCGAGGTAGTTCTTGGTGATCTTGACAACAAGAGGAATAAGAACGAGTACGCCGATAAGGTTGGGGATCATCATGAGACCGTTGAAGGTGTCGGAGATGTCCCATGCGAGAGAAGAAGTGAGAACCGCACCGAAGATGATGGTGCAAACGTGGATGATTCTGAAGATAAAGGTTGTCTTCGCACCGAAGAGGTATTCCCAAGCCTTGCTTCCGTAGTGGGACCAGCCGAGAACTGTTGTGAACGCGAAGAGGAACATTGCGATAGCAACGAACTTCTCACCGATGTTACCCCAAGAGAATACGCTGTTGAACGCACCGCCTACGAGAGTAGCGTCAGTGTAGCCTTCAGCGATAACACCTGTCTGAGCGTTGAATACGCCGCCGTTGAGACCGCCGGAGGTGAGAACTACGAGAGCTGTCATGGTGCAGACTACCATTGTATCTGCGAATACCTCGAAGATACCCCACATACCCTGCTTAACGGGCTCTCTTACGCTGGAGTTACTGTGTACCATAACGGAGGAACCGAGACCTGCTTCGTTGGAGAATACACCTCTCTTGAAGCCCTGAGTCATGGAAAGGATAACCGCACCGATACCGCCACCGACGAATGCTTCGGGACGGAATGCGTTAATGAAGATAGCCTTGAATGCGGGGATAATGGCATTGTAGTTAACACCGATGATAACAAGGCTTCCGAGAACGAAGAGAACTACCATGAAGGGAACGACCTTCTCAGCAACGGAAGCGATTCTCTTAACACCGCCGAGAGTGATGACAGCAACGAGGATCATGATGATAACGCCGAGGACGATGTTGTAGAGAGATACACCGCTGAATACTTCAACGGAAGAGAGTGCGCTGATGTCGAAAGCGCTCGCTACGTTAGCAACGATCTTGTTAACCTGACCCATGCTTCCGATACCGAAGGATGCGAGCATTGTGAAGATACAGAAGAGAACTGCGAGGATCTTACCTACTGTTTTGAAGCTTACCTTACTGTTCTTGTCCTTGTATGTGTATCCGCCGAGACCGTCTCTGAGGTAGTACATAGCACCGCCGGACCACTCGCCTTCGGAGTTACGGCGTCTGAAGTAAATACCGAGAGTGTTTTCTGCGTAGTTGGTCATCATGCCGAAGAAGGCTGCAACCCACATCCAGAACACCGCACCTGCACCACCGATGGCGATAGCAGCGGCAACACCTGCGATGTTACCTGTACCTACGGTAGCAGCGAGAGCTGTACAGAGAGCCTGGAAGGGAGAAATGGTACCTTTTTCTTTTCTGTGAGCGATAACGTCTTTCTTAAAAAGACTTCCGATGGTGTTCTTCCACCAAAGTGCGATGTGTGAAACCTGGAACACCTTTGTGCAAAGGGTAACGATGATACCGGTACCGATGAGAAGAGCAAGACCGAATGTTCCCCATACGATGCCGTTGACACTGTTGTTTACACTGATAATTTTGTCAAGCATACTTTGCCTCCAAATAAAAATAAAATAATAAAACGAACCGCAGTGAGCCGCGATCCGTCAGCAAAAACAAAGATATAGCAATATTATAGTGTAAAAATTGCACTTTGTCCTTTTGCCTGAGAGATTAGCGAGTCTCGCTTTGCACCTTCGGCACTCAATTTAATGAGTTTCTCCAAAGTTCTGTCGGCTTGCAGTCCTCATCCGCTGCCACGGCGGAAACCTGAGAGTGTTACTCCTTCGGTCGCTTACGCGTTTCCTGCAAACTTCATACAGAATATTCATTTGTCCGATATTATAATACAAAAATATCGAAAATGCAACAGGAAAATGAAGATTTTTTGAATTTTGTTTCATTTGCGAAAATGATGGTGCAAAAAACGGGGTGTATAGGTGTAAATAACAATAAAAAGTTGTCAGATTGCACAAAAGGACTGAGGCGGTAATAAAAAGAAGGGGAGCTGAGAGAAAATTTGGGATTAACACTTGACAGAGTGGGAGAAGTTTGATATAATAACAATGTTACAGATTTCGGGGTGTGGCTCAGTTTGGTAGAGTGCTTGGTTCGGGACCAAGAGGCCGCTGGTTCGAATCCAGTCACTCCGAAAAAAATAAAGCAGGGCGTTTGCCCTGCTTTATTTTTTTACTCGACTGGATTCGAAAGGCGGAAGTCGCGTAAGCGACCAAACACGCAAGTGTTTGCGCCGTGGATTTTCGGTGTGTACGCACTGCAGATCAGAGCGAGCAGTCAGGGCAACGCCCTGCTTTGCTTTTTTTACTTGACTGGATTCAGAAAGACTGTTTCGCTTTGCGAAACAGGAAGTCACGCTCGCGTGACCAAATGCGAATAGCATTTGCGCCGTGGATTTTCGGTGTGTACGCACTGCAGATCAGAGCGAGCAGTCAGGGCAACGCCCTGCTTTATTTTTTTACTCGACTGATTGAGAAGCAGCACGCAAATCTCCATACAAACGCCACGGCATATGTCGGCGTCGCATATCCGCAAATAAAGCCAAAAGCCGAGCATAAATACGCTCGGCTTTCAACATCCGCTTACATGGGAATTTCGAGTTCTTCTCCGTATTTACCGTCATACACATTGCGGTTTCCGACAATACCTACAAGATCCTCTCTTGAAATATCGGCAACGCTTCCCGTTAACATATCGTATATGGTATATGTATCGTAACGATACTGAAGATAGTAATTGCCTTCTTTGCAGTATTCCCAAGAGTTTCTGACAACACCGTATAATTTGCCGTCAGCCTTGACGTACCACGCATACAAGTGAAGAGCTAAAAGTTTTTTTCCCTCCACGTCGGCATTGGGCGGAGTCGGAACATTTTCCTTGTATTCTTTTGCCTTTTCAGATACATACACGGTCATGTCCGCAAGTTGCTTTATATCTTCCTCGGTATATCTGATTTCGGAATAGGTCACTTCTTCGGTAAGAAGATCGATGGTTACCGTCTCTTCGGTTTCACAGCCGTTGACAAAACGTGTGAAAACCACCTTTCCGCCTGCACCGGATCCATACCATATAAAGTCTTGAAAGAAGACACCGTTTTCAAAGGGCTTGACGTATTCGAGGGCGTCCTTAGCTTCCTGAGTCTTAAAGTTAAGTGTTTTCACATAGAGAGAGGCAGGGAACCTGGAAAAATAACTTTGGATTCGCTCTTTGACTGCAGCGACTACCTCGCTCTCCGAAGCTCCGCGGTAAACCACAAGGGATGAGGTTTCGGGATGGTCAAGATAGTATTTTCCAAATTGATAACCGGTTATCCAATTTTTGTTTTGCCACAGACTTTCATCAAAAACACCGTCGGTAAAAGCAATAACGTGACCGAAATCAGCGGATCCATCTGAAAATATGGGTAATTCAAAAGCCTCCATACGATTTTGAGTTCCGTTTTTCAAAACGTAATTTTCCAAGCCAAGCTGTGAATACAGTGCTATTATCAGCGAATCGTACACCGACATATCGACGTATAAGCCCGCGGGGAGCAAGTACAGAAAATACTGCGGAATATTTTCACCGTAAATAACCTCGATGGTCTCCATCTGTATCAAGCGATATGCGGTAGGTGTGGACAGAGAACCTGTGTTAAGCTTATAGTACGTGTCGGGATAATTATTCACGACCCTTGCCTTAACTGCCATCTGGTCATACGGAAAATTGAATTTAGGCGGTGCGCCGCTTCCTCCTTCGCTTGAACCAACCGAATACCCTACTATAAATTCAAGGCTGTTACCGTGGGGTGTCTCAGGTGACACGGTAGGTTCATAAATGGTCGGGGGGGCGGGAGGAACGATAACAGGTTCACTCGGAGTTTGTTCGGTGGGTACCTCCGTAGGTTCTTCAGTCGGCTGTTCGGTCGGCGCCTCCGTGGGATGTTCCGTAGGCTCTTCGGTCGGTGTCTCCGTAGGGCGTTCCGTGGGTTCTTCAGTCGGCTGTTCGGTCGGTGTCTCCGTAGGGCGTTCCGTAGGTTCTTCGGTCGGTGTCTCCGTGGGATGTTCCGTAGGTTCTTCGGTCGGTGCCTCCGTGGGGCGTTCCGTAGGCTTTTCGGTGCTGTCTGACGGTGTTTCAACGCTTTCCGCTGTGACTGTGCCTGAGTCGGAAAGTGTGTCATTTCCCGACGAGGTGTAACCAAAGCTTTCCGCCGCTATGTCCCTCTCGGGAATATTTTCGGGCGGCTTACGCTTACTGTACGGTATGTAAAATGCAAGTCCCACGATAATACATAAACAAGCCGCAACCGCTGCGACACGGTACCATATGCGTTTTGACACGGGGACGACCGCCATTTTTTGAAGCTTGTTATCCATAGCTACAAATCGTTCTATGATGTCGGAGTCAACGTTGCCGATGCCATCTAAAAACTCGTTTTCTTTCATATTGGATAGCCCTCCTTTTCAAGTTTTTCCTTCAGATCGCGTTTGAGTGCCGAGATCTCTTTGTTGACTGTTGATTCACTGCATTCGAGCAGTTTTGATATTTCCTTGATCGGACGTGCGAAATAGTACCTGCTCATGAAGACGTACATCCGACGGTCAGATAGTGAACGGACAAAGTCGCTGATAATACGGCCGATTTCACGCGCATCCGTTTCGGAGCAGATGTCGTCACCGTCGGCTATGAAATCCCCGATCTCCGACAGAGATACCGTTAATTCCGAAGCGACTCTTTTTTGCCGTTTTCTTGACTTGTAGCGATCGATCGCCGTCCTTCTCATGATGGTGGCAAGAAACGCTCCGAGCACGGCAGGTCTTGCAGGGGGGATCGCGTTCCAAGCACCGATATACGTATCGTTCAGACATTCCTCGCTGTCATCGGTATCGTGAACGATATTATAAGCTACCGACAGCAAAAATTTCCTATATTTGATATCAGTCTCCTTGATTGCCCGTTCGTCTCGCGCAAAGTAAAGCTCAATGAGCTCCTCGTCGCTCATTACCGACGTTCCTTTTGGTTGAAGTTCCATCTCGTACCTCCTTTTCCGATATTCTGAAAGGCCCTTCATAAATACAGTCGACGTTTTTTCGGAAAACTGTAAAGAATTTGAAAAGATTTGAGCTTTTTATACTAAAAAAGCGGCAAGATCGACCCTTGCCGCTTTCTATTGGTTCTCAGGTGGCTGATACATCGTGAAGTACACCGGATTTTGATTTCTCAAATATTATAGCACATATATTTGATTTTTTCTATACTTTTTATGAATATTATATCGGAGGAGAGAGGCCCATTTCTTGATTTTAGTGGATAATCAAGCCGATTTTGTCCATTTTATTCTGTGCATATGTATTACTAAAATTCGATATTTGTCCGCAAGCCTGCCATAAAAAAAGAGAAAACTGCCGTTCACGGCTTTTTCTTCATTTTTCGGTGGGGCAAAACGTTAAAAAAACGAACAAATACATAAAAAACCATTGACTTTGCGGCTTAAAAGTGTTAAACTATCTTTATTATTAACGCGATGAAGAAAACAAGTACCCAAAGTAACTTTTGTACAGAGAACAGTCGGTCGGTGCGAGACTGAAAAAGCCTTCGGGGAATACGTTTCGGAGCGGCTTTCCCGAAAGTATTACATTATTATATATCAGTAGGTTAAGACGGGTCAGCCCGATATAGCTTTTCAAGGTCTCTCCGCCGTTTGGAGGGATGAATTGAGGTGGTACCGCGGGCCAGACCCGTCCTCTGCGTACGCAGAGGCTTTTTTACTTTTCGGATCACCCGCGACTTATATGTCCTATGGAGGAAAATTATGATCATTACAGAATTACTTGAAAAACACGCCCGACTTCAGGGCTCAAACATTGCTCTCGTCGAAGTCAACCCCTCAGAAGAGAGAGATAAGGCTGTTACCTGGGAGGATTTTAACCTTATTGAAAGCGCAAATCCCGATGCTCCCTACAGACGTGAACTTTCATGGGCGGAGTTTGACAGAAGGGCTAACCGTTTTGCAAATCTTCTTCTCAGCCGCGGCATGAAGAAGGGCGACAAGGTAGCTGTCCTTCTTATGAACTGCCTTGAATGGCTTCCAATCTACTTCGGTATTCTTAAGGCAGGATGTATCGCTGTTCCCATGAACTTCAGATACTCTTCCGATGAAATTAAATACTGCCTCGATCTTGCCGACGTTGACGTGCTCGTGTTCGGTCCCGAGTTTGTCAGCCGTATGGACGCGATCGCAGACGATATTCCCGGCGTGCGTATGCTCTTTTACGTGGGAGGCGACAGCCCCGCTTACGCTGAGGACTGCATCCACTTTATGTCCTTCTGCTCTACCAGTGCACCGCCCGTTGAGCTTTCCGAGGAAGACTACGCCGCGATCTACTTCTCATCCGGTACTACAGGCTTCCCCAAGGCTATCCTTCACAATCACAGAAGCCTTATCAGCTCTTGCATGACGGAGCAGAATCACCACGGACAGACAAAGGACGACGTGTTCCTCTGTATTCCTCCCCTTTACCATACGGGTGCGAAGATGCATTGGTTCGGTTCGCTTCTCTCGGGAAGTCGTGCTGTTCTTCTCAGAGGTGTTAAGCCCGAGTGGATCCTCAGAACCGTTACCGAAGAGAAATGTACCATCGTTTGGCTCCTTGTTCCGTGGGCTCAGGATATTCTTGACGCTATTGACGACGGCAGAGTGGATCTTTCAAAATACCGTCTCTCACAGTGGAGACTTATGCACATCGGCGCTCAGCCCGTTCCTCCCAGCCTTATCCACCGCTGGAAGAACGTGTTCCCCCACCACGCTTACGACACCAACTACGGTCTTTCCGAGTCCATCGGTCCCGGATGTGTTCACCTCGGCGTTGAAAACGAGCACAAGGTCGGAGCTATCGGTAAGGCAGGTTATCTTTGGGAGACGAAGATCGTTGACGAAAAGGGCGAGACCGTTTCCCGTGGTGAAGTGGGAGAGCTTGCAGTACGCGGTCCCGGTGTGATGCTCTGCTACTACAAGAATCCCGAAGCCTCCGCTGAGGTGCTCCGCGATGGATGGCTCTTTACAGGAGACATGGCACGTGAGGACGAGGACGGTTTTATCTACCTCGTTGACCGTAAGAAAGACGTTATCATTACCGGTGGTGAGAACCTTTATCCCGTTCAGATCGAAGATTTCCTCAGAAGCTGTGACAAGATCAAGGACGTTGCCGTTATCGGTCTTCCCGACGAGCGTCTGGGTGAGATAGCTGCGGCTGTTATCGAGCTTAAGGAAGGTGTTACTTGTACGGAAGCAGACATCAACGAGTTCTGCCTCGAGCTTCCCAGATACAAGCGTCCCCGCAAGCTTATCTTTGCTGAAGTTCCCCGTAATCCTACGGGTAAGATCGAAAAGCCCGTTCTCCGTGAGAGATACTGCGGCGGAAGTCTCGTTGAGGCTCAGACAACGAAATAATATCTGCTGACAGCAGTTTAATTTTTGACTAATAACTGAAAGGTATTTTATATATTATGAAAAAGCTTATGCTCGGCAACGAAGCGGTTGCCCGCGGCCTTTATGAAGCAGGATGCTCCTTCGTATCCAGCTATCCCGGTACTCCCAGTACCGAGATCACCGAGGCTGTCGCAAAATATAATGAAGTTTACGCTGAATGGGCGCCCAACGAGAAGGTTGCTCTTGAGTCTGCCTTCGGTGCGTCCCTTGCAGGTAAGAGAAGCTTCTGCGGAATGAAGCACGTCGGGCTCAACGTTGCCGCAGACCCGCTTTTCACTATTTCCTACACCGGTGTTAATGCGGGTATGGTTATTGCAGTTGCGGATGACCCCGGAATGCACTCATCACAGAATGAGCAGGATTCCCGTCATTTTGCAATGGCGGCAAAGCTCCCTATGCTTGAGCCCTCTGATTCAACAGATTGTCTTGAATTTACAAGAGATGCATACGAGCTTTCGGAAAAGTTTGATACTCCCTTTATAGTGAGAACCTCCACAAGAGTTGCTCACTCACAGTCAATCGTTGAACTGGGTGACCGCAAGGTGGTTGAAGTAAAGCCTTACGAAAAGAATCCTGCAAAGTATGTTATGGCACCTGCAAACGCAATAAAGCGTCACGTGGTTGTTGAAGACAGACTTGATGAAATTGAAGAATGGGCTTGCAGATGCAAGTATAATCGTGCAGAATATAACACAGAAAAGCTGGGTATTATCTGTGCAGGTTCCACTTAT
>JAZUBG010000232.1:0-16990 GCA_045638405.1 Eubacteriales bacterium | reverse complement strand
AGCTAACCTTATGAAGTGGCTCAGACGTTATATGATCGACCAGATGAACTCAGATTATGTTAAATTTGCACGTTCAGGCGGTCTTTCCGAAGGTGAAATCTTTAAGAAGCATATTCTTAAGAATGCGCTTATCCCCATCGTGCACGGTATTCCCGGAAGTATCCTCGGTGCTCTCGTAGGTGCGATCATTACTGAACGTGTATACGTTGTTCCCGGTGCAGGTAACCTTCTTACAACGGCGATTAATGCTTATGATAACTCAGTTATCGTAGGTCTTACACTGTTCTACGGTCTCCTTACCGTAGTATCCATCATTCTCGGTGACGTTCTTATTTCAATGGTTGACCCGAGAATCAACTTTACATCGAAAGGAAGGTAAGAATAGATGAATCAGAATAATATTGATCTCAC
Organism: Eubacteriales bacterium; assembly: GCA_045638405.1. Taxonomy (GTDB): domain Bacteria; phylum Bacillota; class Clostridia; order Oscillospirales; family CAG-272; genus RUG11130. The sequence goes on along the minus strand of JAZUBG010000232.1, from coordinate 16,579 downwards.
TGAATTCGGTTATGCTGATGATGAGCTCTTCACAGTCGTTGACCATAATGCTCTTGACTCTGAAAAGATTACAGCTCCCAGATATTCTTACTGGCAGTCGGTGTTCCGCGTTTTCTTCCGTAAAAAGCTGAATGTCTTTATTCTTTCAGTACTTGCTGTGCTTCTGCTTTTCACGTACATCTACCCTACAATCATCAGTTATGATGCAGAGTATGATCCTTTTGTAAACATCAATGTCCCCAATTCCACACACCTTAGTCCTGTACAGGCTTTGGGTAAGTTTGGAAACATTTACGATGTTGACAGTATTGAACTGAAGAAGGATAATAACTCGTTTACTGACGGTTCTAATGTTTATAAAATTGTTAAAAACACTAAGGTTGTAACTTCGAAGGAAATTGTTTACAACGTTTACGAAGTTGTTGATCAGAAAGACAGTGAAAGTAAATTCAACATCTACGAAATGAACGTAGATGGTGATATGTCTTATATTAAACTTGCTTCTGATGAAAAACTCGGTGAAAGAAATGAAGTAAAGGGTGTCGTTACTTACGAAGTTCTTGATAAAAAGACAAACGGTAAGAATTACAGTATTTATGAAGAAACTGATACCAAAACCGGTATAAAGAATTATGTCGTTAAGGACTTCGACCTTTTGATTGCCCTCAAGAACCTTCCTGAGAACATTCACTGGATTCTTGGTGCAGGTGATGCAGGTCAGTCTACATTCGATGCAATTTGGTACGGTTCCAGTATTTCTGTAACCCTTGCACTTGTCTGTGCTGCAATCAACCTGTTCATCGGTGTTCTTATCGGTGCTATTTGGGGCTTCTCAAAGAAGTTTGACATTTTCATGATCGAGGTATATAACATCGTTGCTAACGTTCCTTATATCCTCCTCATTTCGGTAATCGTTCTTATTATGTCAGCAAGTTTCTGGACTATGGTATTTGCTCTCACTATCACAGGTTGGATTAGTATTGCGTACTTTATCCGTACACAGGTTATCATCATCCGTGACCGCGAGTATAACCTTGCTTCCAGATGTCTTGGTACTCCTATCTGGAGAATTGCAATCAAGAATATTCTCCCGTTCATGACTTCTGTCATTGTAACTCTTGCAGCAACCGAAATTCCTTCCTATATTTCTTATGAAGTATTCCTTTCCTACATTGGTATGGGTCTTAAGGATATGTCTCTTGGTAAGCTTATCGAGATTTCACAGCCTTCAATGCTCGTTCCCGGTTGGGGATTTGAATTCTGGTCTCCTGTTGCTATTGCTTCCATCATTGCGGTGGTTCTGTACGTTGTGGGACAAAACCTGGGTGATGCTTCCGATCCCAGAACACATATGTAAGAGGTGCTACAATGGATAACAGAAAAGTATTACTTTCAGTAAAAGACCTCCACGTTAAATTCCGTGTTCGCGGTCGTATCTTAACTGCGATCAGAGGTGTATCTCTCGACCTTTACGAAGGTGAATCAATTGCTATCGTTGGTGAATCCGGTTCAGGTAAGTCTGTATTTACAAAAACATTTGCAGGTATGCTTGACAGTAATGGTTTCATCAGCCGTGGTTCCATCATTTTTAACGATGATGAAATATCCAAAACTAACGTTACTCTTACTTCATCTGCAAAGTCCGCTATAAAACACGCGGCAGAGAAACTTAATGCTTATTCCGTTTATGAGTTCGGTTCAGATATCTATAATAAGATTGGAGCTCTTAAAAAGGAAAATGAAGCCCGTTATAATCTTCCTGATTCCGATAAAAAAGAGTTCGAAGATAAACTTAAGGATCTTAAGTTCAAGAGAACTGAAACTTTTAACGAAAAGCAGACAGTTGACCCCAAGAATGAAAAGCAGAGACTGAAAGATTTGACTGCACGAATTGCCGATTTTGATAAGAAGATCCTTGATCTTGAAAATGACTTTAAGAATAAAGTAAATCTTCGTAAAAAGGCTGCTGCAGGTGACGTTCAGTATAACAGCAAGTATAAGACTCAGCTTTCTGAACTTGAAGCTTCCTATAAGCTTGCTATAAACAAGCCTGTTTCTAAGAATACTATTGCAAGAAATCTCGTTATTGCCAAGGAAATATATCTTTCTGTCGGAAGATACGGTACTACAAAGCGTAATAAGTATATCAGAGCTCTCCTCCGTGAGTTCCGTCTTGCAATGAAACAGGGTCTTGATCTTAATTCTGATGCAGTTCTTAACTCTATTTTTGACAAGGTAGTATTCAGAGTTCAGCTTATCGCTGAATCTGAAACTGAACTCAAGGGTAACTGTGTACTCAACCTTGCTCAGGTTAAGTATTCCAAAGACTGGACACAGATCCGCGGTAGCAGAATCGCAACCGTTTTCCAGGATCCCATGACCTCTCTTAACCCGATCATTACAATTGGTAAACAGATTACATCTGTAATTCTCAAGCACCAGAAGTGTTCTGAAGTTGAGGCTCGCAGAAGAGCGCTCGAACTCATGAAGAAGGTTGGTATTCCCAACGCCGAGAAGCGTTTTGATGACTATCCCTTCCAGTATTCCGGTGGTATGAGACAGAGAATTGTTATTGCTATCGCTCTTTCATGTCAGCCTAAGATCCTCATCTGTGACGAGCCTACAACTGCTCTTGATGTTACCATTCAGGCGCAGATCCTTAAGCTCATCAAGGATCTTCAGAAGGAATTCGGTTACACCATCGTATTTATTACTCACGACCTCGGTGTAGTTGCAAATATTGCTGACAGAGTTGCAGTTCTTTATGCGGGTCAGATGATCGAAGTAGGTAAGGTCGAAGAGGTATTCTACGATCCCCGCCATCCCTATACGTGGGCGCTTCTTTCATCACTTCCTCAGCTTGCAGAGCGTAATACAAAGCTCTATTCAATTTCAGGTACCCCCCCGTCTCTCTATAATGAGATCGTCGGTGATGCATTTGCTCCCAGAAACCCCTACTGTCTTAAGGTAGATACCCTTAAGGAGCCTCCCATGTTCCCTGTTACGGAAACACATTTTGCAAAGACATGGCTCCTTGATCCCCGTGCTCCAAAGGTAAATAAGCCTGAGATCATTGAGGATATTCACGAAAAACTGCTTCGTTCATTCAATATATAAGGAGGATAACGTTTTGTCAAATAACAATAATACTAAAAAACGTTTAAAGCATTTGCCGAAAAACGGTCCCCTTGATGAGAACGGCAGGGAAATACTTCTTTCCATCAAGAACGTGGATATTACATTCGGTAAAGGCGAAAATGCTGTAAGAGCTGTTAAGAACGCTAACTTCGATATTTACAAGGGCGAGACATTCTCCCTTGTTGGTGAGTCAGGTTCAGGTAAGACTACTATCGGACGTGCTGTTATCAGAGTTAACCCTTGTGCTAAGGGTGAGATTCAGTATAAGGGCGTAAAGATTTCCGGTAAGACTCCCCGTTCCATTGACCGTGAAGTTATCAGAAATATTCAGATGATCTTCCAGGATCCTGCAGCTTCTCTTAATGAAAGAGCTACAGTAGATTATATCATTTCAGAAGGACTTTATAACTTCCATCTTTATGAAAACAATGAGGACAGAATTCATAAGGTAGAGAAAATGATCGAGGAAGTAGGACTTCTTCCCGAACATCTTACCCGTTATCCTCACGAGTTTTCCGGTGGTCAGAGACAGCGTATCGGTATCGCAAGAGCAATGGTTATGGAGCCTGAACTTGTGGTTGCTGACGAGCCTATCTCCGCGCTTGACGTATCTATCCGTGCACAGGTTCTTAATCTTCTTAAGAAATTCCAGAAAGAACGTGATGTAACATATCTCTTTATCGCTCATGACCTTTCTATCGTAAGATTCATTTCCGACAGAATCGGTGTAATCTATAAGGGTGATATCGTAGAGATCGCAGAGGCAGAAGAACTTTTCGACTATCCTCTCCATCCTTACACACGAAGCCTTATTTCCGCTATTCCGATTCCTGATCCTAAGCTTGAGAAGAATAAGGTACTATTTACCTATGATCCTTCTGTTCACGATTACAGCGAGGATAAGCCCGAGCTTGTTGATATCGGTCATAATCATTTTGTTTATGCAAATAAGAAGGAAGTAGAAGAGTATAAGCGTATCCGTGAAAAAGGTGAGCCTCTCAAGTCTGTAACCATCCTTCCCGAAGATTATGTACATGAAGAGAAAAATGAAACCGAAGCTGAACTTGAAATGTCAAGCGGTGACTACATCCTTGATGCGCCTATCCACGATACAGGCAGTAAGCTTTATACGCTTGGTTCATTCCTCCTTCCTCCCATTGGTCTCATAGCAGGCTTCATATTCAAGGCTAAGAATTATATCCGTAATTTTAAAGCTTGTAAAAAAGGAGCAATCGCCGGTCTTTGTACCTTTGGCGGAATTGTTGGTCTGTTTGGTATTCTTATCCTTCTCACCCTTATTTGATAATTTATCATGAAATTTTTCAAAAAACGTCGTGAGAAAGTAATCGAAAATATCGACGTTTACAGTAAACGTCCCTGGCTTCGATTGGCAATTGTGGTTGTTTTGATCCTTGTCGGTGTCGGTTCGATTACTTATGGTCTTGTATCGTGTCTTAACCGTAATACCGGTTGGCAGGAGATCGAACTTAGTAAGGAATGCTACGTTATAGCACCTGAACTTAATCTAAGTTACAATCTCGGAGCATCAGGTATATCGGCTACGGCAGAATATAAAAGAATTTCATCACTGTATTCTGAGGTGGCCTATAAGACATACCGTTTATTTAATGTAAATGAAGAGTACGATGATATAATTAATCTTTTAACCTTATCCCATAGACTGAATAGCGAAGTATCGGTTGATCCCCTACTGTACGACGCATTAAAGCTTATGGTAGATAAGGGGGGAAGACATATGTACTTCGCTCCTTTGTATGCTTTAAATTATCAGGTATGTATCAGTGAAGACGATTTTACAGCTTCGCTGTCTGATCCCTCAAAGAACGAGGATATTTCAACGTTCTATGATGAAGTGCTCGGATTTGTCAATTCACCGGAACATATTAACCTTGAACTTAAAGGAAACAATAAAATTAAATTGGTTGTTTCCGACGAGTATATTTCTTATGCCAAAAATAACGAAATCGACGTATTTATCGATTTCTATTGGATGAGAAATGCATTCATAGTTGACGCTATTGCTGATAAGCTTATAAGCGAAGGTTATAAACTCGGACACATTTCGTCCTGTAACGGATATATCAGAAACTTAGACGATTCAGGTACAAGTTATAATATTAATCTGTTTTCACTTGTTGACAGGAGGATATATAACTCTGCAACCGTAACCACAAAAGGTGCTTCTGCTTTTGTATATCTTCGCAGTTTCCCCGTCACATCGTATTTTGAATTTGATAATTATCTTTATTATGCTTACGAAAACGGAGAAGTTGTGTCACAGTATGTGAGCTTGAATGACGGTAGGATCAATACTTCCGTTTCCGGTCTTCTTGGAGCATCAAAGAAGCATTCCTGTGCCGAAATTGCTCTTGAAATGTATCCGTATTATACTTCTGAGGAATTTTCAGACGATTCAGCTGATGCTTTGAAGGATCACGGTATTTCTGTAGTCTGGTCACGTGATAAGATGATTAGTTATAGTGATGATGCGTACAAACCGTGTAATCCCTATTCGGACGATTCAATTACTTTCAATATTGAGAGAATTAAATAGTAAAACTGCCGTATCTGATGATACGGCAGTTTTATTGTCCACAAAAACTACTATATGATTGGATTTATAAATACGGAAGCGTAGGTATCGGAAAGTATAATTTTTTAACGACTATTTGTAATAATTCAAAGACAGTACAAAAAAGAAGTACTGTCTTTGAATTTATTAAACTTATAATACATCGGGCTCATAAGGCTGTAAAGGAGCAAGAAAACCTGCATTTTCAAGTCCTTTTTCGATAGACTCAAGGATTTCTTCGCTATCAGCACAAACAGTATGGTAATGATAGCCGGCTGTGATGTTTTTTAACAGGCTGGATTTACCTGTAGCAATACCGGAAATGAAATCGTCAACATCTTCTTTAGTTTTAATATTGAGTGAAGCTTTTACTATTCCATAAATTTTGTGGTAAACGAATACGTCGTTTACTGTACCACCGAGGGAAATGATCAAATTAAGCTCACGCTCAGTATCTTCGTCTGAGTGAGTTACTTTGAAAACCTTTTCTAATGAAGAATGTTTTTTAATAGTATAACCTCTCGCATGGGAAATGATTCCGTAACCGTTTGCTCTTAGGAGGGCAACGTCCTGTACAATAACTTGTCTGCTGACGCCCAAAGTTTCAGCTAACTTAGTTGCTGATATAACTTCTTCAGCATCACCAAGTATTTTTAAGATTTCGGTACGTCTTGCATCTCCGTTCATTATATCGAGTCCTTTCATATTATATTAACTTGCAATATTAGTATAACATAAAACGATTTATGTGTCAAGACATATTGCGAATGTTTTGCTTTTTATAAATGTCAATATAAAATGAAAATAAAAAAGGAAAGGCTTACGGAAAAACCGTAAGCCTTAACAGAGACGAACTTAGATAAGTTCCTTAACCTTGGACTTCTTACCAACTCTGTCACGGAGGTAGTAGAGCTTGGAGCGTCTAACCTTACCGCGTCTTGTAACGTCTACCTGTACAACGTTAGGAGAGTGGAGGGGGAAAGTCTTCTCAACACCGCAACCGTAAGCAACACGGCGAACAGTGAATGTCTCAGAGATACCGCCGCCGTGACGTGCGATTACAGTACCCTCAAACATCTGGATTCTTTCTCTTGTTCCTTCTTTGATCTTGTTGTGGATTCTTACTGTATCACCAATGTTAAACTGGGGTACAGACTCCTTGAGCTGCTCATTTACAAAAGCGTCGATCTTATTCATTTTCGACTCCTCCTTTGAATCATGGACATTCGTGCTGAGCTAAAGCAGAGGACTGTCCGAAATTTAATTATGTGTACTATTTGTACCACACACAAAGAGAATTATACCATATGATAACAAAAAAAGCAATACTTTTTTTGAAAAATCTCAAAAAGTATTGCTTTGATTTTTTGTGTAATATTACTTAACGCTGATTACTCTGATAATACCATCAGAGGAAGCCATCTTATCAAGAATATCGGAGTGAACTTCGCTGAGAGTATCAACGAGTGTACAAGCATACTCGCCCTTTGAGCGGTTTGCCATGTTCTCGATGTTGATTCCTGCTTCAGAGAGAAGTGTTGTGATGGTTGAAATCATGTTGGGAATGTTAAGATGGAGGATAACAAGTCTGTGACAATCAGAAACAGGCATTGAAACAGCGGGGAAGTTTACGCTGTTCTTGATGTTACCGTTTTCAAGGAAGTCGATAAGCTGCTGAGCCGCCATAACAGCACAGTTGTCTTCACTTTCCTTTGTGGAGGCACCGAGGTGGGGGATTGTAACGATTCCGGGAGTACGTACAGTCTCTTCTGTGGGGAAGTCGGTAACGTATGTGGAAACGTGTCCGTCCTCGAGAGCGTGCTTTATGTCAGATGCGTTTACGAGATCCGCTCTGGAGAGGTTGATGATCTTTACTCCCTGCTTCATGAGGGAGATAGAACCTGTGTTGATCATGTTCTTTGTTTCCTTGGTAGCGGGAACGTGTAGAGAAATGTAGTCACACTTCTTGAAGATTTCTTCGTAGGAGTTAGCCTTTACAATGGATGTTCTGAGGTGCCAAGCCGCATCAACGGTGATGTAGGGGTCGTAACCGATAACCTTCATACCGAGCTGTACAGCTGCATTAGCCACCATACCGCCGATAGCACCCAGACCGATAACGCCAAGGGTCTTGCCCATAAGCTCACAGCCTGCGAATGCGGACTTGCCTTTTTCAACGGACTTTGCTACGTCGACTTCAAGAGTGTCAGCCCACTTGATACCGCCAACGATGTCACGGGATGCGAGAAGGAGAGCAGTGAGAGCAAGCTCCTTAACGCCGTTTGCGTTAGCACCGGGAGTATTGAATACGACGATACCTTTTCTTGCACACTCCTCAACGGGGATGTTGTTAACACCTGCGCCGCAACGTGCGATTGCCATAAGGGAAGGGTCGAACTCCATTTCGTGCATGGACGCGCTGCGTACCATAATAGCTTCGGGAGAGTCAATATCTGTACTAACCTCATAGGTCTCACGGTCGAATGTATTGATACCTACGGGAGCGATCTTGTTGAGAAGTTTAATCTTTGCCATGTCTAAATACCTTCTTTTGCTTTATTATATGCTGAATTATTTAGGATTCTTTTCAGCGAAATCCTTCATGAATGCTACCAGAGCCTCAACGCCTTCGTAGGGCATTGCATTGTAGATGGAGGCTCTCATACCGCCGACGGAGCGGTGACCCTTAAGGTTTGTGAGACCTGCCGCAGCAGCTTCCTTGGGGAACTTCTTGTCAAGCTCTTCGTTACCTGTAACGAAGGTTACGTTCATCATGGAACGTGACTCCCTCGAAACGGGAGCGATGTAGTAGTCCTGACTGTCGAGATAATCGTAAAGGAGGTTTGCCTTCTTTTCGTTCATCTTCTTCATCTCCTCAAGACCACCGAGGGAGAGGATCCACTCATAAACGAGGCCTGCCATGTAGATGGACCAGCAGGGAGGAGTGTTGTACATTGAGTCGTTGTCAGCCATGAGCTTGTAGTCGAGCATGGAAGGAGTCTCGGGACGAGCGTTGCCGAGGAGATCTTCTCTTACGATCACAACGGTAAGACCGGCGGGAGCCATATTCTTCTGCGCACCGGCGTAGATGAGACCGAACTTGGATACGTCAACAGGCTCGGAGATGATGCAGGAGGACATATCAGCTACGAGAGGAATGTCACCTGTGTCGGGGATGTAGTTGAACTTTGTACCGTAAATTGTGTTATTAAAGCACATATGTACATAATCGGCATCGGGTCTGAATGTCTCTCTTGTTGTAGCGGGAACGTGAGCAAAGTTGTCATCCTTGGAGGAAGCAACAGCCTTAACATCACCGTACTTCTGAGCTTCCTTGTAAGCCTTAGTGGAGAACTGACCGCTGAGAATGTAGTCAGCCTTACCTGTCTTCATAAGGTTGAGAGGAACAGCTGCAAACTGTGTGGAAGCACCACCCTGAAGGAAGAGCACCTTATAGTTGTCGGGAATGTTCATGACTTTTCTGAGAGAAGCCTCAGCAGCTTTGATGATCGCGTCGTATGCGGGAGAGCGGTGGCTCATCTCCATAACGGACATTCCGGAATCCTTATAGCAAATAAGGTCAGCCGCAGCACTTTCAAGTACGGGCATGGGGAGCATGGAAGGACCCGCAGAGAAGTTGTAAACTCTGTTCATATATTACCTCGATCTGCCGAAATCTGTCGGCATAAAAATTATTGATTTACAGTTTAGTTTGGTAAACTAATAAAGTATATATCTGACATTATATCACTTTAAACTCATTTAATCAATAGTTTTTTGTGATTTTTATAAATAAATACCGAAAATAATGAAAGAAAATTCAGTCTGCCTGATCGCTTGTGAATATAACTTGCTGTTGAAAAAGTTTTAATAATGTGGTATACTGTACTAAGTAGAGAAACAATCCAACTGAAAGGTGAAATTATATGGCACTTAATAAATATTTGCTTTGTGCGAAGATAGTCGGAACACACGGCGTCAGAGGCAATGTGAGACTTGAAAATTACTGTGACACTCCCAAGATTCTCGCTGGACTTAAGAGACTTTATTACAAAAAGCCCGACGGTTCGTTTGAAGAATACAAGGTGGAAAAAGCGTCCGTACAGAAGGATGCAGTCCTTGCTAAACTTGAAGGAGTTGAAACTCTTGAGGATGCGATCGTTCTCAAAGGTCGTGAGTTGTATGCTGACAGAGAAGATTTCAGACTCCGTAAAGGAGATTATTTCGTAGCTGACCAGATCGGACTTCCCGTGATCGATGCTGAAAGCGGTGAGAAGGTCGGTAAGGTTCGTGAGATCATGACGGGACGTATTCAGGATATTTATGTGATCGAAGACGTCAACGGAGGAACTTTTATGGTACCTTCCGTACCCGATTTTATTAAAAAAGTATCCGTTGAAGGTGACGATGCAGGTGTATACGTTGCACTTATCGACGGAATGAGAGAGTAAAGTATGAATATTGACATTATGACACTGTTTCCCGAGTTCGTTGACGGTATACTTAACGAGAGTATAATAGGCAGAGCGCGAAAAGCGGGAAAGCTTGACATTAAAACGCATAATATAAGAGACTATTCCGAGGACAAGCACCGCAGAGTCGATGATACCCCTTACGGAGGCGGAAAAGGTATGCTTATGGCGGCGCCTCCCATTTACCGTACACATAAAGCGATTTGCGAGATGCGCGGTTATACAGATGACAGTCGTGTTGTTACTGTATATATGTCCCCGAGAGGAAAAATATTCAATCAGACAATAGCAGCTGAACTGTCTCAGTATGAAGGTATGATAATTCTCTGCGGGCATTATGAAGGTGTTGACGAGAGAATAATCGAGGAGATCGTAGACATGGAGATCTCTCTTGGCGATTTCGTGCTTACAGGAGGTGAGCTTCCTGCGTGTATCGTTGCTGATGCGGTGGGACGTCTTTGCGACGGCGTGCTTTCCGATCCCGAGTGTCACGAGAAGGAATCCTTCTCATCGGGGCTTCTTGAGTATCCGCAATATACCCGTCCCTACGATTACCACGGTATGAAGGTGCCTGACGTTCTTCTCTCAGGACATCATGAGAACATAGAAAAATGGCGGAACGAGCGTTCCCTTGAAATTACAAAAGAACGCCGTCCCGACTTGCTTGAAGGAAAAAAGTAAACCTCAGAGTAATCCCAGCTCGGCTAAGACTCCGTTAGCCACACCTGAGGCAAACAGTTCCGGTCTGCCCGACATAAGTGCGGCATCCGAAGGATTGGTTATGAATCCAAGCTCGATAAGAGCTGCGGGCATTTGTGTTTTCTTTAATACGTAAAGAGTAGGACGCGAGAAAACGCCGCGGTTACGTAGTCCGGTTGAGATATTAAGCTGAGAGAGAATATTACGCGCAAGACTTGCCGCACTTCCTGTATTTCTGTAAACGTATGCCTCGGAACCTGATGCGGTGGCATTTGCGGCGGCATTTGTGTGCAGACTGATGAAATAGTCTGCTCCCCATGAGTTTGCGTCGTTTACCCTCGCCGCGAGAGACGAAGCGTTAGACGTGCCGAGCTGAGTGGACGAAGTTGGACGTGAGAGTCTTACTTCAAGTCCTCTTGCACGAAGTCTTGCGGCAGTACGCAGACCGATGTCGTATGTTATATCCTGTTCTCTGAGACCGTTTCCCTCAGCTCCTGCGTTGGGATTTCTGGGGTTATGCCCCTGATCTATGTAAATTTTAGTTGCCACTTTTAGTCCTCCCATAAACTTTGCTTCAGCTACAGTTTATGAGATGGATGCAAAAGTTGCCACCGAAAGTTTGTAAAGTGTGGTGTTAGACATAAAACAAATGAAAAAGATTCTCAGCCGTATGCGTATGGCTGTTGAAAAATACGGAATGATAAAGCCGGGTGACAGGATCGCTGTAGGGGTGTCGGGAGGTAAGGATTCTCTTGTGCTTCTCGCGGCTCTTGCCGAAATGAGAAGATTTGCCGATTATTCCTATGACGTTATCGCCATTACCGTTGATAACGGAGCAGTACCTGCGGAGCGTGATCTTTTCGGTCCCGTAAGTAATTATTGCGAGAGTCTCGGTGTCCGCCACGAGATCATCCGCACGGAAATATCTGAGATAGTCTTTAACGTCCGCCGTGAAGAAAACCCTTGCAGCCTTTGTGCTAAACTTCGCCGAGGTGCGCTTCACAACGCTGCGCAGGAGCTTGGCTGTACGGCACTTGCCCTCGGGCATCACCTTGACGACGTTGCCGAGACATATATGATGAACATAATCCTTGCGGGAAGAGCAGGGTGCTTCTGTCCCGAGATGACCTACGAAAACAGCGGGATCAGGCTTATCCGCCCCTTTGTCTATCTCAGAGAGGGTGAAATAAACGGTTACGCTTCATCGGTAACCCTTCCCGTGATCGAAAAAATATGTCCTGTTGACGGTGACACTGAAAGGCAACATTTCAAAGAGCTTCTGAGAAATGAAGATGTCCGACACCGCGGAGTTTACACAAGAATACTCGGTGCCCTTGAACGTTCGGGCGTTGACGGATGGAAAGCGTAAATTACTTTCGGAATATGGAATAACATATTGCATTTAATCATAAACAGTAGTATAAAAACTGTAATTTACTGTTGCTTGTGAGGTGCTGTATGATATTTTTCAGAAATCTGCGTAACGAATGGAGAACGTTTGTAGCTTCTCCGTTGAAGTTTTTCGTCCCATCCGTAATAACTGCCATAGTAGGTGTACTTGTCTGGCTGTCATGTGACGGAATTTCACTTGTGTGGAAAACATCATATCATCCGTCATTCTGTATCCCTCTTTGGATGATGTTTTCTTTGTGGATAGTAACGTATGTTTTATTCGGATTACTTATTTCTGTCGGGCGAATTTGTTCCCTGGGCACCGAACTGTGTGTGAAATCCGTAATAGGATACATTGCCGGATTATTTTGGTGTCCTTTAACTCTTCTTGCAGGTGGTGGCCTTTGCGGAGTTTTTGCCATTGTTGCATCAATCGCGTATACTGTGTATATCATGAAGATTTATTGTAAAATAAGTCTTTTAGGTCTGATTTGCTCTTTGTCTGTCGTGATTTATGAAGTGTATATGTTGTTTTTCACTGTGGGATTTACAATAATAAATTGAAAAATTTCTTAATTTTTGTGATATTCGTTATAATCTATTGACAAACGGGAAAGTTTAATATATAATTGTTTCAGTGAGTTTAATAAACTTAATTATCGGAGGATAAAATGAAAAGAATTAAATTAGTAGCTATGATCGTTGCAATCGTAACAGTCTGTCTTATGATTCCTTCTTGTGCGGAACTTGTTACATACGAAAATGTTCGTTTTGCTGCAATTTATCAGATTCCCAAGGTTGAGGAAGTTGAAAAAGAGGACGGTACGATTGAAACAAAGACTACGTTTGAGGACCAGGTTCTTATTGATGTTATTGAAGTTGACGTCAGTGGTGCAGAAGGCATGAAGGTTCTTGACGGTGTTATTCAGATCCTTGAAACCAACAATATCAAGCACAAGGTAAGTGAAGGCTCTATTACCAGTATTAAGGGTCAGAGAGAAAGATCTGCACAGGGTTACCTTTACGTTTGGGAGTACATTGTAACTGATAAAGACGGTGTTGTTCTTTCTGAGGAAAAGCGTGCACACGAGATAGATCTTAAGAGTGGCATGAAAATTGTATACACTCTTACCGGTGCTGTTGATAAGTCCATTGAGACTGAAGCAACTGAAACTGAGGCAGCTGAGTAATAAAATAAAAGACCGAGGGGCTCAGCCTTTCGGTTTTTGGTTTGTTATATGAATAAACTTTTTGGTGTAATAGTTTGCCTTCTTATTTCCTTGGTGCTTGTTTCCTGTACGGATGATACCACCGGAGAAACCGGAGAATCAGGGGAAACATCAATTTTCGAAGAAACTATTATCGAGACAGAGGAAAAAAGCGAAATTACCGTAACTCCTGCTGAAGAGTTTGTCACCTACACCAATATAAATTTCTCCGCAGTGTATTATAATCCCGTAAAAACTGTTGTGGAGGATGAAAACGGTGAGACTTTAGAGGAGATCACCTTTGAAGAGGTCGTTCTCGTGGAAAATTCGACTTTGGATGTCGATTTTCCTAAGAACGTGCCCGTGACGGTGCTTGACGCCGTAAAAAGTATTCTTACGACTAAAGAAGTTTTCTACGTTGAAGATTTTTCGTCAATCGTATGTATAGCAGAACAAAGCGAAAGAGTTGAAGACGGCTATTTTTACGTGTGGGAATATGAGATAGACGGTGTAATACCTAATGAGCGTGCTTGTAATATTCCGCTTAAGTCGGATATGACGATCGTTTATATTCTTACTGCAGAACCTGATAAGTCTCCTTCCGTTGAAACGGAAACAGAAGACTCATACGTTGTAGTTCCTGTAAGTAATTTATAAAAATATCAGCGGTTTGCTGAAAGGAGATTTATATGAAAAAGATTATCAGTATTGTTTTGTGCCTTGTATTTGTTTTAGCTCTTTCTTCATGCGGTTGCTCAAAAAAAGATGAAACAACAGTGCCTCAGGTTACAGATCCGGCAAATACAACGAGAGCTCATTCCGAAGTAAAAAGAGAGCCTCTGAAGGTTCCTTTTGAAGGTACTGTTAAGGATGTAAGAGTTTCGGTTATTACTGTTGACCCTGCAAAGGATTATTATCTTACCCGTACGTTTATTTCCGATAAGGCTTCTGAGATCAAGGCTGTTGACGGAATGGCTCCCACTATTCTTGATGCTGTAAAACAGGTATTTGATGAGAATAACATCAAATATGAGATCAAGGATGGAATGTTCACATCAATTATGGGTAAAACAAACGGCATTAAGGACGGATATAATTACATTTGGGAATTTAATATCGGTGGTAGCGATAATCCTCTTATAAACTATGCGGCGTCTACACTGATTAAAGAAGGGGATCAAATCGTACTCTATTTCAATCCCTACGTTGTAAAGTAATTAAATAATTAAGGTGTCATACCTTGCGGTGTGACACCTTTGTTTTTTCACTTTACGATAACTCTGCCTTCAAGATAATATCTCTTGCTTCTTGCGTCTCCCATGGAGAAGGTCTTTCTCGGCATGGGACCGTTCTTTATGTATGAGAAGAGCTGTGATTTGTCAAAACCGTCGAACATAAACGCTACTGAATTTTCGTTTACAAGTGCACGAAGTTCCTCTTCGCCGTGAATGTAGTCGCATACTGTTCCCGGGTGAGATAAGACGTATTCGTCAATGAAGTTCTGAAGCGTACCGACCGTCATGTCGTGGCTTGTTTTTGTGAAGCTGTATACGTTTTCATACTCCGTACCGAGAACTCTGATTTTCTGCTCCCCGTCGCCTTCTGCCGCGATCCCAGCAAGTGCTGAAAGAAGCTCAGCGGGAGTAACATTCTTCACGATTCTGTGGATGGGCTCAAACTCAATGGCATCGTCGTAAATTGAAACTATCTCGCAGAGAGCATATCTTGCGGGGTGAGATGTTGCATCTTCACCGAGTTTTTCCTTTATACTACTGTAAAGTGCCTTTGCCGCAGCAAGAGAATGGTTACCGTCACCTACTGCATAGGGAAGGGGGCATGACTTTTCGTTTTCACCGATGAGTACCTGAAGCTCGTCAGCGACAGCTCCTTCGATTTTGTAACCTTTGATGTGTCCGCCGCCCTGCATCAAGTCAAAGTCATAGACAACGGGACAGCCGGATGCAAGCTTTTCCGCCTTTTCAAATAGTGATGTCTTGTCATCGGCAAATACCATAGCGTGAGGAAATTCAGCAGTTGCCATAGCGCGAAGCGCACTGCGGGGAGGTATTCTTTCCGCAACCGTCTGCTCGGTAGCGCGGATGTCAGACTTGGAATCTGCGGCGTAATCATAGTCTTCAAGGTCAAGCTTACCGAGTATACCGCGGCGCACCTTTCCGTCGGAGAGGGTACGCTCAACGTAGATGAATCCATTAACAGCGGGAGTGTGAGGATTCAGTACGGAAGTGCCTATCTCAGCCATCTTGTTTTTGAAGCTTTCGGTCTTGATTTCAGCTCTTGGGGTTTCAAGATAAGCCTCTGGGAGAATATAGTCGTAGGTGGAGGGAGACGAGTCTATAAGTCTCTCCGTCTCGTCCCAGTAAGACACGTCGGAGGTAAACTGGTCACAGGCGATAACCGCCCATTTTGTGAAGTCCGCGCTGTCGGGAGCAAATGCGGGAAGGAGAATATCAGACGCGGAAAAAATGTATTTTTCAGACATGGGTAACGTACCTTTCGAGATAAACTGTTGTGTGTCTAAACATTATATATCAATATCGTGAACTTGTCAATATACTGTTACAGACAGAGGGCGAATTAGCGGTGATATTTGTTGAAAAATCACATTGACATTTGCGGGTTGTTTAAATATAATATAAACTGTGTATTTATAATTTTTGTTTAATGAGGATACTACAATGGATAACATAAATTCAACGAGATACAACGACTGCCTTAAGGTAGTTAAGTTTGGCGGAAGCTCTCTTGCTGATGCACAGCAGTTCAGAAAAGTTAAGGACATTATCACCGCAGAGGATGCAAGACGTTATGTCGTTCCCTCAGCTCCCGGTAAGCGTTTCAAGGAAGACGAAAAGGTTACCGACCTTCTTTATCAGTGCTACAATCTCTCAACTGAAGGTGAGTCTATTGACGAGACCTTCAATAAGATCGTTGAGCGTTACGATGCTATCGTAAACGAGCTTGGTCTTGACATGGACCTTTCCGATGAATACCTCCATATCAAGTGGTCCATCAAGCACCACGCGGGACGTGACTATGCGGCAAGCCGCGGCGAGTAC
>JAZUBG010000231.1:0-4779 GCA_045638405.1 Eubacteriales bacterium | reverse complement strand
ATCCTTAACGGTCTCGGTAAGGACGCTGCTATGATCATCTCCCGTATCAACGGCTTCACATATGTTCAGACTCAGTTCGACCCCGCAACTGAAGAAGTTAATGTTATCTCCGAGACTGCTTACTCCAACGGTCCCAGAGCTGACGTTAAGTGCTATGGTTCTGACAGCGTACCCGAAGGTGTTGCTATCATGAGACTTGAGAACGTCGGTGTTTCCATCACCGGTAACTCCACAAACCCCACTCGTTTCCAGCACCCCGTTGCAGGTACATACAAGAAGTGGGCTATCGAGAATGGCGTTAAGTACTTCTCCGTTGCTTCCGGTGGCGCTACTGGTCGTACACTCCATCCCGATAACATGGCTGCAGGTCCTGCTTCCTACGGTATGACAGATACTATGGGTAGAATGCACGGTGATGCTCAGTTCGCCGGTTCTTCTTCCGTTCCTGCTCACGTAGAAATGATGGGCCTCATCGGCGCTGGTAACAACCCCATGGTTGGTATGACAGTTGCTGTTGCAGTTGCTATCGAAGAGGCTAGCAAGTAATTTACTGATTTTAAGCATTTTAGTTAAAAAAACTAATAAAAATGAGTTGGACACATAATTAGTAGTAAAATACTCGTAATGTGTCCAACTTCTTTATCTTTAATTGTTAAAAGAACTGAAAGTTATTTCTTAAAAAAAGTGTTAGTGAAATTGAAAGGCGGTGGGAAGATGCTTATTTCTGCTATTTTCGACAGGTAAATTTTATTTGTGAAATTAGGAGGCTATATGGCAAAAATTATAACTATCTGCGGTAAGATCTGTGCCGGAAAATCATATTATTCAAAACAGCTCAAAGAAAAAGAAAATGCGGTTGTTTTATCCTGTGATGAAATCGTGAATGCTTTATTCGATAAGGATCTAGGCGAAAAACATGATGAAATGACTATAAGAATATGCGATTATTTCAAAAATAAATCTGTTGAGCTGTATAACATAGGTTGCAACGTAATTCTTGACTGGGGATTTTGGACTCGCGAGGGAAGACGGAGACTTTCAGAATTCTACGATTCGCTGAATATCCCTTGTGAGTGGCATTATATTGACGTGGATGACCAGACTTGGTATAAAAACATTCTGGAAAGAAACAGTCGTGTACTGAAAGACAACAGCGGTTCAGATTATTACTTGGATGAAGGTCTTAAGAATAAATGTTTATCCTTATGGGATGCCCCAACAGAAGAAGAGATAGATGTTTGGCATAGAAATGTACGTTAACAGCTATTTGTTTTTTAGTGAATTTCAATGGTACATGACTGTTGCGGTTGCTATTGAAGAGGAAAGCAAGTAATTTAAAGCTTCTTAAAAACCAACAATAATTGTAATAGGCACATCATTATGTAGAATTCTACGATGATGTGTCTATTTTTATTCACTCAATACTTATGTAACATCAAAAACTATACGCTTGACATTATTTATACTCTTGTTTATAATAAAGTCAGGATTTACATAAAACAAGGGGTGATAAAATGAAAAAAACCGTAAAAAAACTCATTATTATATTCACACTAACGATATTTCTTTTATTCCTGATAGTATACACAATTATAATGGACCGTTCACCTGTACTGACAAAAATAGAAGTGGGATCCGAATCCTTACCCACAGATTTCAACGACTTCAAGATAGCTCATATATCGGATTTCCACAATGCTGAGCTTGACAAAAATAACAAGAAACTCTGTGATATGCTAAAAGACGCAGATCCCGATATTATAGTAATTACAGGAGATCTGATTGATTCAAGAAGAACGGATATAGACATTGTAGCGAAATTCATAGATAATATCACTGAAATTGCACCTTGCTACTATGTCACAGGAAACCATGAATCAAGAGTAAGTGAAGAATTTACCGAACTTGAAAAAGTACTTGCTTCAAAAAACGTGACTGTTTTAAGAGGCGAATCAACAGTCATTGAGCGAGAGGGAAGTATTATAGAAATTTTGGGTATCGATGACCCAGATTTTACAAGAAATAAAGATGGTAAGACAAATCAAGACATCATATCAGAAGAAATTGGAAGTGTTATTTCATCAAATGACAACTATAAAATTTTGCTGTCGCATCGACCTGAGGCCTTTGACATATATGTTCAGCACGACATTGATCTCATCTTCGCAGGACACGCTCATGGCGGCCAAATTCGCTTGCCTTTTATAGGTGGTATTATTGCACCGGGACAAGGCTTTTTTCCTAAATATGATTCGGGACTTTATGTGAAAAACGATACATCTATGGTTGTTAGCCGTGGGATTGGTAACAGCTTATTTCCTTTAAGAATTAATAATAAACCTGAAATAATTATGATCACTCTTAAAACAAGATAATATAAGATTTTTGACGAAATTATGAAATGTTTACAAATAGCTCTTGATTTCTATTGATAAATACAGTATTATACATATAATAAGTGTTTTTATATACTATTAACCTGCGCATTGTTACTGTTATTCTATCAAAAAATTATACCGAAAGGAAAACAGCCATGAATCTTAACGTTAACGCGCATTTCATAAACGATACTAATGATGAACCAGTCCTTATTCCGTCTCATAATCCCATGTCTGTGATAGGTGAAATATCACGTATGATGAATTGCAGAATTCTTGTGGGTGAAGAAAAGAATTCACTATTACAGAAATCGTCCCGTCTTCTTATGATAGAACTGGCAAAGCGAGACGGTATTACGCAACTTGATCTCGTAAGAGCTACTCATCTTAAAGCTCCGACTATAAGTGTAACTCTTCAAAAGCTTGAAAAGGACGGATTTATCACAAGGAAAACCGATAACTACGATCTTCGTGCCATGCGAGTATATCTCACCGATAAAGGTAAAGATTATAACAGACACATAGTCAGAAAGGTTAGAACAGAAGAAGAAAACGTACTTTCTTGCCTCACAGATTCTGAAAATAAGCAGCTTATGAAACTTCTTCTAAAAATCAAGGAAAATATGGTGGAAGTTTGTGAAAAAAACAAGTACTAAATATTGATTTTCCTCTTGAATTTTTCGCCTTATTGTTTTAAAATATTAGTGTATAAATTTATCTAAGGAAGGCGCGGTATTTCGGTACCGTGAGTGATGAAGATGACATTATTTATTCTTGCCGGTGGCATGGGTTCCCGTTACGGAGGTCTTAAACAGATCGATCCTTTTACAGAGAACGGTGAATTTATTATCGACTTTTCCATCTATGATGCGATCAAAGCCGGATTTGACAGAGTAGTTTTCCTTATTAAGGAAGAAAATTATGAAATTTTCAAGGAAACTGTAGGCAACCGTATCGAAGGTAAGATCAAGGTTGAGTACGCTTTCCAGGGACTTAATACTCTCGTTGATGCTGAAGATATTCCCGCAGAACGCGTTAAACCTTGGGGTACAACTCACGCACTTCTTTGCGGTAAGCACCTTCTTAACGATCCTTTCGCTGTTATAAATGCGGACGATTTCTACGGAAGGGATGCATACATGAAAGTTGCTGAGTTCCTTAAAAATGCTAAGGACAAAGACGATTTCTGCATGATCGGTTACAGAATCGAGAACACCCTCACCGATAACGGAAGTGTTGCTCGTGGTCTTTGCCAGCTTAAAGACGGTAAACTCGACACTATCGTGGAAAGAACAAAGATCTTTAAGACAGAGAAGTGTGCTCAGTTCATTGAAGATGATGGTACTCCCGTTGACGTTGAGCCCGGTACCGTTGTATCTATGAACTTCTGGGGATTCACTCCTTCTGTTTTCAACGGTCTTGAGGAAGACTTTGCTAAGTTTATAAAGGACCGTGAAAGAGATCAGATCAAGGGAGAAGCTCTTCTTCCCAACTCAATCGGTAAGATGATCAAGGCAGATAAGTGCGACGTTACTGTTCTTGAAACTACCGCTAAGTGGTTCGGTGTAACGTACGCAGAGGATAAGCCTGCAACAATCGCTCGTATTCAGGAGCTTATCGCTTGCGGTGAATATCCTAACGGTCTTTGGAAATAATTAAGCTTTAAAGCCGATAACTCGGCAGAATGGAGAATTAAATGGCTATTCTTGTTACAGGTGGCGCAGGATATATCGGTTCTCACACAGTTGTAGAACTGCAGGAAGCGGGATACGACGTTGTTGTTCTCGATAACCTCTGCAACTCCAGTGAAAAGAGCCTTGAGCGCGTAGAAGCTATCACAGGCAAAAAGGTAAAGTTCTACAAGGCTGATATTCTTGATGAAAAGGCACTTGAAGAGATTTTTGAAAAGGAAGAAATTGATTCTTGTATACATTTCGCAGGTCTTAAGGCAGTTGGTGAGTCTGTTGCAAAGCCTTGGGAGTATTATAATAACAATATCACCGGTACTCTTGTTCTTGTAGACGTTATGAGACGTCACGGTGTAAAGAATATTATTTTCTCTTCTTCCGCGACAGTATATGGTAATCCTGCATTCATTCCGATTACTGAGGAATGTCCTAAGGGTCAGTGTACAAACCCCTACGGTTGGACCAAGTCTATGCTTGAACAGATCCTTACAGACCTTCACGTTGCGGATCCTGAGTGGAATATTGTACTTCTCAGATACTTCAATCCCATTGGTGCTCACAAGAGCGGTACTATGGGAGAAAATCCCAACGGTATCCCCAACAATCTTATGCCTTACGTAACACAGGTTGCTGTAGGTAAGCGTCCCGAACTCGGCGTATTCGGTAATGATTACGATACTCATGACGGCACGGGAAGTCGGATCGTAGCCATG
>JAZUBG010000230.1:0-2294 GCA_045638405.1 Eubacteriales bacterium | reverse complement strand
ACTTAAACACCCTTCATAGTCTTTTCGGAAGCGTTTTCGGGGTAGAGGATAGTGTACTTTGCGATATCGTTGCCGTTAATTGTGAGCTTTTCGATGGGGTAGCCTGAGGTATCCTTGTAGGCGTAATTTTCAGCTATATTAAATCCGTTTTCATCGGTGCAGGTATTAAGAAGCTTAACCGCACCGCCGTAAAGACCGTCGTCAGACGCACCGTCGATGAAAACCTTTTCGCCAACGGTTTTGATTTCGTATTCGTCGCAGATCAGCTTTGAAGTGTCGATCTTCTCGCCTCTGTTAGTCTTACCGAGTACGATTTCCTTTACGTAAGCCTTCTCCTTGTGGTCGATGACCTCAAGGTCAATGCCGTACTTTTCCTTCATCTGCCATGTCATACGCTCTGCGGCATCCACGGCAGCGGAGTTCTCTTTATCGATAACTACAACGTAGTCTTCGTTAGGTGTCTCGGGCATTTTTTCTTCGGTTACGGCTTCTGTTTTTGCTGCCGTAGTACCCGTTTCCTTATTGTCCGACTTTCCGCAGGCAACAGTTGAAAAGAGCATAACCGAGACTAAAATGAGGGATAAGATACGTTTAAGTTTCATTTGTTTTTCTCCTTTGGGGGTCAAAATCTGATAATTAAATTATACGAAAATATGTGCCGCAAGTCAATAAATATGTCTCTCTCTTAAGTGTAGATTTTTGAGGTGTGATTTTGGTGAAAACAACGAAAAAAGCAGAGGCAACTCCATGACGAGTTGCCTCTGTGAAAATTTCATGTACTTAAGGCACGAAGTGTTCACCGGGTGAAGGATCATATCCCTCGAAATCCACGTATTCGAGGTCTCCTCTCCAACGCTCGGGACGAACTGTGAAATGCTCAAAATCGGGTATGTATTTAAAATTTTCGCTTAAAAAAACGTTATACTTCTGCATCTTGTCCTGAAGCTTATGTGATATTTCCTGTGCAAGCTCGTTGTCAGCAGGATCGGAGCTCTTGTAAAGTGCATCAAACCTGCCGTTTACGTCTGTGAACTCAAACTGGATCTGGTTGCAGTCCACGTTGCTCCAGGTATATGCACTTTCGCTGAGAAATTTTGCTTCGTCAAAGTCGGTGAGAATAGTGTCCATTACACCGCGGAGCTTCTGATACTGGAAGAATATTGAAGTGTCTGTTAACTTCGGGGTGAGGTACATACATCCCATACAGCTTGTATGGCTGTCGACGAACAGATGGTATGCCTCGTAGATCTTCTCCCAGCCCTCGCCAAAATATCCCTCCATGAACTTTTTAACGTGGCCTTCAAACTCTTCTTCACTCATATAAGGATCCCACATAAGCTTGGTTATGAGATAGTGACGGAGAGCGCCAAAGCTCCATGCGCAGTGGTAATCACCGCAGGGGAAGTAACCCATAGTATTGCAATCAGCCATAAATCTGAACTGTGCGGCGAGGTTACGGTATGCAGTGTAGGGAACGGCGGCTGCGTACTGAGAAGCGTTGTATGGATAATCCCAGTAGTAAAGACCGCCGGAGATCTTGCTCCACGCTTCCATAGGCTCGCCGCAGTCCTTTAAGTTACACTCTTCATTCATAGCGTGATTGAAGCAAGCGCCGATAGGAGCAAACTCAACTATGATCATAGGGTCAGCTTTTGTTTTCTGGGGAGGTGTTGTGGAATACATATATGCGAAGGTGTGGATGTAAACGTGACCAAATCCGGCCGCCTTTATGTCCGCTGCCATTCTGTTTAAGAATCTGACCAGGGAACCTGCAGGGGAACCCTCCTCGGCGTCAATTGCCGCACAATTTTCACACGTGCAGTAATTTGAGTTGTCATTCTGGGAAATGGAGATGATGTCGCAGTCGGGGTCCTCATTCAGCCACTTAAGCGCGTTAGCGAGCATTACCTGATAAACTGTTTCATCGGTGAGACAAGGCTGGTTTTCGTACTGCTCACTGTAGGAGGTACCGTCGGGAGCGTTGTCTAGCGCATCAAAGGTGTGGCATCTTTGACCTTTACACCATTTGATCCCTGTATGTCTGTCTCTGTCAGTGGGTGTGCCTTGATATCCTCTCGCAAGCATATACGAGCCTTCCTCGTAGTCGAGTCCGGAAATATCAAGCTCGTCCTTGGGTGAGAGATAATCTATTGTATTCACACCCGATGAGTTTGCTATGTAGAGCCAGCCGATAACGTCGTCGATAAAGCCGTAGCAGCCGTAAAGCACTGCGAGCTTTGCATCACCCATGATGCGAACGTTATTCCCTTCGCTGCGGATGGCAAAGTTTTCGG
>JAZUBG010000229.1:0-4104 GCA_045638405.1 Eubacteriales bacterium | reverse complement strand
CCGGACCCCGATCCCACGCCGAATCCCGATCCCACACCGAATCCCCATCCCACACCGGATCCCGATCCCACACCCGATCCCGATCCAACACCCGATCCCGATCCTATACCTGCACCGCCTACGGGTGACATCATGGTAGTTGCTGCAGCCCTTTCTGCAATCTCTGCTTGCGGTGTTATGATCTCCAAGAAGAGAAGATAATCGGCTAATTTAGCTTACAAATCGGCGCGCTTAACGGTGCGCCGATTGTTTATACTTATTTTATGATCTCGATTGTACTGAATGCACAAAAAGATCTCTCATATATTGTTGTGGTTGACAAATTCATCATATTTGTCATAAAAATTATCATTTATTTATTGACAAGACACAGTATGTGTGCTATAATAAGTACAACAAAACAGAACATAAAGTGTTTAGCTTTTTCATACTTCCTTTCAAATCCCGGTGTGTCTTGCCACGCATACCGGGAACCTCCTTTTTTAGGGGGATTTTTTAATTGTCTTCTATGCTTGTTCAGATGATAACGGATTCGGTGAATTTTCGGTGACCGACAAGCATATTGTGTAACGTGGGGGAAGGACTGTCTTTGACCGGTGACTTAAAATACAAAAACAACCGATTTTTGACGAATTTGATACAAATAATCAAAAATAACGTCGAAATTAGTAGAAATGCACAAAATGTGACGTTAAAATACTACATAGTGGACAATGAAATAATTGTCTTTATACCTTGCAAATATAGTTTTACTGTAGTATAATTATATACATGATATATATTTAAGTACATTTTTGTCCATATCCCGTTGTGAAATGTGACAAACGATATAAATCCACAGATAAGAGGTACAAAGAAATGAACACTTTCAAAACCGAAAAAATCCGTAACATTGCGTTACTCGGACACGGAGGAAGCGGTAAGACCACTCTCGCAGAGGCTATGCTTTACGGCTCTAAAGCTATAGATAGAATGGGTAAGGTTACCGACGGTAACACCGTGTCTGACTTTGACCAGGACGAGATCAAGAAGGGATTCTCCCTTTCCACATCTCTCATTCCCATCGAGTGGAAGGACGTTAAGATCAACCTTCTCGATGCTCCCGGATTCCTTGACTTTAAGGCTGAGGCTCTTCAGGCTGCGCGTGCTGCTGACGCGATGATCATTACTGTAGATGCAAAGAGCGGTCTTGAGGTTGGTGCTGAGATCGCTTGGGAGATCGCAGACGACGAAGTTCTTCCCAGAGCTGTATTCGTAAGTAAGTGTGACGATCCCGAAGCAAGCTTTGACAAGATCTTTGCTCAGCTCCGTGACGAATTCGGCAACTCTCTCTGCCCGGTACTCATCCCTATCAAGGAAGCTGACGGCACTACCATGATCGACCTTATCGGTATGACAGCCTTCAGATACGACGCTAAGGGCGCAAGAGTTGAAGTTGAAATGGACGAATCCCGTAAGACTATCGCTGCTTACTGGAGAAATAACCTTAAGGAATCCATCGCTCTTACAAGCGACGAGCTTCTTGAGAAGTATATGAACGGCGAGCACATCTCCCGTAAGGAAGTTGCTGAAGCTCTCCATACAGGTATCTACGACGGTTCTATTGTTCCCGTGTACTGCGGTGCCGCTACAAAGATGTGGGGCGTATACGCACTTATGGATTCTATCGCTGAATCCTTCCCGGATCACACAATGAAGAATGACCAGACCACTATCGTTGACGGTGAAATCGTTGCACGTCCTATCGATATGTCCGGTGATCCTGAACTCTTTGTATTCAAGACCGTAGCCGATCCTTTCGTAGGTAAGATGTCTTACTTCAAGGTAATGAGCGGTATTCTCAACAAGGATACAGTTCTTAAGAATTGCCGCACAGGTAAGGAAGAGAAGTTTGCTCATATCATGACAGTTCGCGGTAAGAAGCAGATCGAAGTCGATACTCTTAATACAGGTGACATCGGTGTTGTAACAAAGCTTGCAGGCGTTAACACAAACGATACTCTCACAACAGGTGAGTTCGTAGAATACAGAAAGATCGAGTTCCCCACACCTTACATGGAAAAGGCTATTAAGCCTGCCGCTAAGGGTGACGAGGATAAGATTTCCGGCGGTATTGCAAAGCTTCTTGAGGAAGATCCTACACTCAAGTATGTAAATAACGCTGAAACAAAGCAACTGACGATCTTCGGTATGGGTGATATGCACCTTGATATCGTTGTTTCCCGTCTTAAGAACCGTTACGGCACATCCGTAGTTCTTGAAGAACCCAGACTCGCATATCGCGAGACTATCAAGGGTACATCCGACGTTGAAGGTAAGCATAAGAAGCAGTCCGGAGGTTCCGGTCAGTACGGTCACGTTAAGATGCGCTTCTCCCGCGGTGAAGGCGACGGCCTCACATTTACTCAGTCCGTTGTCGGTGGTACAGTTCCGAAGGGATTCTACCCCGCAGTTGAAAAGGGTCTTCTTGAAGCTATGCAGAAGGGTGTTCTCGCAGGCTATCCTGTTGTCGGACTTGCAGCTGACCTTTACGACGGTTCCTACCATGCAGTTGACTCCAACGAGATCTCCTTCAAGCTCGCTGCAAAGCTCGCTTATAAGGAAGGTCTTCCCAAGGCTAAACCCATTATCCTTGAGCCTATCGGAACTCTCATGGTTACCATTCCCGACGCTCTCGTTGGTGACACTATCGGTGACCTCAACAAGAGACGCGGCCGCGTTCTCGGTATGAATCCTTACGAGAAGAAGAGTGGTTACACAGTAATTGAGGCTGACGTTCCGAGAGCTGAAATGTCTGACTACACCATCGCACTCCGCGCTATGACTCAGGGTCGCGGCAGATTCGACTTCACAGTAGACAGATACGAGGAAGCTCCCGCGGCTATCACTCAGAAGATCGTCGCTGAAGCTAAGATCGACGAGGAATAATTAATGCTATAGAGAGGCTGACGATTTCGTCAGCCTCTTTTGAGACAATTTAGAGATGTGTCAGAAAGGCGGTATGTTGATGATTAAAAGGATATTTTCGATTATATTAACTGTTATTTTAACAGCGGCTTACCTTGTTTCCTGCGGCTCAGATGAAAATATTATTGAGGAGAAACCCCATACGCATAATCATGAGAACCTGATTGATCCCGTGTTCGCTGAGGTGAATGAATACGTTGATGAGCTGGCGTCGGAATATAACTTCGACGGCAGATCCTTCACGTGGATCGGTAGCGGTGGCGAAGCGCCCGAAAAGGAAGAAGAGATTGGAGACATAGAAAACGATGCACTTTACTACAGACAGAGGGATATTGAGGACAAATTCGGTATTGACTGGACAAATTATACCTCTCAGTCTGTGGATGATTCGGGTATACATCCCACCATTGAGAACGTGCTCAGAGACGTTATGGCAGGGACAAATGCATACGATGCAGGATACGGAACAGCTCTCGGCGTAACTCAGTCGCTTCTTATTAACGGCGCACTTGTAGATGTCAGTGACTATGACGTTATTGATCTTACAAGACAGTGGTGGCCGCAGAGACTTCAGGATACGTATAATATATGCGGATCTATATTCTTTCTCAACGGTCCCGTTGTAAGCTCAAATTACATGGACACGTACTGCGTGATGTTCAACAAGCAGGTTGCAGTTGATTACAGCATTGACGGTCTTTACTCAATTGTAAAAAGCGGTGAGTGGACTTTTGATAAAATGTTTGAGATTGCATCAGTCATCCCAAGCAACGAAAATGGCTCGGGAGCTTACAGATATGCTCAGCCCAACGGCATGGCTATACTGCATGCAAACGGAGAAACTCTGACTAAATTTGACGAAATGGGACGTCCGTACGTTTCCTCTGAATATTCAGCAGAGCTTTCCGATATATGTGATAAAATGTCAGCGGTTTTCGGTGACGATGCTCAGTGTGTCAACAGGAAGGGTGAGCTTACGGCTAAGTTTGAAGATCTCAGTAAAAAGTACGAATACGGTAGCTTTGGTGAGATGTTTATAAACAACAAGGTCCTCTTTTACTTCGGAACTACGCAGGAATCAGCAGAGCTTCGCCGTGAGGAGGTAGAGTTTGGTATACTTCGCATGCCTAAAAAAGA
>JAZUBG010000228.1:0-4751 GCA_045638405.1 Eubacteriales bacterium | reverse complement strand
GGGATGCGGGTAATCTTGACGGCTCCGACAGTACCTATGAGTCCCTTGATTCTCCCAAAATTAAAGCACAGTATCCCAACGGCTATGCTCCCATTGCAAAAGCGGTGAAAGAGCTTGGTGCGAAGCTTGGCGTATGGTGCGGTCCCGACGGTTTCGGTGACACGCCCGAGGACGAGGCGAAGAGACGTGCGCAGATGGTCTGCCTCTGCCGCGATTACGAATTCGGACTTTTCAAGATGGATGCCGTTTGCAGTGAACTGCGAGAGGAAAAGCAGGACGCATTCGTTGAGATGATGAAGGAATGTCGCAGGTATTCACCTGAGCTTATCTTACTTAACCACCGACTTGAGCTCGGACGCGGCATGCCCTATGGAACTACCACTCTCATGGGCGGTGAAGAAGCTTACATCGACGTTAATATGTTCAACAAGCTGTGCGCACCTCACCACAGAGAATATATGTTCCACAGAATGAACCCCGAGGATCTGACACGTCTTACAGAAGATCACGGTGTTTGCATATCATCATGTATCGACTATTTTGAGGACGAGCTTGTGCTTCAGGCGTTCCGCCGCTCCCTTATCCTTGCTCCCGAGATATACGCTAACCCCTGGTTCATGAGAGACGAGGAACACGCCCGCCTTGCGAGAATCTATAATCTCCACCGCACCTACCGCGACATTCTCGTTGACGGAACGGAGCTTCCTCTCACCTACGGTTGGCATCACGCTATCTCCCGCGGAAGCGGAGAGGTTCGCTTTGTTACCCTCGGTAACGTTAAATGGGAAGAAATTGATATTTTCATAAACCTCAACAGTGAGATCGGACTTGACCGCTACGACGGTGAATTCGTGGTTTCGATCCATCATCCCTACGAAAAGCACGTTGGCAAATTCCGTTACGGTGACAGAGTGAAGCTCACTCTACCGCCCTTCCGTGCTGTACTCGTTGAGATTGCAGTAGCAGAAAAGTCTTATCCTATGCTCACAAACTGCTCCTACGAGGTGCTACACGAGACTGACGGAGTACCGGATAAGGTAAAGATCTACGAGGTTTCCGGAAAGATCGAAAAGCTCATCGGAGGTGTGACAGGAAAAGCTGACACCACCCTTGCAAAGGCAGAATGCTTTGACAACCGCGAGGGTAATCCCGTACATCTTGATGCTCAGTGGGCAAGAGCCGAACTCCCCGCTAACACAGAACAGCTTTACGAGTGCGCTATGTTCGCTATGGATAACGATTCCCTTGAAGCACGCTCCATCAGACGCTCAGGAGAAACGAATATTCCCGAAGTTAAGGCGGCACGCGACGCTTTCTTTAATCAGGCAACCTATAAGGCAAGAGGCTGTGAATCACAATGGGCGTTTGACGGCAACGACGATACATTCTTTGACGGCTCGTTGTTCGGCGGCGATCTGAGACGCCGTGGCGGATGCATCAGAGTTGATTTCGGCGACGTCATTGACGCGGACTACGTAATTTTTGAGTACTTTGACCCCGCTGACAACTCACTTTACGAAATTCCCCGTCAGAAAGTGGTCCCCGTGGCTGAGATTTCAACAGATCTCTCCTCGTGGAGTCCTGCATATCTGAATGAAGCTATCATCACGGGTAAAGCTACCGTTGACGCGGTGATCACCTGCGTTCACAACATCGTTCCCTGCGACGGTGTGAGAAGAAGAGCGATATATAAGATAGATTCCCCTGTGCGCTACGTTCGTATCCCATATGGTTATCACCACATTTACCACATTTACGCATTAAAGAACGGAGAGAGAGTAACACTTCCCTCACCGAAAGTTCTGAATATGTACGAATCTTTCAGTGACGCCGCTGTTGTCGGCTACAAATGCGGTGAGCTTGAAGTCCCGTCAGAGATCAAACGCGACGGAAGTTTCATCTCCGTAGGATTTGAAAAGTATTGCGGCAGTGAGGCCATGTTTGTGGTAGCAGAACTTGACGGAAAGCTTTACGGTTGTCCCGATCGTTCCCCCTCTTACCTCGGTAATCCCTGGGAATCCCCCATCGGACGTGCAGATTACCCCCACTATACCTTCTACATTCCCGTAGAAGAAGAAATGAAGGGTAAAAAGCTGAAGCTTCACGTTCTTGAATTGACAGACGTCTCAACCGACAACATAGTTACGTATCTTTGCGAAAGTCATGATGAGCGTGACGGAATCGTCACAAAATTCTGACTTCAATCGTAAATTTTTGCAGAAAGGGTAGATTTCATGAACAATAAAAACTACACAGTAGAGAAAACAAGAGAAACAGCGGGCGCAGACGAAAGATCCCCATCCAAGTCTCAATATTTCTCCTGGATCAACAGCACCAACGAGGGATCAAACGAAGCACAGTCCCTCGCCAATCTTAACTACTTCAAGTGGCTCCGCGATACCTACGGAATGCAACTTGACATTTATGCATGGGATGCCGGAAACCTTGACGGATCTGCCGGTACTTACCAGACACTTGACTCTGAAAAAATAAAGAAACAGTATCCGAGCGGCTACGCTCCCATCGGCAAGCTCGCAAGTGAGATCGACACAAAGCTCGGCGTTTGGTGCGGTCCCGACGGTTTCGGAAATACTCCCGAGGAGGCTAAAGCACGTCAGGAGCTTATGATCTCCCTTTGCCGTGACCACAACTTCGGACTTTTCAAAATGGACGCTGTGTGCAGCGGCCTCAGAGAGGAAAAGCAGGATTACTTCATTGAAATGATGAAGGAATGCCGTAAGTATTCTCCCGAGCTGATCCTT
The DNA here is from genome assembly GCA_045638405.1 of Eubacteriales bacterium. Classification (GTDB taxonomy): domain Bacteria; phylum Bacillota; class Clostridia; order Oscillospirales; family CAG-272; genus RUG11130. The sequence goes on along the minus strand of JAZUBG010000228.1, from coordinate 1,989 downwards.
CTCAACCACCGACTCAGATTCGGCAAGGGTGAGCCCTACTCCACCACATTCCTTCTCGGAGGTCAGGAAACATACGTTGACGTGCATCTTTCAAACCACAAGTGCGCACCTCACCACAGAGAAGCAATGTTCCACCGCGCTCCTCCGCCGAATCTTACAAGACTTACCGAGGACCACGGTGTGTGTATCTCTTCATGTGTAGATTATTTTGAAGACGATCTTATTTATCAGGCATTCAACCGTTGTCTCATTCTCGCTCCCGAGATCTACGGAAATCCATGGTTCATGAGAGACGAGGAACACGCACGTCTTGCGCGCATCTACAATCTCCATCGCACATACCGTGACATTCTCGTTGACGGAATCCTCCTTCCCGAGACCTACGGCAAGTGCTATCCCATCTCACGCGGTAACGAAGATGTCCGCATGATCGTATCAGGTAACGATTCATGGGAAGCCAAGACTATCTACATTAACATCAACGAGGAAATCGGACTTACAAGAGGTGACGGAGAGTACGTCATTTCTATCCATCATCCTTACGAAAAGCATATTGGAAAATTCCGCTACGGTGACAGAGTTCCCGTTGAGATCGCGCCCTTCCGCGCTATCCTCATTGAAGTAGCAAAAGCTGAAAAATCCTATCCCATGCTCACAAACTGCTCTTACGAGGTTCTTCACGAAGTAAATAACGTTCCGGATAAGGTCAAGATCTACGAGGTTACCGGTAAGATAGAGAAGCTTGTCGGCGGAGTTATCGGTGAAGCTCCCGCTTCCCTCTCCGACGTAGCTGAGTTTAATAATACCGAGGGTTATCCTGTCGCTCTTGATACAGAGTGGAGCCATGCTGAGTTACCTTCAAACATTGAGCAGCTTTTCGAAACCGCTCAGTTTGCAATGGACAACGACTCTCTTGAGATACGTGAGATCCGCCGCTCAGGTGAAACCGAAATCCCTCAGGTAAAGGCGGCTCGTGACGAATTCTTCGCACAGGACACCTATAAATTACGCGGACTTGAATCAAGGCTTGCCTTTGACGGAAACGACGACACCTTCTTCGGCTGTCTTGTTTCACCCTATCTCGGCAGAAATACCATTAACGGTGGTTCTCTCAGAGTTGACTTCGGAAAGGAATATGACGCTGACAGCGTAATGATCGAGTTTTTCTCCGTAGAAAACGAGAACATCCGCGAAATTCCGAAGCAGAATATCGAAACCACAGCTGCCGCTTCCACCGATCTTGGTGATTGGAAAAAGATTTACCTTGACGAACTGAAGACAGTAAGTAACTCTACAATGCCCATGGTAGTCAACAGAGTTCACAACATCGTACCCGTTAATGGCAAGAGAAAACAGGTAACCTATGAGGTCGGCGGTAAATTGCGTTACTTCAGACTTGACAAGCCTCTCAGCCGTATCTACAAGATCGCGCTGATCAAGGACGGTGCAGAGATCGCGCTTGAGTCTCCCCGTGCGCTCAATCTCCTTCCCTCTTATAACAACGTTAACGTTGCAGGTTACCGCACTTCTACTGTTACAGTACCTGCAGATGCTAAGAGCTGTACGTTCATTGCAATAGGTATGGAAGGCGAACACGGACGTGAAGGCTTTTACGTTGTGTCTGAGATCGACGGCAAGCTTTACGGCTGCCCCGACAGAGCCTCATCCTATCCCGTTAACTCATGGGAGTGCAGTGCGGCAGATGCTGACAGCTCATATACATATTACCTCCCCGTAACTGAAGAAATGAAGGGACGAGAAGTAAAACTTCATTTGATTGAAATGACAGATAACTGTGCTGAGCTTCCCGTAGTAACGTATCTCTGCGAGGATCACTCCGAACGCGACGGTTTGGTTACAGAATTCTAAGTCATGACCACCGGCAGTTCCGGTGGCCCTCTCTGCCCCCTTAGGGCATAATACCTGATGAGCCTATAGGCTCGTCGAACATCTTTCAAACGCGATAGTCGCCATACTACCACAGATGTG
>JAZUBG010000227.1:0-8093 GCA_045638405.1 Eubacteriales bacterium | reverse complement strand
ACCGAACATGGAGGTGTTGAGCATACCCATGTTTTCGAGATATGTGGGAGCACTGATTTTGTCAAGAGCAGTCTTCTGAGCAATAGCCTCTGCAGCGAGGATACCGGGAAGATTTACGATGTCGAGAACTTCGGCATCTGTCTTATCAAGAACGAGCTTGTAGGTAACCTCAACGCGCTCGTAATCAGTACCTGTGATGGTTACTGTATTTGCACCGTTGAACTTATACTCTGTTCTGGTTGCACCGTTAACAAGAGTGTAAGTATCGGGAGTCCATACAAGGTTGTTATAGCTTGCATCGTAGTTGCTTGCTGTGAGAGTGTCACCGGTAAGCTTTACGAAGGAAGCATCGGGATAACGAACGTTTATCATTTCGCTGCCTACAACGAGAGCACCGGAGGTAAGGATCGCAGTTGCCTTATCACCTTCCTCAAGGTAGTTGTCAGCGATGATCTGGTTAAGTGTCTGACCAACGTAGGGCTTACCGTCCTTAACTGTGAAGGAAGCATTGCCTACTACGGTTACTACTGTTCCCTCTGCTACGTAAGCACCATCGGTGAAGTAGTCGTAAACCTTTTCCTCAAGAGGGCTCTTGGGGAGCTGGAGCTTGTATCCGTAAGGAAGAACCATAGTCTTCGCGCCTTCGAAGTACACGCCGTCCGCTACATCGAATTTAACAGTATACTCATTGGGAGTGTACTGGTATACTACAGTGATATCCTCTGTAATGTTACCGAGAGGAGCATCATCAGAGATGAACTTGTAGCCGTCTTCGTTGTAAACACCTGCTGCTGTCCATTCAGCGATAGCCTCATCGAAGATAGGATTGGAGTTGATAGCGTCTCTAACTTCAGCATCGGTAGCGCCGTCTACGATCGCAATGGTCGTGGACTTAACGTCATACTGAGATACTGTGTTATTAGCATCTACCTTGTTGAACACTACCTTAATGGTAACGTTGTGCATCTTCATGTTGAAGCGAATTACTGATGTATCAGCAACGAGAGGATTCTTGATTGTATCAACTGACTTAAGATCGTCACCGAGAGCGCTTACGAGAGTATCAAGAGCAATCTTCTCAACATCGTTGAGGTCATCTCTTACACAACCGTTAACAGCCTCATCAGACCAACCTTCAAGTGCAGTCTTTGCAACTGAAAGCCACTCATTAAGAGAAACACCGAGTGCGTCACAAGCAGCAAACAGAGTTGCATACTCGGGCATAAGACCACCGAACAGCTTGGTAACAGTTCCGTCGAAGAGTCCGCATTCAGCAAGACACTCAACAGCTTCGATAGTTGCCTCGAGTTCAGCCTTAACACTTGCACTGTTAGCAACGAGGTAAACAACTTTACCGTTTGCGGTTCTGTAGTTATTTGCGAGAACACTGAGGTTGAGGCTACCGTTGTTAGCCTTTACCTGAGCATCGAGAGCCTTCGCAGCCGCAAGCTCTGCATCAGCAAAGCCTACAGTACCCATAGGAGTATTGATACCACCGTCATTTATAAGCTGCTGGAACTCAGAAGTCTGAAGAGCAATGGCAATAAGGCCAAGCTTATCATCGGTACCGAAAACAGCTTCGAGGTTCTCAATACCCTGCTTGAGAGCAGCGGGAGCATTAAGAAGTGCACTCTGTGTAGCTGCATCAATGCTGAGTTTAAGTTCATACTTAACATCAACTGAGAATGCTGCACCGTCGTAAGTGTATGTACCCTTACCGTCAGTAAGCTTCACAGTTTCCATTGTAGCACCATTAACAACGATATCTGCAGACACGGGAATCCATGTATACTCAACAGCTTCGCTTGTTTCAACAACAGTGCCTTCTGTGATATATGTTTCAGCATTGATGCTCTTATTGTCAGCATCTACGGAAACAAGATTATCTTCAGCATCGGGTTTAACATAGCTATATGTTTTACCAACGAGCAGGCCTGAGCCGATAAGTGCCTTCTGTGCATCGGAAAGAACGTAGTTTTCCGAAACAATTTCGCCTTCTGTTTTGCTTACGGGAACTTTCTCGCCCGCAGCAACACCAAGCCAGGTTCCGAAATTCATCATGGAGAATACCATGAGAACGGAAAGGAACATGGAGAGCGAACGCTTGGCTAAGCTTGAATACTTTCGCATATTCAATAAACCTCCAAATAAAACTTATTTCTAACTTTCCTTTTTTAGAAAAGTCTGTTAGCAGAATTGACTCAAATGTTATTTTTGATTACTTCCGCGAGTGTCTCCGGATGTACATCCAACACCCCTGAGACGATATTCGGACGTATCCGAACAGAATCTTGCGCTTAGAACTTATTCCGTAATCTACCTCCCTACATTCGAACTGTAAAAGCTGTATGATTTTTCGCCAATGTTTTGACAAACAACCGTTTGGGCACAAAACACCCATTTACAACTTTTTATACGTTTACATGATACCATATTATGAAGAAAATTTCAATAGTTTATCTCATTTTTTTTAATTTTATTTATAATATGACCTGGGCTGTTAATTCAATATGCGTTTTTGTTGAATATATACTAAAATACACCAGACACTTTGGCTCTTGAGCCTCAAACAATCGTTTTTTAACAACAGAAGTCCACTTTTTTAGGGCAAAATGCCAATTTGCTTGCTTCCTATTTGTTGAATTATCAACTTCGCTATCAAACAATCAAAAGACTATCGTCAGTATACTACATATTGGGGAGGCGGGTCAGATACACATTGTTAAGTATATATTATATATATTATAATAATTGAAGGAAACCGATAAAAATTACAGGTTTTAACGCCGAAAATTCCTCCACGCCAACACAATATTCGGCACAAACTGAAAATCAATGTTTTTAGGTATTTGTCTATGACATTACCGTCTAATTACACAACAGCAATAGAATATGGCCCTCTATCGATTCAAGTATCATAATTTATTTAATTTTACAAATAATTCATCATTCAGCTGTTAAATTCCCGAATTTATAATCGACAATTTTTTTTAGTTCTGAAGGTGACATTTCAACCTGATAACCTATTTTACCGGCACTGAACATGATTTTATCGTTAAACTGTGCAGATTCATCAAGAACCGTTATGAACAGTTTTTTCATACCTATTGGGGAACAACCTCCGTGAACGTACCCTGTAAGAGACAGAAGTTCTTTCGATTTTATCATGGCTATATTCTTTTCCCCAACCGCTTTGGCGGCTTTTTTCAGATCAAGTTCACGGTGTACAGGAATAACGAAAACATAATTCTTCTTTGATTCCCCCACTGTAACGAGAGTTTTAAAAGTTGATTCATTTGATTTACCAAGTATTCTTGCAACTTCGGTACCGCTGATTGCAACATCGGTTTCGTATGAATACGCGGTATATTCCGCTTTCTTTTGATCAAGTATGCGCATCACGTTAGTTTTTTCAAACTTTTTCATGAGTTAACCTCGTATTTGTTATTCTTTGAACGGTATTATAACAGAGATTCAATGCAATTTCAATCGGTTTGATGTTATACAGTAAAAATAATTCGTAAAACCTCTTGAATTCGGTGTCAGGGTATGATATAATATGAGGGTATGTAGAGGTATCGAAGTGGTCATAACCCGGTGCTTGCACCTGTGCTGACATCGAAATATCGGCTCGAAGAGTCGATAAACGCGGTATCTCGGCAAACAAAACTTAATACGCAGAGGTATCGAAGTGGTCATAACGGGGCTGACTCGAAATCAGTTTGGGCGAAAGCTCACGAGGGTTCGAATCCCTCTCTCTGCGACAAGTTAGGCACCGTTAGTGATACATGCGTGTCATTAGCGGTGTCATTGTTTTTTATGTAAAGTCGGTTTGTATAATAAACCGTGAAAGGAATGTTCTAAATGAATAATATTATTAAAGTTTTAATTTCTGTTACCCTAATTATCTGTATTTTAATGACACTGGCTTCTTGCGAAGAATCAGAGTCCAACACTTTGTTAGGTACTACAAGTACTGAATCGGAAACAGCCGAACCCAGCACTCCAACGACAACACCTACAGATGATATAAGTTCAAGTACTGAATCAGAAACAACCGAGCCCAGTGATCAAACTTCAAAACCCACAGATGATACAAGTTCAATGGATGAACCTCAATTGGATAAACCGTTTACATTAGCATGTCCCAACACCGTTTTGCTTGATTCAAACGGAGTTAAGTTGACCGCGTTGGACTTTAGCGAGGAAACAAGCGAAACTTATATTACCATTGACGTGCGGGTCGAGAACTACAATACTCATGATGTCAACATCATGCTTAATTTGTTGACAGTAAACGGATATTTGATTTCTGGCAAATTAGATAGTTTTGTAACAAAAGCCGGAGCCGACCAAATAGTTCCTTTTACTATTAGCAAGAGAGACATTGAATTTGCAGAGATTGATGAAATAAGAGAAATTTTAGTTTCGTTTTATGCAAAAGATGAAAATTACAAGTCATTTATTTCACCCGTTGAACCTGTAAGTCTCAAAACCACTAAGTTTGATACACCCACCAAAGAATTGGATACAAGCGGTGTTCAGGTATATACTGAAAATGATATTTTGATCGTTGTAAAAGAGGACTTGTGTTCTGATAGCCGTTATATGCTTGCTAAATTGCTTATAAAGAATTCTTCAGATTCCGCAATTTCCGTAAGCTGCAGCAAGCTTATTGTTAACGGCAAGGAGTTATCAAACAGTAATTGCATTCGTTACGGTAGAGTACCAGCTGGTGTAATTTCCTATAACAGCATGGATATAGAAAAGAACGAGCTTGAAACGCTTGGAATAGAAGTAATTGAAACTATAGAAATGACATTGAAGGTACTGTCGACAGAGGATTGGACTTTAATCGCAGATAATTTGACGGTTATAGTCAATTATAAATAGTTTTTTGTACATCCAATTTTGTCACAATTATAATGATTAATTAATCACAAATAAACAAAGAACAAAGACATGCAATTAAAACAATTTTAATTGGTGATATCTTGTAAGCCCGAAGCACACGCTTCGGGCTTTGTAATTATTGTTATTCCCCACCCCAACGCTTTACTCATCGCAGCACCTGTGTCTGCCTTGCTTAATGATGAGTTATATTTGTGACAAGGTACACCCCTACCGTCATTGTTGAACAGTTCCGTGAAAAATGGGGTTGTTCAGAATCGGGGAAGTCTTGAAAATTTCATTTTTTGCTATAATATTCTTGGTGGAATCGTATAATCAAAAAAAACAAACAGTGACCATCCATCATTTTGGCAATGCAAAAACCGTGCATTGGGCAATAAAGCGGTCACTTTTAGGCTATAATTTGCGAAAATTAGGGATAGTGAGAGTTTATTTTACAGCCTCTTGAAACCAGTTTTCCGGAAACAGCACGAGGGTTCGAATCCCTCTCTCTGCGAGAAAATAAGAAGTCGCATAAGCGGCTTTTTATTTTTGCTTCATTCCCCCTGCTTCGATAATCTCCCACCAGCCAATCCGTTGACAAGAACATCTGACCATATTATAATGTAGAAAAGGAGGTGTTATTGTTGCGTAATAAGTACATTCTGCTTGCAATCCCGCTTCTGCTCCCGCCTTATTTTACACTCTTTACATTGATTACGATCTTCTTTTCTTCTGATGTTCCGCTTTTTAAGACAATGATGGAATCTGTATTTCAAAATAACGCCTGGTATCTGATATGTGCCCTGTTTGTTATTTACCTGATCGCCATTATATCAAGTATCGTTTGTTCCATTGTCAGCATACATAAGAAATGGGACACTTTAACGTTAACCAAAATCATTGTGGCCGTAAAGTTTTTGCAAATTCCCGCATATCTGATCAGTTTTGTCGTCAGTGCTGTATTCATTATTACAATCTTTACGATCCCGTTTTCCATAATTTTCTTTTTGTTTAATTGTATTTCTCTCATCTCATCAGGTCTTATCGTCACCGCGTCAGTCATTATTTCAATACGCCAAGGAATATTCAAACTCCGCGAAGTCATTTGGGTCATTCTCTTACAGTACGTCTTCTGTGCAGATGTTTTTGCCGCATTCGTATATTATGTAATGCTGAAAAAGAGAAACAAAGTAAAGTAACCTTTTGGATTCTTCCCTTGTACACAAAAACGGATGCATTCACTGTGCATCCGTTTTTTATTATTTCAAAATCTCCATATACCTGCACTTATGTACAGTACCCAAATAATCTATATCTTCAGTTTCGTCCGTTTCTCTCATACCGCATTTTTCCATGACTCTGCGGCTGGCTGCGTTTTCTTCAAAATAGCCTGCTTTTACAGTGTGAAAACCCATTCGGAACAATTCGGAGATAACCGAACGCAGCGCTTCCGTGCAAAAACCTCGGTTCCAATACCGTGGGGAAATAACGTATCCGATTTCAACGGTACCGTCCCTGTAACCCACGTCATTAATGTACCCTGCGACTTCATCTCCGAAATACACGGCGTAGGCAATACGTACGTCTGACTGCGTGGCATTTTTAAGTACCGCGAACAGTTTGTCTTCCGCTTCCCTCGTTGCAAGGACAGGTACCATATACGTACGGCGCACAGAATCGTCCTTTATAATCTCTATGATATCTTCCCTCGAAGTATCGCAGAGAGACGCAAGACGAAGTCTTTCTGTTATGATCTCGCATTTCTTTTCAAGCAGTTTCATCTTCGCTCATCTCCCTGTCTGAAGTAAACTCACAAATATACGTGATCCCAACAAGGCTTGTTTTAGCCGTAACGCTTACAGCCTCACCGATCTGCGGTGCGTGTATAAAATAATATTTTCCGTCTTCCCCGCATCCGAGGTAAAAAAGCACGTGTCCTGGGTAATAGACCGCCGTAGGATCTTGGGTATTCTCAAGAATCTCAGCAATCTCAGCGTGAGTCTTCCATTTCACTTCAAAGGAAGAACCAACAACCTCCTGCTGATCCTTAGTATCTCTCGGAAGGCGGAAACCGAATGTGCGAAGCACGTTACCGATAAATCCCGAACAGTCAACTCCCGTGTCAAGTCCGCCCCAGCTGTACATTACTCCCTCATATTTGAATGCCTGGGAAATAAAGTTTTCGTAGGTGAAGTCAAGATAACCTTTAACTGCGGCACTCCTTACAATACGCAGTTCAGTCTCACTCAAAGATCCGTCTTCTGCTCTCACGGGGAGACTGAGAGTGAAATAATCTCTGTCTTCCGAAACAAGGGGTAAAGTCACACCCATGTCAAGCTCAGTCGTATCAAGTTTTACCGAAGTATCGGTTATGCATCCAAAACTTTCGGGAGAAGCGAAACGTATCCACGCATCAGCAAAATCTGTGACAGCTACACACTCTGCCTTAACCCAACCCGCATAATTTGAGCTGACTACGAGATAGTAGTTCCCGTCGGTGCTTTCCCATACTACCCAAACGGGTGTTGCCACATGAAGTTCGGTCTGCTGTATGGTGTCATACGGATCAGATGATGACTTCCTGTAAGGCTTGCTGTCAGGGATTGCCCTGAGGTTTGCTCTTGAAGTAACGATTCCTCTGCGCGGAACAACGTTTTCGGGAATATCCGATTCCCCCATTGAAGCGACAACAGCTCCAAGGTGATCTGCACTGATCGGAGTTCCGTCGGTATCGTACTGCGGAAGGACAGGGATACGTCCCCTGCTCATATATGCGATGATATCATCCCTTGAAAGTGTGTCGGGGACAGTCAGAATATCAGTCATAACATCACTGTCCGCACATACTCTCTCATTTTCTGCAGTAATCTCATCGAATGTCATTATAACACCGTCCGTATCCGAACGCATATCTAACCAAACCTTTGCAGACTCGCTGATAACGGGTACGGGGTCAGGATATTCTTCCATAGTACTCTCCTCCGTAGTGCTTTCTTCGGCAGTGTCAGGTTCGACCTTCACTGTCTGCTGTGTCACCGTACTGTTTTCATCAAAAGGAATATCTTCTCTGAGGCATGAGGAAAGAAAAAACACGGATATGAGTACCAGCACTGTCAATTTCTTTGTCATAAATCTCTCCGTTAAACTAAACCGCCGCCGTAAAATGCGGAAGTCGGAGGCCAAGCGGTCTTAGGAAGACA
>JAZUBG010000226.1:0-3925 GCA_045638405.1 Eubacteriales bacterium | reverse complement strand
CCAAGGTTATGAAGAAGAATCGCAAACAGGTTGATAACCTCTTATATCGTGCAAAGAAGGAACTTCGCATCATTCTTGGGAAGGATGGTGAGCTGTTGTTATGAGAAATTTTGAAGAAAGAAAAGCGGAGGTTTTCCGCCGCAGTGAAAACAGAATTAAAGAACGTAGAAGAAGCTTTAAACGTATGCTTGCATTTTGTATTCCGCTGTGTTTGATAGTGACTGTTTTATCCGTAACAATGCTATACGGAATTCTGCCTTCAGGAAAGGATAGTGTATCGGAAACGGGAAAGCAGATAGGAAACAAAGATGGTGTAGTTATTGAAGATCAGGGTAACAGAACGGATATAGAAGGTGTCAACGATGGAATGGACGGTTCTGTAATTATCGATATACCCACGAGCTTATCCTTTTCCCTGACGTGGAATACCAACGGTATCAGCTCTTACGACAGCGCAACCGGTAAGCTTGTGAAAACTACGGACGCTACCAATCCCGAGGAATACGTTACAACGCTTGAGCTTGACGGAACCCGGTTGTTTGAAATTTGGGAGCTTCTCTGGGATCTGGATATTGAGACCTATCCGGCTGAATACAATCCCCACGGAGGTCTTGCATCCGAACCGTCCATGACCTTGATTCTTACCCTTCGGGATGGTGACAAAGTGAAGACAGTTTGCGCAGAAAACATTGCGCTGTCCTATGAATCCGATGACCCCAAGGGACAGAAGTTCCTTGACACGTGTAAAGGTATTCGGGATATTCTGATAGCAACAGAGGAATGGAAGGCACTTCCCGAATATGAGTTCTTCTACGATTGAGAGGAGGAAAGAAAGTGAAAAAGGTACGTATTGGTTTAGTAATAATCAGTCTGCTTCTTGTTTGTGCAATGGCTGTCAATCTGACTGCTTGCACGATGGAAGTCCAGGCAAAGGATTTGATGGAAGGCATCACGCCTAATAACGTGAATGCCTTGGATGATCTCAGCTCGCAGAATGCGGACGTTACCGATTTTGCCATCCGCTTGTTCAAGGCAGGTAATGAAAACGGTAAGAATACGCTAATCTCTCCTTTGTCGGTTCTTTGTGCGCTGGCGATGACCGCAAACGGCGCTGAGGAAGAAACACTGGCGCAGATGGAAGAAGTTCTCGGTATGACCACCGATGAATTGAATATGTATCTGTACAGCTATATGAAGAATCTGCCTCAGGGCGATAAGTATAAGCTGAGCCTTGCCAATTCCATTTGGTTTACCGATGACGAACGTTTTACGGTCAATCAGGACTTTCTGCAGACCAATGCCGATTACTACGGTGCAGACATCTACAAGGCACCGTTTGATAAGCAGACACTAAAGGAAATCAATAATTGGGTAAAGCAGAATACCGATGGGATGATTCAGGAGATTTTGGATCAGTTTCCCGATGAACCGCTTATGTATCTCGTGAACGCTCTTGCCTTTGAAGCAGAGTGGTCCGAGATCTACGAGGAACATCAGGTCAAAGACGGTGAGTTTACCAAGGAAAATGGAGCCAAGCAGAATGCAAAGTTTATGTATGGCTCCGAAGGAACCTACCTTGAGGACGAAAAAGCCACCGGATTTATGAAGCGGTATAAAGGCGGTAAGTATGCGTTTGTGGCTATGGTTCCCAACGAAGGAGTCACTGTATCCGAGTATATTGCATCCCTTGACGGTGAATCTTTGAACGCGCTTCTTGCGAATCCCCAGTATGCTACAGTGCACACCTCGATCCCGAAATTTGAAACCGAGTATAAAGTGGAGATGTCGGAGATTCTTGAGAGTATGGGCATGACCGAGGCGTTTGATTCCGACTACGCGGATTTTGGAGGTCTTGGAACCTCAACCGCCGAAAACATCTTTATTTCCCGTGTTCTCCATAAGACCTATATTTCTGTTGGAGAAAAGGGCACAAAGGCCGGAGCAGCAACAGTGGTTGAAATGTTGGATGGAGCTGCGATTGAATCGTTAGACCCGAAGGAAGTATATCTCGACAGACCGTTTGTATATATGCTTGTAGACTGCGAGAACAATGTCCCGTTCTTTATCGGAACGATGATGGATGTAAATTAACATTTTTGCATTAAATTTTGTGAGGATTATATTGATACGTAAGCTGTCACATTAAGCACAGAACAAAAAATATAAAAACGTAGAAATCCGCCGATTTTTTCGGCGGATTTCAATTTCCCAAAGCTTAAAACAATATTTTATATTTTAATTCTGCTTTTTTATTATCACTCACCAATTCTCATAAAAAAAACCTCACGGAAAACCGTGAGGCTTTATATAAAGCGGCAGAAGCCGCGTTTTTTTAGCCGCATTTGCGACCGAGTATTTACTCTACGATGAACTTTCTGAAATCAAAGTAGCAGTTTTCGTCACTTTCGATATAGATCTCATCCCAAGCGATCTTTGCAAGATGAACACCGAGGAAACTCTTGGCGTTAAGTCTCTTGTTACCGTGCACGAGATAAACCTTACCGGGGAACTTTGTAGCAACTCTGTTGAATTCAACTACGTCTCCGTTTGTGACAAGCTCGATCTGATAAAGGTATTTGCAGCATCTTTCCATAACTTAATAACCTCGCTTTGCTGTAAATATTGCTTGCGGGATTTCCCCGTTTGCAAGAGTATTATATACTGAGACGGAGGCTTTGTCAACGGAATTTTTGAAGATTTTTTAAGTTTGGACGGCTGCACAAGTTTGAAAAAACAACAGTTAAAGCTATGGTCTAAATGCACAAAACCAAATGCCTAAAATTGTGCATGGTGACAGTCCAAGAACGGCACATGGTAAAACGGAGGTAATTTCTTTGTGTGAAATGATCAAAACAAGAACATGATTTTTGTTGAATAAGTCATAAAACCCGGTGTGCGGAGCATATTATCTTTTGGGCTTGCTTTTGAAAATAAACGCGGCTATGAGACCGAAAAACAGCGCCGCCGTGATACCTCCCGCGCTTGCGGTGAGTCCACCTTTAAGAGCCCCGATAAGCCCCTCCGCATCTACCGCTTTTTTTATTCCTTTTGCAATGGTGTAACCGAATCCCGTGAGAGGTGTGGTGGCACCGCCACCTGCAAATTTCACCAGCGGTTCATAAAGCCCCACACCGCCGAGAATGACACCCAGTACAACGTAGGATACAAGAATTCTTGCGGGAGTCAGCTTGGTTTTATCGATGAGTATCTGCGCGATAACACAAATAACTCCGCCCACAAGGAAAGCATATAAATAATCGAGAAACACTTTCACTTCGTTATCTCACCCTTTCTCCGCTGATCCTGACTAAGTGGCCGACACCGGGGATAGTTCCGCCCTGATTCAGAACAAGGGGACTCATAAGTGCACCTGTTCCTATAAACAGCACGTTACTCAGTTTTCCCGAAACGATATTAGGCAAAATATGGGACGCCATGACCACGGCACTGCAACCGCATCCCGAGCCTCCCGCATGCTTGTCAGCCTCATCTACGTTGTAAATGAGACATCCGCAGTCTACATGCTGTTTTGAGATGTCGAGTCCTTCGGTGTATAGCAGATCGACAAGAATCCCGCTGCCCTCTCTGCCAAGGTCGCCCGTAACGATCAAGTCGTAGTCTTCGGGTGTAGCACCCGAGAGCTTAAAATAACGGAGCACGGTATCAGCCGCAGCAGGTGCCATAGCCGCTCCCATGTTGTTGACGTCTGAAATACCCTTGTCAACGATATAACCGGGAAGCACTCCCGTAACCGTAGGGATAAAGTCTCCCCTTACCTTTTCAATATCCCTCTCGTCTGACGACATAATAAACGCCCCCGAAGCGGTAACCGTCCATTGAGCCGTGGGAGGACGCTGACCTCCGTACTCAAGAGGGAAGCGGAACTGTCTTTCGGCAGAGCAGTAATGTGACGAGGTTACGGCGG
>JAZUBG010000225.1:0-7536 GCA_045638405.1 Eubacteriales bacterium | reverse complement strand
GGCTACGACCCGACTTTTTACGGTGACGAACCCTTCGTTTGAGGGGTGGCTTACGGTTAGATTCGCTTACCGCAGTACAAGCGGCTGACTAAGCGGCGAAGTCATCGACTGCCGCGCGAGTTTTTGTCACCGCGGGGTGAGCTGCTAGGGGGAACCCATAGCAGGATTTCTTAGTAAATTTTCTTTCTCGAAAGAAAATTTGAAAACACCTGAGGTGGCGGGAGGTTACAATCTGCACGTAAAGTGGTAAACGTACGTTGCGGGAGGATGTGGGCATCCTCCCCTACGGGTTTGCGAAATGCCGTTTCGAACATCGCCGTTATTTGACATACAAACCTTAACTGTGCTATAATTAATCCGTTATCTCTAATATAACGGTAGATTTACATAAAAATCAAAAAAATTACGAATTTTGAAAGAAAAAGTCCGATTTATTCGTACTGTATATAACAAGGCTAAGTTGTAATACGTTTTTACCCGAAAGCAATCAAAATTTGGAGTACAAAGAATGATTTCATTTTACCTGTCAATTATCGAAACGGAAGACGCCAAAGATAAGGTCATCTTCATCTATGAACACTTCTACTCGTTCATGTGTTATACCGCAGGCGAGGTGTTAAACCACAACAAGCATGACGTGGAAGATGCCGTTCATAACGCGATGTTGAAGATCATTGAGAATATTGACTTCATCGACATCACAAACCTTAGCAAAATCAAAAATCTCTGCGGTATCATAGCAAAAAACAAGGCAAAGGACTACTGCAAGCTGAAGGACAACCAAACGGTTGAACTTGACGATACTTCCGTCTCCGAGTCACATTTTATCCCCTCTCCCGCCGAGACTGTTATCGGCGAGGACACCGTTGCTTTGATCCTTGAAGCTATCCGTGACCTTGATGACACCTACAGAGACGTTTGCGTTCTCCGTTTCGTCCATGAGTATAAAATACGCGAGATCGCCTCCCTGCTCGATCTGCCCGAAGGCACCGTCAGCATACGCCTCTCCCGAGCAAAGGGGATTTTGAAAGAATCACTGAGAAAGGAGAATTTATATGTCCGTTAACGTACAAAACGAAGTGTTCAACGGCTACTTGACTGCGTGTTTCAAACAGTTCGTGGCGGAAGAAGCGGTAAAACTGCCGTCTGATGCAGAAATTTCAAAAATGTACCCAAAGGCAAAAAAAGTCCCGCGGAAATATATACGCCGCGCCAAGGCTAAAAAGTATAACAAGCCTCTGTACCGCGTATATCTGAGAAGAGCTGCCACAGTCTGCCTTGTTCTGTTGTCGCTGGCTTTCGGGGTCATCATTACCGCCGAGGGCGTAAGAGAAGCGATCGCTGATACTGTAATGACGTGGTTTGACAAATACACCAACTTCGATTACAGCAAGTCAAACGTATCTGCACTTCCGGGTAAAAACAACTCCGAAGCGGAAGAAAACAACTCCGACACCAATGCGGACGTCGTCTTCCAATACATATCTGACTTAAAGATCGGCTATATTCCCGAAGGATTTGAATTATCGGAAAGTTTTGAAGAGACCGGGTATAGAGAGTACCTTTATTTTGCGAAAAACGGTGATTATTTATTTATTGGAATTTATGATTCCGAGTATTCCGAAACCGATTTAGACAATGAAGACGTTGAATATGAAAAAATAATAACAGACGGACGGGAAATACACGTGTTATACGACGAGGTTGAGCAAACCGGAAACGCAATTACAGGCAACAATATGTACTACATAGCAATAACCGGTATTTGCGAGCGCGAAGAACTCATTAAGATAATTGAAAACGTAAAATAAAAGGAGACTTTTGACAATGAAGAAAACAAGGATTTTAGCCATGCTTATGGCAGCGGTGCTTCTTTTTGCCGCAATTCCCATGACAGTGGGTGCTGCTCCCGAAAACAGCAGTATCGTAAAGGAAACCGTAGAATTCGACGGCACGTACGCCGTAAGCGACAGCTATTTTGCCATCGGCACGTCCCTGTACGATAACGGCGGAAATAAGCTTTATACCCTTGAAAACGAGGACGAGATCATCTACACCCTCACCGATAACTGCTTTATTACGGGTTCCGGTGAGGAGTATTCCGAAAGCTTCGACTTAACTTTCAACCTCTACAGCATCGTTGACGGCAAGGTGACCTTCAAGTCCGCTTATGAAAACTATCCCTTTGTCCTTCAGTATAACGGTTGGGACTACACGGCGGTGCTTCACGTTGACTTTTCGAAGATCCTCGACGCCAATCTTGAAACTTTCGAGGATTTCCCCATCTACGGCTACGACATCATCGACAGCCGCGGTGAGGTGATATACTCAAAGGACGGCTGTATCGTTGCGGAACCCGTGGGTAACGGAGTGTTTGCGTTAAGCGAATTCAAGTCTGACGGGATCACTTACTCCGTTCTGACAGTTACGGAAAACGGTGTCAAGACGCGTGCATATGATTATGAAAGCTGCAGTGCGACCGAGCTCGGTGACCTTGCGGTAGTCGGACATGACTTCAGCATGGGCGTCATAAGCTTTGACGGCAAGACCATCGTTCCCGTGAAATACGCGGACGTTGTAGACTGTGCCGACAACTACTACATAGCTTACGTGGAAGACGAGGACGACTGGTTCTCTTACGCCGAGTCTTACGTTTACGACAGAAGCGGTAAGCAGGTATTCAAGTACGACGGTAACGTGACCTACTTCAACGGAAAGATCGCCGTCGTAACTGTAAAAACGAATACCGCTGAGTTCGGTGAAGTGGAAACAGGCGCCATCATTACGGTGTCTGAGACTCCCGAGGTGATCTACGAGGGTGACACCATTTGGGCTGAAGGCGGCTACGTCGTAAGCGAGAACGTGGGCATCACAAACGAAGGCGTTGCGATCTTCGACCTTGAGGGTAACCTCATTATCGAGAACGCCGACTGGGATTTCCACTGTGCTGACCTGAAGAACGGTTCATTTATCGTAACCGATTACTCAATCTGCGAAACATACAGAGTTGACAGCACTCTCAGCCGTGTTGAGACACTTGAGTTCCTTAAATATTACGAGGAATCTTACGATAACGTTACCGTACGTTACACAGGTCTTGAACCGGGTACTTATTGCCTTGAATACAAGGGCGAGAAGATCACATTTGACCATGAAATGTTTGACTCCCGCATCACCTTAGACGGATGCGAGGTATATCTGTTCATGGACGGACTCGAGGATTTTGACGCAGAGCTCACCTATACCGCGTATATAATCAGCGGTATCAAGAGCCCCTTTAACGATATGAGCGAGAGTCATTGGGCGATGCCCTACGTGAATTTCTGCTTTGAGACGGGCATTATGAACGGAACGGGCGGCGGAAACTTCAGTCCCGACATGGAAGTGTCCCGTGCGCAGGTGGTTACGACTCTTTGGAGACTTGCGGGAAACCCCACTCCCGAAGGTGACTGTGATTTCGTTGACGTAGCAGACGGACAGTGGTACACGGATGCGGTTGTCTGGGCGGCACAGTGCGGTATTACAACCGGTGTTGGAGGAAACAGCTTCGCTCCCGACCGCGCTGTAACGAGAGGCGAGGTCGCGGCGATCATTTACCGATTTGCTGAAGCAATGGGCGAGGACACCGACGGCAGAGCCGACCTTTCCGCGTTCGTTGACACGTCAGAGCTTGCCGACTGGAACCGCGATGCGTTTGCGTGGTGTGCGGAATGTGGCATCATCACGGGTAAAACGGGTGCACGTCTTGCACCAAACGACACTCTCACCAGAGCTGAGCTGGCGGCTATCCTCTGCAGATACTGATACAAGACACAGACGGTGTCTGTGTCTTGTAATGCAAAATGCAAAGTGCATAATGCAAAATTGGACGTAGCTTTCCACCGTGTGAAAAACGGGATTTTATCGGATACTTTGACATAGGCTCTCCCGTCGGGAGAGCTGTCAGCGCAAGCTGACTGAGAGGGGCGGAGGACTTTTTCCGAACGTTCGTCCGATTCTCCTCATCCACTCCCAATTCACGAAGTGAATGAATGGTCCCCCTTCTCCGCTGGAGAAGGCTTATATCCGTCGGGTTTTCGTGCGGAGTTAAGACGGAACGGAATCAGATATTGTAGGGACCGACGTCCCCGGCGGTCCGTTATCGTGCGGTGACGGAGATCACGTAGAATTGATGGGTGAACGTTCAAACACATAGTAGGGGGAGGGGCATCATCCTCACGTTTCGTGCGAATTTAACCCGTTCGTTACGGGTCACCAAAAGATTACAAAAGCAACGTCCAAAAAAACAATCGGACATTATTACCTATTGACTTCTTGTCTTATCCTATGCTATAATAACGATAACAGCAGTACTTAAAGTACCGCCAAATATTTGGAGGTTTGCAATATGAAAACCAAACTCAGATTTTTATCCCTTCTTCTTGCAATCGTAATGTGTTTCTCAATGCTCGCAGCGTGCAGTGATGACAAAGAAACCGGCAAGAAAAATTCTGAAAAGACAGAAGAAACAAAAGAAAACGGCGAAACAAAAAAGCCTTTCGTTAAAGTTGATCCCAATAAGGATCCCTACGGTGCGGTAGCGGGTGCGTTTACCCTTCTCGGTGACGACTACGCAGGCGGTCTCAGTGAGATTTCCGAAATTTTCGCAAAAGTGGCTGAAGGCACCGGAAGCTACGACTTCGAGATGGAAACCGACGGTACAGAGATCGGTTTCTCCGCTGTTGTCGACAGCAATAAGGGCGAGGCTTCTGCTGAAGTTAAGGCAGGATACGAAGGCTTCTCCGCTAAGGCTAACCTCTGGCTCGGTGATGACATTGTACTTCAGATCCCCGCACTTCTCGGTGACGGTGCATACGGCGTGAAGCTCAGCACCATTGAAGAGGATCTCGAAGGCTCACCTCTCCTTGAGGCTATGGGCTTTGATTCCGTTGAGGATATGAAGGACGATTTCCGCGATGAAGTTGGCATCGGTATAGACGACTTCGCCGAAATCTTCGGATCACTGCTCGACGGTGAAGCTAACAAAAAGGCTGCTGAAAAGTTCACAAAGGCTCTCGCAGAGGCGGCACGCGGCGTCGAAGCCGAAACAGAAGCTCAGAAGATCGGTGACAAGGACGGCTACAAGATCACCTTCAACTTCACTCCCGAAAGCGCAAAGCCTTTCGTTGAGGCGTATTTTGATTACTACAAAACAATGTACGCTTCTATCCTTGAGCTGAGCGGTGCCGATATTGATGATGCTCTCGAGGATGCACTTGACAGTCTTGACGAGGCCGAGGGCGAGTCTGTTCCCTTCATCTTCTACATCTACAAGGACAGCGGCAAGCTGGCAGGCATTGAATTTGCGAATTCGGAAAGCCACGAAGACGAATACTCCAGCTATACCTCAGACGAGTCTCTCAAGCTTGAGTTCACAGACGGTGAAATTAAGCTTACCGTCATCAATAACCATGAAAGTGAGTACTCCAAGTCAGCTGACGAGACGACTCTTACATACAAGACCGTAAACAAGAACGGCAAGACCGGCTTTGAAATCGAAGGTAAAAACAAGAGTAGCTACACAGATGAGGAAGACGACGAGTACAGTTACGATTACGTGGAGAACATCTCAGCTTCCTTCATCAGAGACAAGGATGGCAAGTTTACTTTCAGCGGTAAGACTGACGGAGAAGACGTATTCACGGTAAAGGGTACTCTCAAGTATGACAAAAAATCTCTGACTCTCGGTATTTCTTCAATCGTTGCAGACGGCGAGGACGTTGATTTTGAATGTAATCTCACCGTTAAGGCAGGCGGCAAGGTTGAAAAGACACCTAAGTACACCAACATCTTCTCCATGAGCGAGTCTGATTTTGAAGAGCTTGCAGAGACTGTTCAGAACTCCGTACTCTACAAAGAGATCGAAGAAATGATGAACGCTCAGAACCAGTTCGATGACGAGTACTTCGATGACGAGTACTACGACGACGAGTACTTCGATGACGAGTACTATGATGATGAGTACTATGATGATGAGTACTATGACGATGAGTACTTCGACGATGAGTACTTCGACGATGAGTACTCCGACGATGAGTATTACGATGACGAGTATTACTTCTGATAACTGAAAAATAACGGTACGTTTTTGAGCGTACCGTTATTTTTTATTCAACTCAGCAGTTATATACATCTGAGGGGTATCTTTGTTACGCATCGTGAAAACATCCTAAGAAATGGGGCGTAAGACAAAAAATTCCCCATCCCATATTTCTGTTTGTTTACATACAGTTTATTGACTTTTCCTCTCGCGTAGGTTATATTATTACTATAGGGCACCGATGTGTCCCACTCCGAGATATACCAGAGGATATGCTTATGCGAATCTTTGTTTCTTTTTTAATCCTTGCGTTTCTGTGCATTGCCGCACTTACGTCATGCTCTAAAATGAAAAGCGAGTCTGCCACTACTGCAGCTTCCGGATCGGCAGTAAGTAACGGTGATGTTTCTGCCGAAGAAAAAACAGGCTGGGAATACTTTATCGATGTGGCGTGTCAGTACCACCACAGAGACTATCACATGATTCCCCTCCACCTTGTGGAATATATAGGAATCGACAAGGCGGGTGAGTGGGCGAAATCTGCAATTGAGTCTCTTAATGAGTCTGCGGGAGAGGATACCTGCCGTTGTCCCGACTTCAATATCAAAAGCTTTATCGATACCTTCAAGGTGTCCCGTGAGGATTTTGTTATCTACGGAGACATTGTGTATTATGCAACCTTCGACCCCGACGTGATCTATTCAATGAGCGAGGCCGAGCTTGGCGAGTACTATTCCAATATCGACGCTCATATGGATAAGACCATTACATCTCAGCATTTCCAGTTTATCGAATCTCATTTCAAGTATGAATACTACTCAGAAATGATGGCTATGGCTATTTACGACGATAATACTGCAAACAGTGGGATCTATCCTTCAATTCCCACCACTGTTCAGAGGTTGAACATCGACAGAGAATCTTTTGAAAAGATCCTTGATGACTGTACCGTGAGAAATGAGTCTGTTTACGGTAAGAGTCTCAGTTTTGATTATGATCTTGATATGATCTACAATCCTGACGGAACCTTTAAAGAGCTTCCGAAATTCGAGGGAATGAACGAATACCTTACGGAAATGAAGCTTAACCGTATATTCTGCGGAGTTGATGAGTGATTTTCGCAAAAAACGCAAAATGAATAAAAAGTACGTCCGAAGAAGTATTGCCGATACTTTTTCGGACGTTTTTTATATTGGTTAAATCCACATAAAATAACGTACACCTAATCTCCCGCAAACAGTCAGCCAAGTCCGCTACCGCGTTATTTGGCGTTTACCCATCAATTGCACGTCATCTCGAAATCCCACAGGCTCCTGTAGGGGCGACATTTCCATGTGATCGCCCCGCAACGTCCGCCTACCACCGCACGAACGGTGCTTGTGTAGTCCCGCAACGTACGTTTACCATCTTACGTACAGACTGTAACCTCCGCCACCTCGGTTATTTCAAATTTTCTT
>JAZUBG010000224.1:0-11093 GCA_045638405.1 Eubacteriales bacterium | reverse complement strand
AGACTCGGTTGCGAGGAAATGGGAAGAGTTCACGAATTCCTCGGTCTTACCACGGGTCTCGTAGTTCATGATGAAAACCGTGCTGAAAAACAGTACGCATATAACTGCGATATTACTTACGGTACAAATAACGAGTTCGGCTTTGACTACCTCAGAGATAACATGGTTACCTATAAAGAGGACCGTGTTCAGAGAGGTCATAACTTTGCTATTGTTGACGAGGTGGACTCTATCCTTATCGATGAAGCAAGAACGCCTCTTATTATCTCGGGTCAGGGAAGTAACGTTGATCCTCTTTACGAAATGGCTGAGAGATTCGCAAGAAATCTTAAGTTCCACGTGATCAAGGAGATCGATAATAAGGAAGATCACGATACTATCAGTGACGACGCCGACTATATCGTTGATGAGAAAGCGAGAAATACTACTCTTACAAGTTCAGGTGTAAGAAAAGCAGAAGAATTCTTTGGTATAGAGAATCTTTCCGACCCTGCTAATGCTAACATCTCTCACCATATCTATCAGGCTATCAAGGCTCACGGTATCATGAAGCGTGACACCGACTATGTTGTAAAGAATAACGAAGTCCTTATCGTTGATACTTTCACAGGTCGTCTTATGCCCGGCAGACGTTATTCTGACGGTCTCCATCAGGCGATCGAAGCTAAGGAAGGAGTTATTATCCGTAAAGAGAACCGTACTATCGCTACCATTACGTTCCAGAACTATTTCAGAATGTACGGTAAGCTTTCCGGTATGACCGGTACTGCGCTCTCCGAGGAAAACGAGTTCCGCGAGATCTATAACCTTGACGTTGTAGTTGTACCCACAAACAAGCCCATGATCCGTCGCGACCATTCCGATTCCGTTTATAAGACGAAGAACGGAAAGGATATTGCAATTATCCGTCAGATCAAGGAATGTCACGAAAAAGGACAGCCCGTTCTTGTCGGTACGGTTTCCATTGAAAAGTCTGAAGCTCTTTCAGCTAAACTAAAAAAAGCAGGTATCCCTCATACAGTTCTTAATGCGAAGTATCACGAAAAAGAAGCAGATATCGTAGCTCAGGCGGGCCGTCTCGGAGCAGTTACTATTTCTACAAACATGGCAGGACGAGGTACGGACATTCTTCTTGGAGGTAACGCTGAATATCTTGCCAAGTCTCAGATGCGTAAAGAAGGCTATGACGAGGCGATCATCGCTCTTGCTACGGGTTATTCCGAATCTGTTGATGAAACAGTAATGGATGCGCGACGTTACTTCAGAGAGCTTTACACAGGTTTCCAGGAAAAAATCAAACCCGAGGCTGAGAAGGTTTGTGAGGCAGGCGGTCTCTTTGTTATCGGTACTGAGCGTCACGAATCACGTCGAATCGATAACCAGCTCCGCGGTCGAAGCGGACGTCAGGGTGACCCCGGTGAATCACGTTTCTTCCTCTCATTTGAAGACGATCTTATGCGTCTCTTTGGTACTGACAGAATTATCGGCATAGTTGACCGTCTCGGACTTAAAGAAGACGAAGCAATCGATGCACGCATTCTTTCCAATCAGATAGAAAACGCACAGAAACGTCTTGAAGATCAGAACTTTAACAGACGTAAGAACGTCCTTGCTTATGACGATGTAATGAATCAGCAGAGACAGATCATTTACAGCCAGCGTTCTGAGGTTCTTGATAACGGTGACCTCAGAGCTAAGATCATTTCCATGATCGAGGGTACTGTAGGTGATGCTGTAGCTAATGCTCTTCATGACCCTGAGAGTGCAAACTGGGATATCAGCGGCCTCATCTCACGTTATAAGGGACTACTTTGCACTGAAGACGATTTCAAGGAACTGCCCGACAACGCCACAGATGCTGTTGAATCTGTTAAAAACACCCTCATTTCCCGTGCTATGGCAATTTATGAGGATAAGGAAAAGAACGTATTCGGTGAAGAACAGATGCGTGAGCTTGAGAGAATTTCTCTCCTTATCAATGTTGACAGAAAGTGGATGGATCACCTCGAAGCTATGGATTCCGTAATGGATACCATCGGACTCCAGGCATACGCTCAGAGAAATCCCATTTCCGAATACCGTATTGCGGCGGCTGATTTCTTTGACGAGATGGTACTTAATATCCGCGACGATACGGTAAGAATGATACTTTCCGCAACTCCCAAGCCTACACTTAAGCGTGTTGAGGTGGCAAAGCCTGTTGCAGCAGGTTTTGCGGGTGCTGAAGGTAAATCAGTTCAGAAGAAGCCCGTTGTAAATAAAACTCAGAAGGTCGGCAGAAACGATCCCTGTCCTTGCGGAAGCGGTAAGAAGTATAAGAAGTGTTGCGGTATGGGTACAACTTCCGCAGATGAAGATTAATTTTCGGAGGCTGTCATGGGATTCGGACTACTTCTGATAGGTTATTTCCTCGCTTTCGTTCCGTCTTTATCAAACGTATATTTCTTTACCGACGTTATCGGTGCACCGCTTATGGTATATTCCTTGATGAAGCTATCTGCCTATAACGATAAGTTCAAACAGGCACTGCCTTCTGCATTCATTTATACGGCTGTAACTTTTGTTGCGGCAATTACCTCTCTTCTTAAGCTTGGAATTGTTGCCTCTTCAATAATTGATACGGTTCTTGCCGCATCTGTACTAATGTTTCACGTATATACCTTTACGGCAATTGCTGATATGGCAAAGGGAGCTGAAGACGATAAGTTAGCTTCCAAAGCGAGAAGAAACCTCATTATCATTTGTGTATATTATTTTATATACGTTGCCGTTCTGCTGTTTTCTCCCGTTATGGACGGTGTTCTTAAGGGATATTTTAATACCATACTGTATTTTTACAGAATGGTCTGGATGATTCTGAATCTCCTGTTCATCCACAGTGCATATTGCCGTCTATATGTTGAAGGAACCGAGGAGCGTTATGCAGAGACAGCTCAGTATAAGGAAACCCGTTTCAAGCTCATTAATAAAATTCAGCAAGGGTATATCGAATCACAGAAAAAAGCCAATGCTGAGAATCTGAAAATGATGAAAGATACCAAAGACTACGTGGATGCAAACAGACACAAGATACCGAAAAAGAAAAAAAAGAATAAACGTTGATCACGAAAGGGTATATTTATGGGACTTAAATTAATTACGATAGGATTACTTTTCCTCTTTAACCCCAATTTAAATATTATCGATATTTTCCCCGACGTTATAGGTCTTTTCCTCGTGTCACTCGGAATGGCTAAGCTTTCACGCGTAAATGAAGATATGAACTATGCCTACGGAATGTTCATTAAACTCTGCGGACTCGAGTTTCTGAAACTTCTTGCTCTCGTACTTCTTTCAAATCAGGACATCACGTGGTATCTGCTTCTTTCATTTACATTTGGAGTTATAGAGTGCCTTCTCTTTATCCTCGCTGTAAACCACCTTTTCAACGGATTTGAAAATCTCGGAGTTAAGTACAATTCTGAGTATATTCTGAGTACATATACTACCGGAAAAGCAGTCAAGAAAGACAAAATAGACCGTGTTAAGAATACTTTTATCGGTTTTTATATTGTCAGAAGTGCGGCGGCTACTTTACCTGAATTTACTCAGCTTATAAAAGAAGATCTGTACGTTAATTATAACGCATTCAGACCGCTTCTCTATATTTTGGGTGCCACCGTAACTCTTATCTATTCCGTGTTCTTTATTTACAGACTGGTATCTTTTATGAAAGGTGTAAGACATGATAAACCTTTTATGGAAAAGATCACTGCAGAACACGACCGTTTCCTTCAGACTAACGCAAGATATTTTATTTCAAGAAGAATGAGAACGGTGTTCATCATGCTCTCACTTGCCGTCATTCTCACAGCCAATCCGACCAGTGACGGCCTTTCTGTAATCCCGCAGATCGTTACGGCACTGTTTGTGACAGTATCCGCAGTTCTTCTGTCGAAAGAATCCAAAAAAGTACTCATTTCACTTATCCCCACAGGACTTTTCGGTGGACTTTCCGTTTGGACTGCCATACTGAAGAATAACTATTACAACGAAAGTCTGAATGTTAAATTTGAGGATATCTTCCATCCTGGATTTGAATCAGCTCGCAGTAAATTCATGATTGTGTCGAATATCAATCTTATAATATTTGCTCTTGAAATTATCGCGTTTGCGATACTGTTCAGCTACTTATACAAAGCTATCAGATCACATATCCCTTCGGCGGCTGAGGAAGCTTCATTCACCGAAGAGAGAAAACTTATTATTATTTCTGAGAACGAAGAGAAGATTGATAAGATGTTCAAACTCTCGAATATCTTCATGTACATTGCTCTTGGCCTTAACCTTATCATAAATAAGCTTGCAATATTCCTTGGTGATTTCAGTGCTTTTGTTCCCGAAGGTTATTTTGACATTGCAGGTACAGCATATTCATGGACTGTGGTTGTCAGTGTAGGTTTGGTTGTACTGTGGTTTGTTCGTGCGAGAATGATAATAAGCTTTGCGAAAAATGAAATATATCCCGTAACTTATACGTGGGTGCTTGGTAACGAAAACAAATAAGACAAAAAGAAAACTTCACTTTTTACGGTGAAGTTTTCAGTTTGCTGACAAAGGTCTTGTGCTGACAAAATGCATAAAAGTTTTGACCGACCTTTTTCAAAAGGTCGTGGGTTTTTAGGGCAAAGCCCTAAATCGACCTCCGAAGAGGGCGAAATCCCCCTATTCGTCCGAAAAGCGCTCCGCAGAGCGCGCATCCCCTTTTGCTTTAAATTTAATCTTTGTATAATTTGACAAACCCTGTGCCTACGCACAGGGTTTGTCAGTAACCTGAAAACTTCACTTTTTACGGTGAAGTTTTCTCTTTGTCTGCTTTTTACTTTTGTGCCGCTGCACGTTCGCGGCAAATGTCTGCCCAGCGAGGGGTATTACTTGCCATTTCATGAAGCTTTGAGAGGGCAGTGGGAATATCAATGTTCTGAGGGCAGATCTTTGTACAAGCACCGCATGAAATGCACGCGGAAGGAAGCTTATCTTCAGGTAAACTTTCCAGTCTCATAGTTGCCATGAATGACGGGAACGTAGCCATTTCATTGTATATTGAAATCATATACGGAATGTCAAGTCCCATGGGACAACCGTCAATACAGTAACGGCAGGATGTACAGGGAAGGCAGTTCTTCATGCTCTGAGCTACGTCTTCAAGAAGAGTACACTCTTTTCCGCTGAGAGGGGATAATTCAGAAAATGTGTCAAGATTGTCGTTGAGCTGTGTCATATCTGACATTCCTGAAAGTATTACCTTGACGTTTGGGAAGTTCATGAGCCAACGGAATGCCCATGATGCTGTACTGCATCCGGGACGGAGTGCTTCCATTACCTCTTCGGTTTTTTTCGGAAGCTTTGCGAGTTTTCCTCCGCGTACGGGTTCCATGACTATAATCGGAATTTCTTTGGATGTCAGAAGCTCGTATTTACCTCTGGAATCCTGGAGACTATCGTCGAGATAGTTGTGTTGAATCTGACAGAATTCCATATGATCACCGTATTCATCAAGAAAATCGGAAATCATCTTGACACCGCCGTGTGTTGAGAAACCGAGATGGCGGATTCTGCCAAGCTCCTTTTGCTTGATGAAGTAGTCGATGATTCCCCACTTTTTGTCGCGGTAAACATCAATACAGTTTTCATTTACGTTATGAAGCAGGTAGTAGTCAAAATAATCCACATCACATTTCTTAAGCTGTTTTTCAAATATGTCTGCAGGGTCGTATACTTCAGCGGTCTGGTGACCTGGATACTTTGAAGCCAGAAAATATGAATCGCGGGGATATTTCTTCAGAATTTTTGCCGTTACAACCTCCGATTCACCCGAATGATAGGGCCATGCTGTGTCAAAATAATTTATACCATCGGCGATAGCTTTGTCGATCATCGCTTCGGTATCCTCGTAGTCAATTTTTCCGTCTTTTGTCGGGAATCTCATAGTGCCGAAGCCGAGAAGAGAAACTCGGTTTCCAAGAAAATCATTGTAGATCATTTTTTTGATTCCTTTCAGTAATTCGTGTAAATCCTCAGTCTATTATACACGAAAACAAAAAATATTTCAAGTACCGCTTGAAGTTATTGAGAATTAGGAGTATAATAAATTATAATTTTACAAATTTCGGAGGACATAATGAATAAACGACAAACTGTGAATATGTGCGACGGCCCTGTTTTCAAAAATATAGTACTTTATGCCGTTCCACTGATCCTTACCGGACTCCTGCAGCTTTTGTATAATGCTGCAGATATTATCGTTGTTGCTAAATGGGCAGGCGGCACTGCTTTGGCGGCAGTTGGTTCTAACGGTGCACTTGTCAATCTTATTGTAAACGTTTTCGTTGGTCTTTCCGTAGGTGCAAGCGTTATCGTTTCACGTTTTTACGGTGCGGGAGATAAAAGAAATCTCCACGAGTCTGTTCATTGTGCTATGTCGCTGAGTATTATCTGCGGTGTCGTTACTCTTGTAATCGGACTTCTCGTTGCCCGTCCTGCTCTTACTTTAATGTCCACACCTGCCGACGTTATCGATCAGGCAACAACATATCTTAGAATATACTTCCTCGGTATGCCCGCATTCATGATTTATAACTTCGGTGCGGCGATCCTCAGAGCAGTCGGTGACACTAAACGTCCTCTTTACATTCTCATGGCTTCGGGGCTTGTAAATGTAATTTTAAACCTCATACTTGTAATCGGTTTTCATTTTGATGTTGAAGGTGTGGCAATAGCAACTCTTGCGTCGCAGATCATTTCTGCTGTTGCCGTTGTTATTTGTTTGATGCGTACGAGTGATGTTTACAAGTTTGAGTTCCGTAAGATGCGTATCTATCCTTCGAAACTTGGTGCAATGCTTCGTAACGGAATTCCTGCGGGAATTCAGGGATCGATTTTCTCCATTTCAAATATCCTCATTCAGTCTTCCGTTAATTCATTCGGATCTGCAGTAGTATCCGGTAATGCCGCGGCGGCGAATGTAGAAGGATTTGTGTACGTTGCGATGAACTCTATGCACCACACCTGTCTTGCTTTCATGTCACAGAATATAGGAGCAGGGAAGTTTGAAAGACTTTCAAAGGTATTCAGAACCTGTATTATCACTGTAATTATTGTGGGACTGGTCGTTGGCGGAGCGGCGTTTCTATTCGGAGAACAGCTCATGTCACTCTATACGGCTACTTCCGGAGCTGATCAGAGCATTCTTCCCGAAGACGTGGTTAAATACGGCATGAATCGTCTTGAGATCATATGCACAATGTACTTCATTTGCGGAATCATGGATGTTTTGGTGGGAGCGCTCAGGGGTATGGGATCTCCATGGATGCCAATGATCGTATCTATCGTCGGTGTTTGCGGTATCAGAATTACATGGATATATACGGTGTTCAGATTCTACCATACACCCGAATCTCTCTACGTTTCTTATATCGTGTCCTGGGTAGCAACAGCAGCGGTTCAGTTCATTTGTTACCTTGTCGTATCCAAAAGATTCAAAGCTCTTGCTAAGAGTACAAATATTGTCAGATAACTTGTTAATAGTCAAAAACAGCCTCGTTGTACGGGGCTGTTTTTTGACATATATCACAAACATAGTTGGGTTTGCAAACTCTCATTGACTAAGAGAACAAAATTTGATATAATTCATCTATATATAAATTTTAAGGACGGTGAAAATTTTAATGATCAAAACGCTTGCTAAAAGTATCAGAGAATATAAGCGTTCAGCTATCGTTACTCCGATCTTTGTCTCGCTTGAGGTAGTGCTCGAATGTATTATACCATTCATAATTGCGGGACTTGTTAGTGAGATTCAGAATGGATGTGAACTCAGTGTTATCTTCAAGTATGGTGGAGTTTTGGTAGTGCTGGCGATGCTGTCACTTCTCTTCGGTGTACTTGCGGGACTTACCTGCGCAAAAGCTTCCTGCGGATTTGCGAGAAACCTTCGACATGATATGTTCTACAGCATTCAGGACTATTCATTTGCCAATATCGATAAAATATCAACCTCATCTCTTGTTACACGTCTTACAACAGACGTATCTAATGTTCAGATGGCGTTCATGATGCTTATAAGAATTGCAGTCAGATCCCCGTTTATGCTTATATTTTCTTTTACCATGGCGTTTATCATGGGCGGAAAAATGGCAATGATTTACTTATTCGTTGTTCCCGTGCTGAGCTTCGGCCTTTTTCTCATTATCAAAAATGCTCACCCGATTTTTAAAAGTGTTTTTAAAAAATACGATGCTCTTAACAGTTCAATTCAGGAGAACATTAAGGGTATAAGAGTAGTAAAGTCTTTTGTAAGAGAAAATCACGAATCGGAAAAATTTAACGGTGCGGCAAGTGACGTATGCCGCGACTTTACAAGAGCAGAACGTATTTTAGCGTTCAATTCTCCGATTATGCAGTTTTGCATGTACAGTGTAATGATTTTTGTACAGCTTTTCGGTTCTTATATCGTAATCTCAACCAAGGGTGCTGATCTTGAAGTTGGTCAAATGTCAGCTCTTATTACATACAGTGTTATGATGCTGATGAGTCTTATGATGATTTCTATGATCTTTGTAACTCTCACTCTGTCTGCTGAATCATGTAAGCGTATTGCTGAGGTTATAAACGAAAAGTCAACACTTACTTCTCCTGAAAACGCAGTAATGACCGTATCTGACGGATCAATTGAGTTTGATAATGTAAGCTTTAGATATTCCGAGACTGCTGAAAGAATGTCTCTCTCAGATGTAAATCTGAAAATTCGTTCAGGAGAGACGATCGGTATCATCGGAGGTACGGGTTCATCAAAGTCTACTCTCATACAGTTAATTTCACGTCTCTATGACGTTACTGAAGGTGCGGTTAAGGTCGGAGGCCTTGATGTACGCGAGTACGATCTTGAGACTCTCAGAAACAGCGTAGCAGTTGTTCTTCAGAAGAACGTACTGTTTTCCGGTACAATTAAAGAAAACCTTCGCTGGGGTAATAAGGAAGCTACCGACGAAGAACTCATTGAGGCTTGTAAACTGTCCTGTGCTGACGAGTTCGTGTCAAGCTTCCCTGATAAATACGATTACTACGTAGAACAGGGTGGTGCGAACCTTTCGGGCGGTCAGAAGCAGAGACTGTGTATTGCCAGAGCGCTTCTTAAGAAGCCGAAGATACTGATACTCGACGACTCTACCAGTGCCGTTGATACCAAAACAGATGCAATGATACGTCATGCTATGAAGACTTATATTCCCGAAACTACAAAACTGATCATTGCTCAGAGAACCGCATCGATAGAAGATGCTGACCGTATCGTGATCATGGATGGCGGTAGGATCGCGGCAGTAGGCACTCACAGCGAACTTCTTGAAAGTAATGAAATGTACCGTGAGATTTACTTCTCACAGAATAAAGCAGGAGGTGACGAGCAGTGAACGGTAAGATGAAAATGCCTCCTAAGGGAGGAAAAATGGGACCTCCCAAGGCACGTAAAGGTACGCTCGGCAGACTTCTGAAAACGGTCCTGTCCTTTTATCCCGTTATGGTTCCCGTGATAATCGTTTGTATCATCTTAAATGCGGTTATCAGTTCACTTCCGTCGTTCTTCATGCAGAAGGTCGTTGCAATAATTGAAACTGCTCTTGCTGCAGGTGCTTCATGGAAGGAAGCTGCAGGCGATATTATCTCGGTAGTATCAATACTTATAGTGCTCTATGTATTCTCCCTTGCTATCGGAATCGTTTATAACCAGCTTGGAGCTATATTTACTCAGGGTGTTCTGAAGAAGATGAGACAGAAAATGTTTGATAAAATGCAGACTCTTCCCGTTAAATTCTTCGATACCCATAACCACGGCGACGTAATGAGTACTTATACCAACGATATTGATACTCTTAGACAGCTAATCTCACAGAGTATTCCTCAGCTAATGATTTCGGGAGTAACTGTTATATCGCTCCTTTGCATTATGCTTTATTTCAGTGTATGGATGACTCTTGTTGTTATTTTGGGTGCATTATTTATGACAATCGCCGTGAAAAAGATAGGCGGAGGAAGTGCAAAATATTTTATACTTCAGCAGAAAGCTGTAGGTAAAATGGAAGGCTTCGCCGAAGAAATGATGCACGGTCAGAAGGTTATCAAAGTATTCTGTCATGAGGAAGAAAGCAAGGAGGATTTTGACAGAATTAACGATGCGCTTTGCAGAGAAGCTGAAAAGGCTAACAAGTACGCAAATATTCTCGGCCCGGTACTTAATAACTTAGGTAACATCCTTTACGTAGTTGTAGCTATCGCGGGTGGAATTTTCATGGTAACTGATATTCCCAATCTTTCCATAAGCGGAATGGTATTCGGTATCAGCCTTGTTGTACCTTTCCTTAATATTACAAAACAGTTTTCTTCAAACATCAACCAGGTTTCAAACCAGGTAAACTCAATTGTTATGGGTCTTGCGGGTGCTGACCGAATCTTCACCCTTCTTGACGAGGAAAGTGAACAGGACAGCGGTTATGTAACTCTTGTGAATGTAAGAGAAGAGAACGGGGAACTTGTTGAGTGTGAAGAAAGAACCGAAATGTGGGCATGGAAGCATCCTCACTCAGACGGTACACTTACTTATACACGCCTTGAAGGTAATGTTGTTCTTGATAGTGTTGACTTTGCATACGTTGAGGGTAAAACTGTTCTTCACGACGTTTCTCTTTGCGCTAAACCCGGTCAGAAAGTGGCGTTCGTCGGTGCAACGGGTGCAGGTAAGACTACGATCACAAACCTTCTTAACAGATTTTACGATATTGCGGACGGTAAGGTACGTTATGACGGTATCAACGTTAATAAGATCAAAAAATCCGACCTAAGAAGAGCACTTGGCATGATCCTTCAGGATACTAACCTCTTTACGGGTACTGTAATGGATAATATCCGTTACGGTAAGCTTGATGCTACTGACGAAGAGTGTATCGCGGCGGCAAAACTTGCGGGAGCAGACGACTTTATTACCCGTCTTCCCGAAGGGTACTCTACTATGCTCACCGAAAATGGTGCAAATCTTTCTCAGGGACAGCGTCAGCTTCTCT
>JAZUBG010000223.1:0-6495 GCA_045638405.1 Eubacteriales bacterium | reverse complement strand
CTGCTCAAAGGGAACGATGTCGGAGGGAACCTCAACGTAAGTCTCAAGCTCTTCGGAGAACTTACCGCTCTTGTTACCGTTCCAGAAGTAAGTTACGTGACCGTACTTCTGTGTCTCGGAGATTGCGTACTGGCTGATACCTGCGGAGGTGAGGTACTCACCCATTGTATTTGTGATCTCGGGGGGAGATACGAGGTACTTTGAAGGAATGTGGAGGTCGCCGTCGTACTCAAGCATACCTGCGTATACAACGGAGGGAACTCTTACTCTGTCAAATTTATCGAAATCTGCGCCTGCCTCAAAGGTCTTGGAAATCTCGATAGCACGGTCGCCGCGGAAGTTGAAGAATACAACGCTGTCACCGTCCTCAACAGTACCGACGGGCTTGCCGTCCTTTGCGATAACGAAGGGAGGAAGATCCTGGTCGATAACGCCTGTCTCTGCTCTGAATGTTTCGATAGCTTCCTTAGCGGATGCAAAGGTTCTGCCCTCACCGAGAACGTGAGTCTTCCAACCGAGCTCAACCATCGCCCAGTTAGCTTCGTAACGGTCCATTGTGATGTTCATACGTCCGCCGCCGGATGCGATCATAACGTCAAAATCGTCGCTTCTGATAGAGGAGAGGTAATCTTCAAAGGGATTTACGTAGTCAAGAGCGGATGTCTCGCCAACGTCACGTCCGTCAAGAAGGATGTGAAGTCTTACACGGCGGACACCGTCAGCCTTTGCTCTGTCGATCATAGCCTTGAGGTGATCTATATGGCTGTGTACGTTACCGTCGGAGAAAAGACCGATAAAGTGAAGTGTAGCGTCTGCCTTGGGAGCCGCTGTAAGCTCTGCCCATACTGCAGAGTTGAAAATCTTCTCGCTCTCAATGCTCTGAGAAACGAGCTTTGCACCCTGAGCGAACACCTGACCGCTACCAAGAGCGTTGTGTCCTACCTCGGAGTTACCCATGTCGTCGTCAGAGGGAAGACCTACTGCTGTACCGTGAGCCTTAAGCTCAATTACGGGATACTCCTTCATGATTCTGTCAAGATTGGGAGTTCTTGCGAGAGATACTGCGTTTGCTTCATTTGCGGGAGCAATACCCACACCGTCCATTACGATGGTAAGAACGGGTCTGTTCTTCTTTGCGCCACTGATTTCTTTAAGTGTCATATTATATTTCCCTTCTGCAATTTGACTTGCAATTATTTTTCTTTATCCTATATAGTATATCTCAAAAATGTGAACAAAATTTGACTAAATCACATTTTTTATGCTTCGTCGTTCATTTTCAGAATATCGTGCAAATTTATCACGTTTTTACCCGTTTCCCTTGCATATCTTACCGTATACGCGGTGCCTCCTGAAGGAGAATTATTGTAATAAGCCACACAATATCGGCTCATATCCGCCATCATTCTGTTTCTCAGATGCATACAGCCGGACGTATACGTGTCCGCGGCGTATATTATCTTATCGGCATATCCCTTGATTCGCTGATAAAGTGCAATGTCATATCCGTTTTTCCAGCGCGCCGTCTGATCTCTGCAAGGAAGAAGGAGAATCAGCTTCACATCGGCAAAATATTTCTTAGCAACTATCACACGACACGCCGCCAAGGTATCAAATCCCACGGCACCGCCGCAGATAAAATTGACACATCCTTCTGCGATAAGCTCACGGATCTTACCGTCAAGGACAGACGTAAGATGTGTCATATCTTTTTTAGGTATGGTTCTGTGCCCCGTAAAAAAACAGGTGTTATTAAGACTATTCTCCATCGTTTATCCCTTTCCGTAAGTTTATTGTTTGCTCTCATCCCGCAAGGCGTGACACCGCCGCACACAGCACATACGACAGCGCCATACATACAGGGTAAGTAAGTATCCAGGCGAAAATCAACTCTCCGAGAGTTTTAACGTCGGCTTTTCTGTTTCCTGCTCTCGCCGCGCCGACCATAGCGAAAGTTTTCATATAAGTTGTACTGACAGGAATACCCGCAATACTTGAAACCACGGTACAGATAAACGCCGCTGTGTCGGAGGAAACTGCCTCAGCAGGCCTGAACTCTCCCGCAAGCTCTCCACCAAGCTTATTTATCATCTTTTTACCGCCGAAAAAGCATCCAAATCCCAAAACCGCCGCCGCAAGCAGTGTGATTCCACGACTGAGTCTTCCACCCGTTACAGCCAACGCAAGAAGTGCCGCAAATTTCTGTCCGTCCTGCGCCCCGTGGCAAAATGACGATCCCAGTGACGCAAAAGAAATAGCATACGGGTAACGTTTTTCCGAAATCACCTTGTGTTTTAAGATAAACATTAAGGAATAACCTGTCAAAGCTCCTACAGCACACGAAAGAAAACTGAGACTTACGATTCCGGCAAACGTCACACCTACGTATCCCCTCAAATAAAGCAAGGCTCCGCCGATGGAAGCAATAAGTCCGTGACTCTCACTGGTGGGAATACCGAATACCCATGCGACTGACGAAAATGCCACTGCAGCAATGATGGAAGACACGATCCCGAAGGCGGGTAGTTCTGCAAGAGATGTTACCGTTCTTGCTACCTGAGGAAAAAATACACATGACGCCACAGTTCCTATAACGTTACCTATAGCACACAGAGCAGATGCGTCTCTGTAACCGAGAGAGCCTGAAACAACCGCCCCGGCAATACACCCCGGAGTATCCGTCGCTCCGTTGACAAATATCATAAGAAGCGCGCATACAAAAACAAAAACATTCACGTGACCACTCCCCTCAGTCAATTTTATGAAAAAAGCGGAACGATCATTCGTATTGACATACAGCAATGCTGTGTGTTATACTGTTTTAAGAATAATCAAAGTTGTGAGGTGATAAAGATGTTACATATAAACACAGGGGATGAGATACTTGACCGTATGATAAAAGCGTTGGCATCCCGCAATGACGATGCCGCATCTTCCCTCATTACCGTATGCTCGGAGAAAGAAGATATACCTCCAAATACTGAAAAGCTTATCGTAATATACCCGGATGAATCGTACGCTTCGGGAAAACTTCACGAAGAAAACTCTCGCAAGTATCAAGACAGATACATACCTCTGTGCCGTCCTGTGTCAGTCAGACTGCTTGAAGATGCACTTCGCAGGCTGTCACGCCCTGAAAATATTATCTTTCCGCGCTCCGCAGCTTCGGTTTACGACAGTACGTCACGCATTCTTACCAAAGACGGCAAAAGTGTCACTCTCACCGAAAAAGAGTCGGAGCTCTATCTCGTTCTCCGCGAAGCGAAAGGCAAACCCGTCTCACGGGAAGAACTGAGACACAGACTGTGGAAAGACACCGACGGCACCAATGTACCCGACGTTTACGTAAGTTACCTTAGACGCAAGCTAAGTGAAATACTCGGCGAAGGCTTTCTTGTAAACGTGCGCGGAGCAGGATATTTACTGAAAGAAGAATAAGCTTTAACTCCTTCCCTCGTGGGAAGGAGTTTTTATACAGTGTTTTTATATCGTCCCCGTAAGGTCGCGGTCTACCGTCACAACCGCAAAGCATTTTCCGAATCCTTCGGCTTCAAAGCCGTCAACGCCGTCCTTTATCATGGCTACAAGATCCTTTTCGGACGTCTTAAGTTCAAAAGGAACCACAACGTCGAAAATCAGATTGGTGTGAGTCACACCGAACACAGTACGGAAGTCGTGCATTGAAACCGTGACACCGAGTTTCCCACCTATTTCTCCGAGCAGACGCTTTACCCTCTCCATAAGGGCATCTACCCTCTCGTCTCCTACACAGACGGGGTCAAGGTGAATAACGAGGTGTATTCCCATCTCGCGGAGAAAATCATGCTCAATATTGTCTATTTTATCATGACTGAGCATAATATCTTCTCTTGAATCAATTTCAACGTGAACGGAGGCGAAAAATCTTCCCTCTCCGTAATTGTGAAGCATCAGGTCATGGATACCGAGAACCCCGTCATACGACAGCAGTTTCTCAGTCACCTTTTCCACCGTATCCTTTTCGGGCGCTGTGCCGAGAAGCGTGTCGGATGCTTCACCGATAAGCTTAACACCCATCACGAAAATGTACACCGCGATAAGACAGCCGAGAACGCTGTCCGTTGCGGGACCGAAGAAGCGCGAAAGGAACATTCCTGCGATAACCGCCGCTGTTGCGCATACGTCACCAAGACTGTCAACCGCAGAAGCATTAAGAGATGATGATGAGATCTTCTTTCCCACCGCCTTATAGAAAATGGCAAGGCTGAGTTTTATGACAATGGACAGCGCCATTATCACAATACTGACAGTTTCAAAGACCGCCGCTTCGGAAGGAGAAATGAGGCTTTCAACGGAGCTTCTCAGCAGTTCAAATCCGAGGAAAGTGATGATAATGGAAATAAACAGTGTACAAAGATACTCTATTCTCGCGTGACCGTAGGGATGCTTTCTGTCCGCAGGCTTACCCGAAAGAATGTAGCCTACCATAACGATAACCGATGAAAGAGCATCGGTGAGGTTATTTACCGCATCGGCGATGATCGAAATACTCGCTGAAAGCAGACCTGCCGTAAGCTTCATAGCGAAAAGGACAAGATTAGCACCGATTCCGACAATACCCGCGTTTCTGCCTATTTTCACCCTCTCAGAGGCAGTATATTCTCTTACTTTAGCCATCAGTCTTTATTTACTCTGAGTGCGGGAGCGATAAGATGCTCCGCATAGGGAAGGCTCATGATCCAGTCACAGAGCACGTGCCATTCGTCAAGCTTGTGAGCGTGTCTTGCGTTGTAGATGTTGATGAGGTTTTCGTAGTTAAGGGTAACCGTACGCATTTGATTGTAGCTTGAGGGAAGAAGCTGGATCATATCGTGCCAGTGAGCTTTATCCTTGGTCTCAACGAAAGCCACTCTTGCTTCTTCAAGGCAAGCGATCACGGAATCGAGACAAGAGAGTGCCTTAGGTGACATCTTATCGCAGCTGAAATCCTCTCTGTCAAAGCTCTTGGCGTGGATCTTGTGCATAGTACTTGTGGAGTTTGCAACGGTGCCTACCTTGTAGGTATCAAACTCCTTCCACCAGTAAAGGGGAGCTGTGATGTCAACAGACACGAATATCTGTCTGATGAACTTTCTGTGGTCGCTGCCCGCGCCTACAAGACGCGCGCCGAAGGCAAGATCCGCTTCTCCCATAACGAATTTTCCGTTTTCATCGTAATAGCTGTCGCTCTTTGCCCAGCTGTTAAGGGGATTTCTTGCGCCTCTGATAGCGTTATCAAAGTTCATTGCGCTGCTTCTTTCTATTTTAATCATTGTAACCTCCTGAAAAATAGTCATATATGGTTAGTATACCATACTTTTCGGTTTGTGTAAATAAGTTTTTGTCAGCTGTAAGTTTTTTGTGTTTTTAGAACGATAAGTGTTATAAAACAAATGCCCTGCACAGTATATGGTCACATCGCACAAAAAAAGTGTCCAAAACAAAAAAAACAATCGACAAATACATCTAAATACAGTATAATATAAGCAGAAAAGCATGCCTAAAACTCAAATAAAGAGGTGATACCGATGGAGAAATATAAATTTTTTTCATTTTCACCGTATGTTTTTGCCTGTTTGATACGTCTAATAGGTGAAAAGCCATAGAAACCCGAATTACATACTTAATCTCTAAACAAAGGAGTGAATTTTCATGAAAAAGATTTTAGCATTTGTTCTTATGTTGACAATGGTCGCAGTTTTGTCGGTCAATGCGTTTGCGGCAACGTATTATGATGGCACTCCCCCACCACAGATCGTTGACAGAGATGACGTCTGGTACAAAGAAGCCAGAGAATTCGTTCTCGAAGAAGGTCTGATGAAAAGACTTACTGTGAACAAGTACTTTAACGGGTCTGTATATTATTTTGGCGGAGAGTACGAAAGCTTTGAAGGTGAGGCACCTGCACCACGTTCTGACGTAGCATTGCTTCTTTGTCGTTACAATGGGAGCTATGATGTTCTAAGAGGGTACAAAGAATCCCAAAGCGAGATTTTCGTAGACGTACCCGACGGACAGAATTACACTCCCGCAGCACAGTGGGCGTACGAAAACGGTATCATCAACGGTGTTGGCGGCGATTGCTTCGCCCCCGACCGCACAATCACCCGTGAAGAATTCGCCGCTATGCTCTACAGATACACCGAGTATCTTGAAGTTGACACTTCTGCGAGAGTTGATTACTCCGCATACGCCGACAGCGACTCCGTTTCCGACTGGGCACATGACGCTATATCTTGGGCAGTTGCAGAGGGGATTATTAACGGCAAACCCGGTAACCTTCTCGCTCCGCAGGACACCATCACCCGTGCAGAAGTTGCAACGGTGATCTACCGCTTCAACAACGAAGTTAAGGCTCACAGAGATATCTGGGACGGCAAGCAGGGGTAAAACTGCAAATGGTTTTGTAGTATATCATAACAACTGAACAATCGGCGGGAGCAAGCCCCCGCCCTACGGAAACCCGTGGGGCACGGC